>NZ_JADOES010000019.1 GCF_018739885.1 Leptothoe spongobia TAU-MAC 1115 | reverse complement strand
AGATTAATGACAACGATATTATTGGGTGGTTTACTCACTGCTGTTACTATAGTCAAAACAACTGAGAAACGCTATATCGTCGCCATAGGCATCGTTGGAACTCTTGCTGGAGTTTTAGCTGGAGCCTCAGCGAGCCTTACAACCTCAGGCATTGTCATAGCCGGAGTGATTGTTGGAAGCATCATCCTTGCTGGAGCGACAGTCGAAGCCTTAGCGGTGGCCACCGCCGTAGCCATCGCTGAAGGGATGGTCGGAGTTATATCCGTAATCCTGGCTCTAGCTGTAGCGATCCTCTTTGCCGGGGTTGCAACCCTCTTGGTATCCATCCATATAACCCTATCCATCGCCTTGGGCGGAGGCAGTATTGGTTCTGTAGCTATCACCATTACTGTAGTTGGAGCCGTAGCCATTGCTGTAGCTATAACGTTAGCGGGAACCTATATCGGGTATCGAGCACTGGCAGGAGAACAAAGAGATGAGTGGATTCGTTCTGTTTCCATGGCGTTAGCCACTATGGGAGGGACCAGTTTTCGTGGAGCTATGTTAACTGATGCTGACTTCTCTCGGGCTAATCTTAAAGGCGCAGACCTAAGGCGGGCTTTGCTGCTACGTACCCGTTGGCGAGACGCTAAAAAACTCGACCGTGTGCGTCCAGGAGAGACTTATCTAAATAATCCGAACATTCGCCAGCAAGTGATCAGCGGCGACGTACAACTTTGAGAGTTATGAGTAGGGTTGCGATCGCAACCCTGATAATCGACCAAAACAGCGGACCTGCCGCCACCTCCGGCGACCTTATCGACTTCACCAACAACGTTATCGAGCTAACCGAAAAGCTGGACATCCCCATCGAGCTGAAATTAAGCCATTTTTAAGCCAGTGAATACCTGACACAAGCATAAACCAATGGCCGTAAACTTTTCAGCTATGCTGATGATTGCCATTACGGCAAACCCTCTTAAAAACTCAGACAATATGGCCCTTGATCGCATCGCCGTAGAACAGTACCTCCACGAACACATTCCCCTGTCCAAAGCGATGGAGGTAACCGTCACCTCCATCGATCAGACAAGCGTGATCCTATCGGCACCGTTAGCGCCCAATATCAACCACCGCAACACTGTATTTGGTGGCAGCATTTCTACATTAGCCATTCTCTCAGCCTGGACCTTTGTTCATGTGAGGTTACAGACATTGAACATGCCTAGCCGTATTGTCATTCAAAGCAACAGCCTGGAATACACCAATCCTGCCCTGGGAGATTTTCAAGCCCATTGCCTGGCCCCTGATAGCAAATCCTGGCAACGCTTTATCAACACCCTGTCTAAGCACGGAAAAGGCCGTATAACCCTTTCATCAGAAGTGTATTCAAATGAAGTGCTAGTGGGTAAATTTCAAGGCAAATACGTTGCCCTGAAACCCACTCACTGAGAGTGCTACATACTTATGTGGATTTGGTATTAAACCACAGCCAATGCAGTATTCAAGGTCTCGCTAGGTCGCATTGCCTGACTTGTCTTCTCTACATCAGTCAGATAATAACCTCCAATATCCACCGACTTACCCTGAGCTGCATTGAGTTCACCCACAATCTTGGCTTCATTTTCGCTCAGATACTGAGCCAGTTTCGTAAACTTAGCCTTAAGGTCCCTATTCTGATCCTGCTCAGCTAAGGCCTGCGCCCAGTACATTGCCAGATAAAAATGACTGCCGCGATTGTCTATCTCATGAACCTTACGAGACGGGGATTTCATATTGTCCAAATACTGGCTATTGGCCTTATTAAGCGCCTCCGCCAAAATCAACGCATTCTCATTGTTAGTCTTCCGCCCCATATCTTCCAGGGTGACCGCCAAGGCTAAAAACTCCCCCAGAGAGTCCCAACGCAGATGGCCTTCACTTAAAAACTGTTTTACATGCTTGGGAGCCGATCCACCGGCCCCGGTTTCAAACAATCCACCACCCGCTAACAACGGCACAATGGAAAGCATCTTTGCACTAGTGCCCAGCTCAAGGATGGGGAAAAGATCAGTGAGATAGTCCCTTAAGACATTGCCAGTGACGGAGATAACATTTTTCCCAACTTTAATCTGCTCACAGGTGAAGCGCATGGCATCCGCCGGGGATAAAATTTTGATATCCAGCCCTGTGGTGTCATGGTTCGGCAAATACTGCTTCACCTTGGCAATTAGATTAGCATCATGGGCACGGTTGGCATCGAGCCAGAAGACGGCTGAGCAGCCTGTGGCTTTAGCTCGATTGACAGCGAGTTTTACCCAATCCTGAATTGGTAGATCTTTGGTCTGACACATACGCCAGATATCGCCCTGCTCCACCCTGTGCTCCATCAAGGGTTGTCCAGCTGCATCAACCACCCGGACAGTTCCATTAGTCGGGAGCTCAAACGTTTTGTCATGGGAACCATACTCTTCTGCTTTTTGAGCCATTAGTCCCACATTAGAGACATTGCCCATCGTTGTTACATCAAAGGCTCCATTCTCCTGGCAGAATTTGATGCATTCCTGGTACATGGTGGCATAGCACCGGTCAGGAATCATCGCCTTGGTGTCATAAGGATTGCCGTCAGGTCCCCACATTTTGCCAGAGGTGCGAATGGAGGCAGCCATAGAGGCGTCAATGATCACATCACTGGGCACATGGAGATTGGTGATGCCTTTATCAGAGTCCACCATGGCCAGCTTAGGCCGTTTAGCATAGCTAGCCTGTAAATCAGCTTCAATCGCTGCACGCTGGGCATCAGGTAATGTCTGGATTTTGGCGTATACATCACCCACACCATTGTTGGGGTTAACCCCTAACTCGGCAAAGATATCAGCATACTTTTCAAAGACATCTTTAAAGTAGATCGTAACGGCATGGCCAAACAAAATGGGATCCGACACTTTCATCATCGTTGCCTTGACATGGAGAGAAAGTAGGATATCGTCCGCTTTTGCCTGGTCAATCTCCTTTGTATAGAATGCGCGAAGGGCCTTAATGCTCATGACCGCTGCGTCTAAAACTTCGCCCTCTAAGACCGCTGTCTTGTCTCTTAGAACAGTTATAGAGCCATCTGCTGCTAATAGTTCAATCTTGACATTGCCAGCATTTTGAACAACAACGGATTTCTCACTCCCATAAAAATCACCACTGGTCATATGGGCAACGTGGGATTTGGAAGCAGCTGTCCATTCACCTACACGATGAGGATTTTTTTGTGCGTACTGTTTAACGGCAGCAGCTACTCGTCGATCAGAATTTCCTTCTCGCAGGACAGGGTTAACGGCGCTGCCCAGTACTTTGGCATATCGAGCTTTAATGTCGGCTTCGGCCTTATTTGTAGGCTCAGCGGGATAATCAGGCACGTCATACCCCTTGTCCTGTAGCTCTTGAATGGCCGCTGTCAGTTGGGGAATGGACGCGCTGATGTTAGGCAGCTTAATGATATTAGCTTCTGGGGTTTTTGCCAGGCTCCCCAACAGTGTTAAGGCATCTGGCAGCCGCTGCTCAGCCGTCAGCCGGTCAGGAAAGTTGGCAATAATCCGCCCTGCCAGGGAAATGTCACTCGTTTCGACAGTGACATCAGCAGCCCCTGTAAAAGCTTGAATAATCGGTAGGAAAGAATACGTGGCCAGAGCGGGGGCTTCATCTGTCAATGTGTAGATGATTTTGGATGTTTGAGCGGTCATGTATCTGCTTACCTGTCGATTATGTGTTCTGGAAAGTTAGAGGGGGCTACTTGCCAATGAACATTGTATGACCATTGGTGTATAACGAGTTTTCAAGTTGATTTAACCATGTTGGCTCAACAATACAGGCTAGGATTAAACCTGTACTACTGTGGTTAATTTTTCGCTGAACCATAAGTCCAAAGTTCCCAAATTCGTCACGATGCGAAGAAGGCTGTTTCCATTAGTTATTTGGGTTGCTTTAATTGTTTTTGCGGCTGGTACTTTCCAGTCTCAGGATACGATTCCGTCCAATTTGGTGGCACCGTTAGTTACAAAGACGCCAAAACTGCCATCTGATCAAGCCGGGTACTATTATTCAGCAAGTCATGAACCGATAGCATATGTGGCTGACGCTGTCACAATGACACGGTTTAGCCCCATTAACTTCAACCTACTTCCCACCTTAGTCTTAGAAGTTCCAGTCGGGATTGAGGTCCTCAAGGGATTGCGGAAACTGACCATTGCAGCACCCGAGAGAATTTTGCGTCATGGTGAGGTTTATCAACGTTATCGCATTGTGCCAGATTCATTGGAGACATCGAAATTCACGTTTTTCTGGCGTAGTTCTTTGCCTGCAGGAACGACTCACAAGGCTTACTACTATGCCGAATGGTCCAATGGACAGCAAGATAGACAAGAGCTACAGATAAATGTGATTGCCTTGCCCCAAGGACGATTGTTCGAGAAAATTCCTGTTTGGTATAGTATCCCATCCGATATGGCTGATATTTGGGGCAGTCCTGATGATTATCGCCGTGGTGGCTTCAATACATTGGATATATGGGCCTATCTTTCTCCACAGGAGAAAGACTGGGGAGAGAGGATTATTAAACGTGTTATTGATCAGTACAGTGCCGCTGATATTGATGTTTGGGCCTGGCCTGGGGATTGGTGGTGGAAAGAAGCTCCTCAATCTGCTGATGGACGGGCAATGGCTATTGACGGTGAGCCGACAAAAGATTTAAATCTTCTCTATCGAGGAGAACAATATTCCCATTGGTTGACGGCGGGTAAACGCCTGATTGACCATGGTTTTTATACCCATGTTGTAGATCCTGAAATCTATCGCCGGGTGGACAAGTCTGTGGGCTATGGCAAGCGGGCTAAAGCGGATTTTCGGCAATATCTGATGGACAATGAGATCACGCTACCTGAGGATGATCCCAGTGTGTTTATGCGACGTCAGCGTCAATATCCTGAAGCTGTGAGACTCTGGCACAAATGGCGGGCTAAAAAATATACCGATTTCTTTGTGGACTATCGCAAGGAGATGGAAGATTATATGGAGAGTCTTAGGATTGATCGGCCTTTTCGGTTTGTGATTTATTCCACCTATCATTTCCAATGGGATTCTTTTTATGGCTATGACGACTATGAGACGGCACCGCCATACCTGTTGACCCTGGAGGATCCTAAGGATCTAAGTGATCGAGCCTTTGATGTTATGGCTCCCATGATCTATCCCGATTTATATCCTGCCAATGGGAGACGTCAACATTATGATTTGACACTACCGTGGAAAGATACCTATTCGCTGCATCAGCTGGTGGGAGATGAGACTCCGATCATGCCACTGCTGAGTACTGGCTATCCGTTTACAGTCTACGAACGGGACCTATCCGCAGAGATGCTGAAATACAACATCCTAGAAACCATTGCGGGGGGGGCAAAAGGATTTGGATTTTGGGGTGAAGGGATTCAAGATGCCCTAGATATGGCGGTTGTTGGCAATCTTGTTGACAAGCTGGTACCGGCAGAACAGGTGATTCTCAAGGGCACACCATTTGTGACCGCACCTGTTAGTGGAGTTGCCTTTGTAAAAGGGATCAGCTCCCCCGAGGGGGCCCTAATCCTGGTGTCAGAATATTCTGACATCTCCCAGGTGGTGGAAATTGCCAGCCCCATGCCAGGCACAGTCATTGACATTGAGACAGAAGAAACAGTGGCGAAACTGTCTGAACCGGGACAAACGTTTACGATTTCCCTCACTGAACGTCGTGCCAGGATGTTTTATGTGTCCTATACACCAGTGCCTGCAGGAACAGCCATCCGCTGAGGAGAAAGCGATGAACCGGCAACCTGAGTGGAACCGTATAGGCGATTTAGGGCCTGCATATAGGCATGGGCTGAGGCCACAACAATGTCAGTGTTGGCAGCGTGTCCCGAGTAGATGCGCTGGTCGTGTCGCAAGCGAATGGTAACTTCACCAATGGCGTCAATACCGGCAGTGACAGACTGGACTGAGTATTCGATCAAGGCGTTGGGAATGTCAACGACTCGATTGATGGCTTTATAGATGGCATCGACCGGCCCAGTACCGATGGCGGCATCCATCAGTTCTTCCCCGTTGGGTGTGCGGATGGTGACGGTCGCGGTGGGGCGAGCGTTGCTGCCGCAGGATACTTGGACTAGCTCTAACCTAAAGTGCTCGGCCACCTGCTGGGTTTCGTCGTTGACGATGGCTTCCAGGTCGCGATCGCTAATTTCCTTTTTCTTATCTGCCAGATCCTTAAACCGCAAAAACGCCTTATTCAAATCCTGGTCCGATAGCTCATAGCCCAGCTCCTGCAGACGACTGCGGAAGGCATTACGGCCAGAGAGTTTACCTAAAACAATCAGATTATCGTTAAGACCAATGGTCTGGGCATCCATGATCTCGTAGGTGAGCCGATTCTTGAGCACACCGTCCTGGTGAATGCCAGATTCATGGGCAAAGGCATTGGCCCCGACAATGGCTTTGTTGGGCTGCACTAGCATGCCAGTGACGCTGGAGATTAGCCGCGAGGTTTTGTAAATTTCGGTGGTGTTGATATGGGTCAGGGGCACCTCGGAATCCGCCGGACGTCCGAAGAAGGGGTTGTAATACTGGCGGCGCACATGCATGGCCATGACCAACTCTTCAAGGGCCGCATTGCCCGCCCGCTCACCGATACCGTTGATGGTGCATTCGAGCTGTCGGGCTCCATTTTTGACGGCTTCCAGGAAGTTGGCGACGGCCAGACCCAGGTCGTTGTGGCCATGGACGGAAATCACTGCCTGGTCCACGTTGGGCACGTTGTCGGCAATGCCCTTAATCAGTCCGCCAAATTCGCTGGGGGTGAGATAGCCAACGGTGTCGGGGATATTGATGGTGGTGGCTCCGGCTGCGATCGCAACTTCCAGCACCTGATACAAAAACTCAGGCTCTGACCGCCCCGCATCCTCTGGCGAAAACTCCACATCGTCCGTAAAGCCCTTGGCAAAGCGCACCATCTCATCCGTAATCGCCAGCACCTGCTCTCGCGACTTCTTGAGCTTGTACTTCATGTGGATATCCGACGTCGCAATAAACGTGTGAATGCGACCCTTTGCAGCCGGTTCCACCGCCCTTGCGGCGGCTTCGATATCCTGTTTGGTGGCTCGGGCCAGACCACAGATGGTCGGACCTTCCGCCACACCTACTTCCTGGGCAATCCGCTGTACTGCCTCAAAGTCACCAGGGCTAGCATAGGGAAATCCTGCCTCAATAATGTCCACACCCAGTCTGGCCAATTGACGAGCCACTGCTAGCTTTTCTTCGACATTCATCGTCGCCCCAGGAGACTGTTCTCCATCGCGTAGGGTGGTGTCAAAAATTAAAACTCGATCAGGCTGGGTAGTCATCAGTGGCGACGGCTGTAGGTAATATTTCTAACTATTGTAAAGTGCCCATTGCCACTTCATGGGCTGGATACTGATTTGGTTGTGAACCTGTAACAACCTCGTAACAGGCAGACGTGCCGGTGTCGTTGATAGTCCGTGAGTACCTAACGCCTCCGTGAACACTTAATCAACATGCGGTCAATGGCTTCGAGCATGGCATCCGGCTGATCGAGCCAAACAAAATGACTGCTGCCCTGGGCCGGTAAACTTAGACTTTGTGTGGATAGACGCATTAACCCATGGTGCATTTTGGTCCACAGGTTATCAACGGCTTCCAGGGGTAGAGGTTTGAGCAGTGGTGTGGGGATAAAGAAGTGACTGGCCTTAATGTTAATCACGGGCAGTGCCCCTAAACTCTCTACTTTACTCAGTTGCTCATTGCTGGTGTTAAGGCTGAACATTTCACGGGCCATGGTAAACCAGTGCTTTGGTCGAACAAAGGACCGGAGCACCGGGGCTAGCTGGGCCGGGCTGTACTGTCTGAGCTGGGGGCTGAGCACCTGAAAGATGCCCAGCTGCTGAAGAATACGAATAAAGCCTAAGGCGGAACCCACCACAGACATCAAGAAACCGGCTGTAAATATGAATTTCATCACCTGTAGACTGCCTGGTAGTCTGGCCATGCCATCTTCGTGGAGACCATCGGTCAGAATTAGCCCCGCCACCTGGTCTGGATAGGTGTGGGCATAGAGGCGCATGGTATAACTGCCCAGAGAATCGCCCACCAGAATGTAAGGTGCAGGAATATTTGCCTGACGTAGTAAGGCTTCTAGCTCTTCAACCATCTCCCCACTATTACGGGGATTGGGACTATTCGAGCTCCAACCGTATCCTGCTCGATCGTAGATGCATACATCCGCAAACTCGGCGATGTCATCAATCAGCAGATACCCCTCTACCCCACCGAGACTGTGGTCCAAAATTACGGTGGGCTGGTTGGGCTGTGGTCGCCCTCGTCGGTACAGGTGTAGTTTGCAGTCTCCAATGTCATAGATCGTTCCTGGTGGTGACGTTTGATCTTCCTGGCGGCAGCACCAGAGTTGGTAAGCCGTTGTGCAGAGGAGAATGAGGTTGCGTAGCCACATGGAGTATGGGGAAAGAACTGCTAGCATCAGACCGAGACTACTTTACCCAAGAGCTGCATGCTAACGCCAAATCTTATTTCCCGGCAGGGCGAAATTGTGGAGGTGTTTTTACGCCATGGCTGGGATTATATGCGGCGATTGCTAGTGGGCAAGGCTCCTGAAGAGCCGGATATTCCCCCACCTGCTGTGCTACGAAATATTTTGACGGATTTAGGGCCGGTCTATATCAAATTTGGGCAGTTGTTGAGTACGCGCCCTGATTTACTACCGCCGGCCTATATTGAGTCCTTGAGCTTGCTACAGTCGACGGTGCCGCCTGTGGATGCGGTGACGATCCAGGCATTTTTACGCCAACATCTGAACCCAGATGAGGTGTTTTCAGAGGTCAATTATACTGCGATCGCATCTGGTTCTATCGGTCAGGTTCACCGCGCCATCCTCAAAAACGGTCAACCCGTCGCCCTTAAGATTCAGCGTCCTGGCATCGAGATCCAGGTACGGCGCGACATGGCCCTGATTCGAGATATTGCCAAACTAGTGGCCAGTACTCAGTTTGGCCAGCGTTATAACGTAGTCGCTCTGGCTGACGAATTTAGCACCGCCCTCAAAGCCGAACTGGACTTTACCACTGAGGCTACCTACACCGACCAGCTCCGCCAAAATCTTGCCAAGAGTCATTGGATTGAAAGCCATCAGCTAGCCGTTCCTGAAATCATTTGGCCCCTCACCCAGCCCAAAGTGCTGGTGATGCAGTGGTTAGACGGCCAGCCAATTCTGTCTGCAGCCATGGGCAGCCAGGCTGATAAACGCAATGCCCTCAGTAGTTTGCTGTTTCGGTCCTTTTTTCAGCAATATTTTATCGACGGCTTTTTTCATGCTGACCCCCATCCAGGCAACATTTTCTACCTCAGGGATGGTCGAGTTGCGTTGCTAGATTGCGGCATGATGGGACGGTTAGACCCTCAGACTCGCGCCACATTGACAGAAATGGTGTTAGCCATTGTCAGTTCCGATGCCCAGCGCTGTGCCCAGCTCACATTGCAGCTAGCAGAACCACTTCAGGCTGTTGACCTGGCCAAGCTAGAGCACGATTATAGCCGTCTCCTATCTCGCTATTACGGTCTCGCACTGAAAAACTTTAATACAGCCGTGGCCTTTGCCGAGGTCTTAGAAGCCGGTACCCGTAATCATTTACGTTGGCCTGCCAATATCGGTCTGTTTGCTAAGTCTCTGGCCAATCTAGAAGGCGTCGCCCGACAATTTAATCCCCAGATTAATCTAATTGCTGAGATTCGTCCGCTGATGGTGGACCTGTTCCGTCAACAGCTGATTGGCGATGATCCGCTCCAAGCCCTGCTAAGAACGGGACTAGAGTTTCGTAACCTTTCTCTCTCTGCCCCCCGCCAGTTTGGATTTCTCCTCGATCGTCTAAGCGAAGAAACCCTGGTCTGGAACGTGAATATCAAGGACCTTACCAGTCTGCAGAAAAGTATTGAACAAGCCGCCAATCGCCGTTCCTTTAGCACCGTAGTGGCTGCATTAATTATCGGAGCTGCCATTATTTCTAGCAATCAGACCAATACCCAATTGCAGTGGCTTAGCACCAGCCTATTTGCCGCCGCCACGTTACTCGGCATCTGGCTGATCATCAGTATCCTCCGCTCAGGCCGCTGGCGTTAGACACTCTCCAAAATCCTATTCTTACAGCCCCATCCCACCCCATAGCAGGATAATTTGCTACCACAATCAAGAGTCAGTAAGGCTAAAGTATTTATACATGGGGCATTTATATCGCTAGTAACTGACTGAGGGCCATCCTTTGAGCCAACTATTCGTTAATCACTATCTTGGCCTAAGAATTTTTTTAGGCATATTCTAGGTTTGGGCATAGATAAATAGCTGCCCTAAGTTACTATTCCTGACATTTTTCGATTGTTTTTTTACACCATCCACACGTGGCCGTTCTCATTTTTGACTTTGACGGTACGATCGCTGACACATTAGACACGATCGTCACTATTACGAATCATTTAGCAGCTCACTATGGCTATCCTCAGACAACGCCGGAACGGTTGAAGCATCTGCGTACCCTGAGTACAGGAGAGCTGTTGGCTCAATCCCATGTACCTCTATTTCAGGTACCGTTTCTCATGCGACGCGTGCGGCGGGAGCTACGTCACGATGTGGATACTATTCAGACGTTTCAGAACTTAGGTGATGTGCTGTTAACGCTGGCAAAGGACGGTCACACCATTATGATTGCCAGTTCTAATGCACCCTCCACGATTAATGCGTTCCTAAAACGTCATGATCTAGGCCACGTATTTAGCGAGGTTTATGGCAACATTGGCCTTTTGGGAAAGGCCCGCAGCCTGCGCCGCATAATGCGCCGTCACCGGTTAATACCTGAAGAAATTCTGTACGTTGGTGACGAAACCCGTGATATTGAAGCGGCCCGCTGCCAGGGATTGGCCGTTGCTGCGGTGAGTTGGGGATTTAGCGATCGCACTGCCCTAGAAGCCCAGGGACCCACATTTTTGGTAGATACCCCGGAAGACCTGTACCAGGTCGTGGGTGAATTTCACAGAAGCCAGCAGAGACGATCCGTTTTTATTGGTTCCAGGCGGCATGAGAGAGCAGAAACTCCATCATACGTACCCCACGCAGCTGATTAGACAGGGGTAAATGGCCTACAGGGGCTGATAGATCCCAGACAAACTCACCAGGATAGCGAGTCCAAATATTGCCTGATTTCCAGGCTAATTTTTCCCACAGGCGGTTCCAATTTTGATTGAGACCGAGCCATAGCTCCCGCTGTTTTGAAAACCCAAACCGATCCTCTGAGTAAACTCGCCACAGCCGATCAATGGTGAGCAGATCGGCCACTGGAAAACTGTCCACTTCAGTAAAGTACACCCATTTACGCTGCACAGCGGCTGGCCCAGCGAGTTCACAAAGTTTTTGTAGGGTAACTCGGTCGGCGGCTTCAAACTCTTGAGCCATCAGCAATTCCTGCAATGGCTGATAGTCTACACCCCGATCAGAATTTAGAGGGACGATGCCATGGGGATACGTTTTAGCTAAAAACGTTTGGCCCGCCACTGAATCACTGGTGCTCAGTAGCTGATAAGCCCTGCCTGCCGCTGGTCCACAGTTAGCTACGTCCTCCAGAAAATTAATCAGAACAGAAATTCCAGACTCGCCAGTATTGGCCAATTCTGTCACGGCACTAAGCTGGCGCTTTAGATTATTGGAAAGGAGCTGTTCGGTCAGCTTAGACGTTTGAGCCGGGTCTAAGGGGATGGCCGTTGGAGAATCAGCGGATACGTTACTCATATTGGTCGTTTACAACATCAGCAACTGATGTTGCTTAAACATTGCTTTAGTAATCAGCCAAACCTCAGGCTACCTCACAATGTCAAGGCAACACAAGTTAACATACACTACTTGATTATTTAGGTTTATTTATTTAGACTCACTCGAATTGACTGGTCGGTAGCCATTTTCAAAGGCATAGCGAATCAGCTGAGAGCGATTTTCTAGCGATAGCTTGCTCAGAATATTGCTCAGGTGGGTTTGTACTGTCCTGGGACTAATAAATAAGTGTTCGCCAATTTGCTTGTTGGTAAAGCCCTGGATCACTTCCCAAAACACCTTTTCCTCTGCGGGTGTAAGCGGGAGTGGCTCTGGCGTTGGTGGCTGCGCGGCCTCCGGAGCTGGCATTTGTTGTACCAGACGAATGATTTCTGCATGCATTCGTCGAGAGCGTTCTAGTTGAGCATCGATTTTAGCGATCAATTCTTTGGGATGAAAGGGCTTGACGATGTAATCGTCAGCGCCTTTGGAATGCCCCTGAATCCGATCATCCAATTCACCACGCCCTGACAAAAAGATAAAGGGCACCAACTGACCTGAGCGAATTTCCCTAAGTTTAGTGCAGAATTCATAACCGTCCATCTCAGGCATCATCACATCTGAGACGACTAAGTCGGGCTGATCTTGTTCAAATAGAGCCAGTCCTTCGGTCCCAGAAGATGCGTGGCTAACCTGAAATCCTCGCTCTCGCAGATAGCGGGTCAATGCAGCCCGCAACGTGATGTCATCATCAACAATAAGGATTTTTTTCATCCTAACTTCAGCTGCCTCAGAATACTTGCTAAACCCTCGAACTGAACTCCCACAGATATATCTAATAAATTAATTCTACCAATCCTACAACTACAAAGCTGGCATTGCATGTCCTTTATTACAGAGGCTTACTTTTTGAGTGAAAATTTAGAGATTATCAATAGCTGATAGTCGAGAGCCTGAGATTGTTCAGCTGAGCTTACGGTCTTGATTACGCCTAGATAGTACCCAACTGTAGAAAAAAGGTTGCTGTTGGGACCACGAGTGATATCTCAGGATTAAGTTTTTCTAAGCATGGCAGAAGACCCATATTTCCTGGTTTAAGTAATGTGATGGTTTATAGATTGGAAACCGTTTTGAACGGCGCTATGGTTCCGTTATTCTGGGTTGGCTGATACGGTTGGCTGATACAGTGGCGACCAGTGTCGACAGCAATGCGAAACTTGGGTATAAAGCAGGGTATGGCTTGGCTAAGGGCAGATAGAGGACTGATGTCACAGGTGAAGCATATATAAGAGGGAGCAACATGGGTGAGTCTGGGAGCCAGGGCACGAATGACCCACTAATGCAATCACTGGATGATGACTTTCAGTCATTGCAGCGTCACTTTGCCGATCAGTTAACCAAGGATATTGAGTACCTGCAGACGGAAAAGCAGCGTCTGATCAGTGACCTTGAAGCGCTACGTGTCGAGTATGACCAGCTTTACATCGATTACCAATCCCTAAAAAATGAGTCAGATGCCACCCTTTCAAAGCGTCAGTTAGCTCAGCAAAATGCTTGGGCAAAACGCTTGGCCCAGGTGCTAGCGCAAAATTTACGGGAAGATCTCCACGCCTATGTGACGAATTCGGTGGAACTGCCCACCCCCACCCAGGACTGGCTCTACTCTCTAGATGACACGCTCAATCGTAGTGTCAAGGCACTGCAGCATGATCTCAGCAGCTATCAAAGTGCCATTGCGCAGCAACTGATCCGCATGCAAACCATGGAACAGCAAGGGGAGGTGATCCTGGCAAACCTGGTGGAGCGGCTGAGTAGTCAGCTAGGCGATCACCTGGATCAGTCACCCACATTAACGGGAACGTCACTGCCTAGCGCCCTCGACAATCGGCCCTTGCAGGATGGTAGTGCGGTGGTGGGGAGTCGTACCTATATGGAGCGCCCTCGCCCCGACCAGGTGACAGCAGGGGGCACTCGTCGGGTAGTGCCGCCCTATAGAGGGAAAACGGTTAAACCGACGACGGTTAAACCGGCGTTGGTCAGTTCGTCTAAGCACGGTAGTCCTTTAAAAAGTGGTGCCACTTTAAAGAAGGGCATGGTACTTTGTGCGATCGCAACATTTGGATTTAGCGCCATTACCGTGTTGGTCGGTGGGCTTAGTTTTGGTGGCAATCTATTGGGTGTCGCCTTGACGGGGCTGAATACATTTAGCTTCTTTAATGCCAATACATTACTTTGGCTGCAGCTAGTGGTCTTGATTCCAGTTTTAGCGATACTAGCTCCCCTGTTATATCGCTCAGTATGGCGAGATGTGGGACAGTCGCTGCGTTCTCCCCCCCGATTGTTTGCCCTGATCGGCGGTGCGGTCTTTTACTTTTTTGCCCAGGTTTTATTGTTTCAAGCAGCTGGCACCATTGGTCCAGCCATGGCCGCTCCACTGATGTTTGCCTATCCTTTGCTGGCTGTGCCTTTACTGTGGTGGCTCAATGGCGATCGCCCCAACATATTAAGGGCGGTAGTGATGCTGGCCATTGCTATGGGAGTCGTATTAATTCTACGGCCCTTGTCATTAGAGAATATGGGGGCGGCTCTGCTGTCAGCCATTGCCTTTGCCTTGTACGTCGTGACCAATAGTCTCAGTCGTCAGAATCATCCGATCTCCACTGGGATGATTCAATACGGCATCATGGGATTACTCAGCACCATTATTTTGTTGATTCGTCCCTTGGTTGTGACTCAATCTCTATCAAATCAATTGATTTTAGGGGGACTGGCTTTGGGCGTCTTCGCCAGCGTTAGTCACTTCTTTCACTACACGGGGTTGCGATTAGTCGGTGGTTTACGCACAGCCTTAGTCGCAGCATCAACGCCTTTACTAACCGCGCTATTAGCAGTATTACTCCTGGCCAATCAGCCTGCTTTGCAGCTAATTCAATGGCCCGGCATCATTCTTATTACCTTAGGTGGAATGACATTATCCCTGGATAGACTCAGTCGGCAACGGCCAACTTCCTAAGAAGCTGACAACAGCAGTAGTACTAAATCCATTAGGACCAGTCTATTTAGAGTTGAATTAATAAGAACGGAGAGGGAGGGATTCGAACCCTCGAATGAGTCACCCCATTACAGCATTTCCAGTGCTGCGCCTTCGACCGCTCGGCCACCTCTCCAGGGTTATTTTTGCTAGAAAGTAAACTTTCATAGCCCAAATATCCTAGCAGAAAGTGGTACGTGTTTCATACGACTATCCCATTCCATGTCTCCCATTCCATGTCTCCCATTTCATGGGACTATCCCATTCCATGGGACTTATTCCCATTCCATGGGACTATTGCAAGACACCCCTGTCCTTTTATCTGGTTTTATGGCCCAAACTCATACGATCCATATTCATCACCGTCAAAAGAATTGTCACTACACAGCCCAGGTGCCTGACGATCGCTACATCCTACAAACAGCAGAAAACCAGGGAGCTGATTTACCCTTTGCCTGTCGAAATGGTGCCTGTACCACTTGTGCGGTGCGGATTATTTCTGGTGAAGTTGATCAGCCTGAGGCCATGGGACTGTCCCCAGGCTTGCGTGAAAAAGGCTATGCCCTACTGTGTGTTAGTTATCCTCGCACTGACCTGGAGGTGGAGACCCAGGACGAGGACGAAGTCTATGAGCAGCAGTTTGGTCGTTATTTTGGCAAGGGAAAAGTGCGATTTGGGTTGCCCTTGGATGAGGATTAAAGAAAATTGCGTAGGGTGGGCATGACCCACCGCCCATATTTGCGGTTAATCAATGAGCACAATGACCATATCTGAAGAAGATTTGCAGCGTTTTCTAGACGTAGCTACGGAGGCTGCCCTTGCCGGTGGTGCTGTTCTGCAAAAATATTGGGGAAATCTGTCCTCAATTCAGGAAAAGGGTCGGTCTGGGGATTTGGTCACCGAGGCGGATCGGGCATCTGAGGTGGAGGTCCTGGCGGTGATCAAGCGTCACTTTTCTGACCATGCCATTTTGGCTGAGGAGTCCGGTCAACTGGGGCAACTTGATAGTCCGTTATTATGGGCGATTGACCCCCTAGATGGCACCACAAACTATGCGCATCAGTATCCGTTGTGTGCAGTGTCCATTGGTTTACTGGTGGCAGGTGTACCCACAGTTGGGGTGGTGTATAACCCGATTTTGGGCGATCTCTATCGCGCGGCGAAGGGGTTGGGAGCCACCCACAATCGTCAGCCGATTCAAGTATCAACCACGGCAAAGCTGGCTGATAGCCTATTGGTCACTGGATTTGCCTATGATCGTCGAGAGACCATTGACAATAACTACGCTGAATTTTGCCATCTTACCCATCTCACTCAGGGCGTCCGGCGAGGCGGATCGGCTTCTATCGATTTAGCCCATGTGGCCTCTGGTTGTTTAGATGGTTATTGGGAGCGTGGCCTATCCCCATGGGATCTGGCTGCCGGTGTGGTGTTGATAGAAGAAGCTGGTGGCCAGGTAAGTGCCTATGACGGTAGCCCTTTTGATATTAACTCTGGCAGATTAATCGCTACAAACGGAGCCTTGCAGCAGGCCATTATTCAAGAATTAGGCACAGTACAGCCCCTCCCTCAATATAAGCCTGCGTAATTTGACGCTGTTTAATCCAAAGATTCAGTCAAACCAGATTCTGACGATGCAACTTTTCGATTATTTCTATTAGCTAGACACAATTTGAACCATTTTGGCGTCAATACTATTACAGGTATTAGATGCTAATACGGATAAACTAAGATAAGGTGTCACAAACAGCGATCGCAAAGATGCAGGTTAACCAAGGACTATTCAAACTGGACTTAGTGGACCACCACGCCATTTTGGGCGTCCCCCTAGATGCCGATGCGAAACAAGTCAGAAAGCGCTATCTAAAAATTGCGCGAAAATTGCATCCCGACAGTCTGCGTAGTGCTAGTGATGAACAAAAGCAGCAAGCCAGCGAGCTATTGTCTAAGCTGGTAAACCCTGCCTACGAAGTACTAAGCCAAGAAAAGACATCCGTTGAGCACAAAGTCAGTTTGAGATTAAAGGGTGAGCAGCTGCAAAAGCAACCTTCTCTGCTGCCGCTATCTACAGAGCAATCCAAGAAAGTTGCTAATAGCAATAATATTGACTACGAATACAGTAATGCGCTAAAACCCCTCGTACTTGAGCAATATGAATCGCTAGACACGGTGGTTGATACCATTGGAGAAATTAGCGAACTCAATGCAATTTACGTCATGCGCCAAGGACCAGGCGCATCGTCTCCCCAGGCTGCATCACCTTCTCCAACTGCGCCCAAGGACGTTACCCAAACCCAGCCTGATGAACCAGCCACAATGAGGGTAAAGTCCTCCAGTGAACGTCGTGCTGAATTAATTAAAAGCTTTATCAACCGGGCCAAGGAGTTCGAATACAAAGGGAATTTCTCACGGGCCATTGTAGAGCTGAGGGAAGCGGTTAAATCCCATCCCCAAAACCCCATATGCCATGCAGAGCTTGGACGTATGTATATGCGGAGTAATCAGCTCAAAATGGCCGGTATCCATACTAAGCGTGCTTTAGAACTGGATGAAAATAATGAGATCGCCGCTGATGTGAAAAAGAGGCTGGACGCCTATGCTAAGCGGATGACTAAAGATTCGACCTCTGCTGCACCTTCTGGAAAAGGCTCCAGCAAGGCTGCTAGCAAATCAGGAGGTCTATTCGGCGGCTTATTTGGCGGTAAAAAGCGTAAGTAGGTTGGATCGCTAGTCGCTCATCACCATCAGGCTTTAAGCTAATAGCAACTGTCCTAATGCATTAGGACAGTTGCTTGTCACATTAATCGCAGCCAGTACAGCAATGACCTATCAACCCCCCACGGGTGGACGCGATCTCTTCCCGGTAGATGTGGCGCAAAAGCGTTGGATTGAGGATCGTATTGAGGCCGTTTTCCAGCGCTGGAGCTATCAACGGATCATTACGTCCACTGTCGAAAGCATAGATACGCTGATGGCAGGCGGTGCAATTCGACAGTCGGATGTGATCGAACTCAATAGCCGTGGTGAACGTCTAGGCCTGCGTCCTGAGCTAACAGCCTCCATCGCTCGGGCCGCCGTGACTCGCATTAGCAACTATCCCCAGCGGCTTTATTATCATGCCAATGTCTTTCGGCAGTCATCGACAGGTAGTCAAGGTGGCCAACAAGAAGGGTATCAAGCCGGGGTAGAGCTTTTGGGTGCCAGTGGATCGCTAGCAGATGCTGAGGTCTTACTGATTATGACGGACTGTTTAGAAGCTTTGGGGCTCAAGGATTGGCATTTGCTGCTGAGTGAAGCCAGCCTAACGAGTTCTTTTTTAGCCCCGTTTCCGACGGGAGTACGGGAGCAAGTTAAAGTTGCGATCGCGGCTCTGGACCATGTCGCCATAGAAACCCTGCCGCTGTCCGATGAGTTACGGACGCTGGCCCTGACCATCATGAACCTGCGGGGAGAGCCCCGCACGATTCTTACCAAAGTAAGTCAGCTGTCCCTAAATGCCCAGCAGCAGGAAATTGTCGGCGAGCTCAAAAACCTGGTTGATTTGCTGGAAAGCACCTTTACTGAGTCAGCCCCCCAGTTAGTTCTGGACCTTAGTCTGATGCAAACCTTTGAATACTACACAGGTGTAGTGTTTGAAGCCGTGGTGCGCACCGAGCACACTTGCGAAGTCATCGGTCAAGGCGGTCGCTATGACAACCTACTCAGCCTGTTCCATCCTGAGCACGCATCCTATCCAGGTGTTGGTTTTGTCCTCAATGGCGAAACCCTGCAGCAGATTTTACAGCCGCAACTACCGACAGTCGTGGCCGAGAGCGATTGGCTCGTAGTCCCGACTACTAAGACCGCTGCCGCTGCTGCCATTACCCATGCTCAAAGCCTACGCCAGACAGACACATTAACCCGTGTAGAACTCAGCCTTGACCCTTCTTTGTCTGAGCAAACGCTGCGGCAGTTTGCTAGTCAGCGAAAAATCACCAATATCGCATGGGTCTCAGAACAGGGCGGTGTTCACGTAGAAAGCTTGAGCTAGGCAGCAACGCCCTCGATCGCCCTTTAAGATAAACAAATGTAACCATTTCTCCGTATATCTCTTAGGTTCTTAACCCTGGCGAATATACGTTTTGACGAACATTTACCCTAAGGAGAGCCGTGGCTCACTCTATAGTTACCGACGTTTGTGAAGGCGTGGCTGATTGCGTCGATGCGTGCCCTGTGGCTTGTATTCACGAGGGTCCCAAGAAAAATAAGAAAGGCACTGACTGGTACTGGATTGACTTCGATGTGTGTATCGATTGCGGGATTTGTCTGCAGGTGTGCCCAGTGGAGGGGGCAATATTACCTGAAGAAAAACCTGATTTACAGAAAACACCGGTTTAATTGAGCTAATGTAGGCTCAGTTTAAAGAAATCCAGTGTTCGTGATGCGGAAACTACCACGTTACGGTCGTTTTACTGGATTTAGTACTTGCGTCCTATTTGGACCTGTGCTAAAAATACCTGGAAGTATTGATTTCTCTTGCTATGAACAAAGGTGAACTGCTAGATACGGTAGCTGAAAAGGCCGGTGTTTCGAAGAAAGTTGCGGATGCTGTGGTATCTGCAACCATTGAGTCCATTATGGAGGCTGTTTCCAGTGGCGATAAGGTGACCTTAGTGGGGTTCGGTAGCTTTGAACCTCGCGATCGCAAACAGCGAGAAGGTCGCAATCCCAAGACCGGTGAGACTATGACAATCCCAGCAACGACAGTACCTGCATTCTCTGCAGGTAAGGCATTCAAGGAAAAGGTGGCTGCTTAAGATTAGATTTTGGGCGCTGCCGATTCTCGGTATCAATAAAGCTATGGGGTACAGGCCAACCACGGCTGTTACCTACAGGTTTATCAGCTAAATTAGCAGCGATAATTTTTTCGATGTAGCTCAAAGCCTTTGGGTTTAGACCAAAGCTTCAGTTAATACGGCGTAGCTAGGACTTTCAATGGCTGCGCCGTTTTATTTTGGTGCCATCTCAGAAATTCTGTTCTGAAGATCTTCAAAAAATAACAGATTTTCTTTCTGTTCCTTGGCCACCCAATCATCGATATCGTCAAGGCGAAGGGGGATGGATTGCCTTGAAACTGCGATTCATATCAAGTTGTTATGTTATGGCACTTTTGGGGCACCTTGTAGCGAACAGTGGGGGATTTAGAGTTGATTACCTCATTTCGGTCTGACATGAGTGCGGAGTGCAATATACCTATGCAGCATTTGGATTATTTTCAAGTGTTCCAGAATGATAAAACTATTGCAGAGGGTGTGACTCTGCCATCAGGTCAATTTGCCCTGTGCTGGCATGGACTTTGCCACAGCCATGGCGTATTTCCTAGCTTTGAGAGATTTAAGGGGATGCAGGCCAAACGCTCTGGACGCATTGTCAAGCAAGTAGCCTCGTCCCTGACGGCAGAGGCCTGTTCTAGAACGTTTTATTTGCAACGTAATGAGGATTGGAGCGGCATCAGTGGCACAGGCTTAGTGGCCGTCGGCTTTGAGTTCGACAGGTTAGCGATGCTTCACTGGCTAGATCAGCATGGCTCTACATTTTGGTACGAGAATGTAGCCATGGTTGAACGAGTACATGGCCACGAAGGACGAACGCAAATCGCCAGGTGCGACCTACGTCTTGATCGGACGTCTCAAGGTTCAAAGGCTGGAATTAGAGATGTCAGCCCTGCCGGATGCAGCCTAGCAGACTTACCTGAATGAGCCGCTATAAGTCTGATGCAGGTTCCAGACTGTTTTTATTAAAGTCAAGGGTATCAACTTAATGCGGGACGTTTTCTGGAAGATAGTAGTTGGTAGTTAGTCGTTAAACTCCAGTCAGGGACTAACGACCAACCACGAACCACTAACTTCCTGACTTGATCAGAATTTCCCGGCTTACGCGGATACCCAAAATCAACACTCAGTGTCCGTAGGGATTCTGTGGAACCCCCTTGAAGGAGGGGATAAGTTATATCAGATTCTCTCTTTTTAGGTCATTCTATTGTCTTGTCTATTCTTCTAGAGTGTCCCCTACTCCTCGCTGATGGGTTCACCACTGGCAGGTTGTACTTCTTGTCGTGTGACTTCTTGTACTTCGCTCACTTCAAAAATCAACTTAAACGGGCGCTTCATGCGAGCAGCTACATAATCCTCAAGTAATCCTACCTGTGTCGGCGTGACCGGTTCAACACTATAAACCGTTAGCCTTACCTCCGGTGGAGTCGCCAACCAATCAATATCACTATCGATCAACTCTAATCGCTGAAATGTCACCGTACCATTGACTAATGCATCCCGTACACTATCCTCCGCCCGATTCTGCCGCACCAATTCTATTAAGCTAATCGCCAATGGCACAATCAACGCTGCTGTAAAAATCAACGCAAACCGTAATGATTTTCGAGCTTTCTGAAACGGTGCATACCCCGTCAGCCAAAAGGCCAGCATACAGGACAGGGTAATGCCAATTAAATTAGTCAAGTAGAGTAGTGTTGCCCCCCAGCTCAAGCCTATCTTTCCTTGAGCCATACCTAACCCAATCACACAGACGGGTGGCATCAGGGCAACTGCGATCGCAGTTCCCGAAAGCGTATTCGAAATCTTGGGCTGCACCTTAGCAAATCCACTAATGCCGCCTGCCGTAATCGCAATGCCCAGATCGAGTAGCGTCGGTTCCGAACGGGCCCAGACTTCTGAGCCATATTCCGATAGACCCAGCATCAGACCGAGGGCAGTGGACAATGCGATCGCAATTGCTGTTCCCACACCCAGCGCCTTAGCGCCCTCCTTAAGTAGCTCAATATCGCCTTCCAAAAAACCAAAGGCCATGCCACGAATCGGTAACATTAGTGGCGCTACTAGCATCGCCCCAATAATGACCGCTGCACTATTAGAAAGGAGGCCCAATGTTGCGATAATACAGGCACCAATCGTCATCACGATGTAATCACGGTTGAGTTCCGAATCATCCATCAAGCTATCGCGCATATGTTTTAGCGCCATGGGCGATACCCGCCGCCCACCAAAATAGCGATTCGTTACCGTTTGCAACCCGTCTCGTACCATGGTTTGCCCTGTCGAAAACATCTTGTGCAACCGTGTTCAGACTATAGCAATTTCCTTCAATGCGCAGTTTGATGATTACGGACTGTGGCAATTACTTAAATCACGTCCAGGTTGAAACCTGTAGTTTCTCCCACGGTAAAACGACCGTTCTGGACGTGGCCAAGGTTTAATTCAGAAAATCTGACATCCAGCGCAGAAAAATACGCCATTAAACGTCATTAACGTTATTTGAATCTGAAGAAGTGCATAGGATCAGAAGTCGACCGGTATAGTCATTGTGAGGCATTTGCCCTATTCACTTGTGGTATTCACCTAGGAAATTTTCATGGGTTTTCTAAAACGTATTTTCAAGCAGGACAAGCCTGCAGGTGCCAGCACCAAAGCTGGCCGTCGTCCCGGTGCCAAGAAGAAGACGGTACCCTCGCCCACAGCGGCTGCCGCTAACACTACCGTCGCCACAGACAACGACGATATTCCCGCTTGCAAAATTGGCCTGACTGGCGAATTTGATGAAAGTGGCCTAGCCAAGCGCGTTACCCTCGCCTTTGATGAAGAGTCTGATTTAGATGATGTTGAAACTCTTTGGGTAGCTCAGCTTACTAGTAAGGTTGTCCTTAAGGGCAAAGTCCCTAGTCAGGCCATTCTCGATAAGATGGTTACCGTTGCTAAAGACGTTGAGGGCGCTACAGCAGTTGATACTAGTCAAGTAGAAGTTGGTTAAACCATCTGCAGTTAAGGCTTGTGGCAACTAGGAGCGGCAACGCTACCAAATAAATACCCAATAAAAAAGGGTGATGCTTTTTAGCATCACCCTTTTATTTATGCTTATAACAATCAACGGATGTATTCATCAACAGATATATTCATTGATTGAGGGGCAGGAGAACCTTATAACTTAAGGCTTTGAGGAATTTCTATTATTCCAACGAACCTGACAAATATGATCCAATTCAGTTCTTATCTTTTTTATATCAAAGGCTTTAGTGAGCACCAGAATCTTTGCTAAAGAGCACTAGTACCGTTTTGATAATCAGTTTGATGTCATAGAAGAAGCTCCAGTTTTCCTGGTAGCGCAAGTCCAACTTAATCACATCCTCAAACTTAGTGATGCTAGATCGGCCATTAACCTGCCATTCGCCGGTCATACCTGGCTTCACATTAAGTCGCTGCCATGCACCTACTTCATACTGATCAATTTCGTCTGGAGTAGGAGGTCGAGTCCCTACCAGACTCATGTCACCCTTCAGAACATTCCAAAACTGGGGAAATTCATCCAAACTGGTTTTACGCAAAAATGCACCAATTTTAGTAATGCGAGGATCGTTTTCGTTCTTAAATAGAGGACCTTCTACCTGATTAGCGACCTCGTTCTTCCGAGCTTCGGCATTCGTCACCATGGAGCGGAACTTCCAGATTCTAAACCGTCGACCTAACCAAGAGCAGCGGGTCTGAGCAAAGAATACAGGACCACCATCATCCAGCTGAATGATGATAGCCACTGGCACATATATTAAAGCAGTTAAAAATATGCCTACCAAGGCTCCTGCAATATCAAGGGCACGCTTTGCCTTGGAATTCACTGACGGATGAGTTTCAGGTAAAACCTGATCCTCTGCACTGTTCTTTTCAAGAGTAGATAAGGTAATGTCAAACACCTTATCTAGCTCGGTCAGAGAGAGCACCATCATAACTTGAGGTGGCACGTTGATCAGCCGTAACTTTGAGCCGTTAGCAGCACTTAAGCGATGACAAATCACAAGTGCACCGATACCGCTGCTGTCAATAAAGCGGGTTTCTGCAAAATCTAGAACCAGCTCAGATAAATCAGAATGCTCAGCAAAAAGAGTTTGGCACTGCTGTTTGAATGCTGTCGCCTCGACCACAGCTACGCTGACAGGTAGCTGTATAGTTTGAAACTCCGATTGGACTAGGGCTGACGCAGGAGAAGACGTCTTAACACTATCGACCATAAATCTAATAGCAATACTTACAACAGGCTGTCAGAATAATCGGCAACTTTAAATTGCCCAGAAGTTCCATCAGACGGGTTATCTATCTATCCATCTATATATATTGGCTTCGTCAGCATAACGAATAAACATTAAGCAGTTACTAATACCACTCGCATTTATCGCCAGTGCAACTCAGCATTTATGCGGTAGCCGCCCTCTGCTGTATTTAATTCTAAGTAACAACAACAAAATCTAACCTAAGAAAGAGTATTGTCCACAGAATCAATACAAACTAGACCCCAGACTCGGTAATTTTCTTCATAATTCCTAGTCATTTTTACAGCATCCCTTGGGGAGTGTCATCACTTAGAACATGACGCCGGTCTGAGAATATCTATAACTACAATGCCTGACGGTTCCATTCCTGACAAAACCTGCTTTTACATCTGTAATGACAGTTGTAAAGCATGTATTCTTGATGCTAGATAGAGAGGTATCATCTTTATTTAGAATGATGATACCCCCACATCTAGCGTCATTCCTGGAATCCTTACCATGGGTACACGTAAACAAACATCCCTGCTCAGTGAGGCGGCTCAACAAGCTGTCAGCCAGTCTCGGTTTGAGAATTTGCAGCCTCAAACGCCCCTGAGTCAGCAGGAGGTCACTGAGTGGAAATGTAAAGTTGCTACATTTCAGATGTCCGTAAAAACGGCACCAATCATGCAACAAGCTTGCCTGTTTGAACAGAGCGGTGATCCTGCTGATGAAATTGATCCCTTTGCGTTACCTCAACAAAATACGGAATTTTGGCGTTGGCAATATAGTGATGTGGGGATAGCGGCTCTTTATTTTGTAATTGATTACCACAGCGAATTGCTGTTGTACGTGGGTGAAACAGTAAAATCAAATCAGCGTTGGAAAGGGGAACATGATTGCAAACGCTACTTGATGAACTATCGTCAAGCCCATTATCATCACAATCTAGAAAGTCAGTTGGGGATAGCCTTTTGGCGTCATGCTCCCGCTGAGCGACGCCCCCGTCAAAAGGTAGAATCGGCCTTGATCTATAAGTGGCGCTCACCATTTAACAAAGAAAATTGGAGGTTTTGGGGAACACCCTTCATCAGTATGGGTGGTTAGTTATCAAGGAACAATTATTTAAGGGGTGAGACCACTCATAGTCAACCACTGTTGTTGTTGTATGGGGGTATACCCATGAAACAACAGTTAAACGATTCCTGCATCAAAGACTTTGCCAATCACATCTTCGATCGGGGGGTCGGTTACTGTCAGGTCATGCACGGGTAATTGTGCCAATGCCTGGGACACTATTTTGGTAAGGTCTTCTCGCCTTACTAGCAACACGACTTTACAGCCATCAATGGATTGAATTTCACCATAGGGTTCTAAAGCGGCAGCGGGAACTTCTTGGGCAAATTCAGCCGTGACTTCACGATAGGGCGCAAATTGTTCTACCAGATTGTTTAAAGACCCGTCATAAATCAATGTTCCTTGATAGATCAGCAACACGCGATCGCACAATGCCGTAATATCCGCCATATAGTGACTGGTTAACACAATGGTGGCTTGATAACGCTGATTGTAAATTTGAAGAAATTTCCGGACGGCCATCTGGGCATTAACATCCAGACCCAGGGTCGGCTCATCGAGAAATAAAACCTTGGGTCGATGTATTAAGGCTGCCAACATTTCTGCCTTCATCCGCTCGCCAAGGGATAACTTACGTACGGGCTGAGTAAGCTTCTCGGTCAGATCCAGCATATCGGCTAGCTCATGGATCCGATCCCGTAACTCCTGAGCAGAAAGGTCATAAATGGCTCCGTTAATCCGCAGTGAATCTAAGGTGGGTAAATCCCAGATCAACTGCTGTTTTTGTCCCATGACCAGAGTAATCTGCTCCAAAAATGAGCGCTGCCGCTGGAACGGTGTATGTCCTGCCACACTGACCTGGCCGGAGGACGGATAAATTAAACCGGTCAGCATTTTTAACGTGGTAGTTTTACCCGCTCCATTGGGGCCTAAAAATCCAACAACTTCCCCTGCCCCTATGGAAAACGACACATCATTCACCGCCTTTACCTGACGATATTGCCGCCGGAAAAAATGACGCAATGTTCCCGCCAATCCAGGCTGCTTAATGGCGACTGGATAAACCTTAGTCAAGTTATGAACATCGATAGCAGGCATAGACATCGTGAAAAACACCGGGAGCTATTCCCTGCTCTACGCTATGGGGAGCACGTCAGTCTTCAGAAAGAGTTTAAATATTCGTAATAATGCTTCAATGCATCGGCATTTTTGCGGAAGTTTAACGTAAGAACCTAAAGTTAAAAAATGTCCTCACACATTAGGATATTTGTTGAAATACAGTTACAAAGTGTCTTGACACTGGAAATAATAGGTGTCTAATTGGTGAGGTCATCTCTTAAATCAACATCGACTGGCTATTTTTACTGTTGTCGAACGCCCAACTTCAGGCATTTCAGAGAAATGATGCCATCACAATATTCTCTCTCTCATGTCCAGAACTACAGCGACAGCTGCGATATTCTCGCGCGTTCATGGAGATGATCAAGATAAACTATCAGCCAATTTACAGTCCTCGTTTTTTTGCAACCCCTAGGCATTTTTAGTTCTTTTGAACTATGATACATATGTCCTAAATAGAGTTGACCCATGGCTGTTCGTAAACCCCACGGAACTGTACTAAGTTTCATCGAGGCGTACTGGCGCAAACATCAGAACAGCCCCACTGTGCGAGAAATTATCACAGGTACTGAGCGCTCCCACGGCAGCATTCAGAATAGTCTGAAATGGCTAGAGAGTAATCAGTACATCACCCGTCGCAAACGGACATCTCGTAGTATTAAGCTCGTTAATTTTGAAGCCGTCGACATGTTCTATGGTAATCAGCCAGACGGACTGCCAATTCGCGGAGAGATTGCTGCTGGCTATTGCCACGAACCAGCTACCGAAGATCATGAACGCCTTAATATTGAGTACAGCGGGCGTAAGCAAAATGACTATGTACTAAAAATTTCAGGGGACAGTATGGTGGGTGCGGGTATTCCCGATGGAGCCTATGTGGGGATCCGACCAGTAAACGATGATTATCGGCCTAAACCTGGAGAAATTGTCGCTGTATATGTAGAGGGCCAGGGTGCTACCCTTAAGCACTTTTTTCAAAAGGAGTCAATTGTAGTCCTGGAAGCAGCTAACCCCAAGTATGAACCGATGATCTTTGATCTAGAAGCCAACAATTTGCGAGTACAGGGCACCCACATTTTTACTCATTGGCAGTCAGCGGTCCTAGCTTAACGAACTGTCCAAGTCTGACGAAAGCTCTTAATGTGTGAGGAAGATGCAGATCATATTCTCCATCATTAACTGAGTCAGCATCGACATTGCTAAGTTTGGCTCACGGCTACAAAAGTAGGTAACTTCATCTTTCATCCACCAGTTTCCGTATACTAAGCAGGTAAATTTTCAAAAATATATACTTTCAACCAATAGCGAAAGATACCCCTTGAAGCCTGATTTACTTCATCAAACTTTCATTGTTGTGTGAACAAATACACTGCTATCGTCAACAATTCACTACAGCCTAAACCTACCAATGCCTGAGCTAAATGCAGCCTCTCTACAGTCCTATAAGAAAACGGTTACAAATGATACCGTCTGACAAATAACTGTCATTAGTATGAACGGGGCTAATCAAAATTTCTGGATTTAGGAAATTCTACGGGAATTCTATAGTTATAAAGTTCCTTTTTACTGATATAGGCTTCCCCCATCCTGTATCTATAAGAAAAATGAATCCCGTATTAAAAGACTGGTTACAAAACCTTGGCTGTCTCCTCCCCCTAGGGTTCTTTGGCTTTTGCACGGCCTTCATCATTCATTGGGTAACGACAGAAACCGGACCTGCGCGGTTTATCATCACATGGCAGGCAAAATTCTTAGAAGGTCAATATTCTCCTAAGCTCACCATGGCGATCTTCATGGTGCCTACTCTATTAATTGCATGGCTGATTGCCATGAGCTGTCGTCGAGTGCTCAAAAGATTAGGAGTCTACGACCGACCGACGACAAATGCTGGTTTCAAACGCCCCAATGGCAGTACCTAGGGCTAATAATCCTCTGTTCTTATGTTCTCCGGTCTCCCATATAGGCCCCGGCAATGATGGCACCAGCGACCAGGTTTAAGTGAGTCATGCCGTTGCTGCGGGCCATAATCATCAGGGCTAGGCCAATGGTACCGGCTGTGTCAAAGGGGGTGCCAATCAGTGTTGAGACCAAGGCTGTCAGGATAAAGGCCGAGAGCACAAAATAGTTGGGCTGGATCAGCTGAGTGCCGTAGTAGACCAGTGCTGGTAAGGTGCCGGCGGCCAGTCAGGTGCTCATGAGTGCACCGATCAGGAGCAAGATGCTAACCCAATATCCATGGCATTGATCCCAATCTTGGTTATTCACCTGGCATTCATCTTCTAACCAGCTTATTCATAACTTCGCTGGCTATAATGCCCCTGCAAATAGATTAGCGGCCTATTCCTGAAAACATGCATCTGTCTGACATTGTTACCAATGCCTATGACCTGTTCTTATCTGTTATTGCTCTCTATAGTTTGCACAGACTGTTGATCATCTGGCGATTCTATCGCTATCGCCATCTGTCGCATCAGCCCCACCAGTATTACACCGACGCCGAGCTACCGACGATCACAGTCCAACTACCGATCTTTAATGAAATCAATGTAGTGGAGCGGCTACTACAGGCCGCCGCTCAGCTAAACTATCCTCTAGAAAAGCTAGAAATTCAGGTGCTCGACGACTCCACTGATGAGACTCAGATCGTCTGTCAACAACAGATACAACAGCTTAAACAACAGAATTTAAACATCCACCATATTCATCGCCGGGAACGGAAGGGGTTTAAGGCCGGTGCCCTGGAATATGCTCTGGCCATAGCCAGTGGAGACCTGGTGGCAATTTTTGATGCTGACTTTGTGCCATCGCCGGACACATTACTCAAAATGGTGCATTATTTCTCAGACCCGCAGGTAGGAATGGTCCAGGCTCGTTGGGAACACCTTAATCGTAGCTACTCCACCCTGACAGAGCTACAGGCATTGATGCTAGACGGACATTTTGTGGCAGAGCAAACGTCCCGTAGTCGCACCGGGTGTTTCTTTAATTTTAATGGCACGGCTGGCATCTGGCGTACGGCTGCCATTCATGACGCAGGCGGTTGGCAGCATGCGACCGTCACCGAAGATTTAGATCTGTCCTACCGTGCCCAAATGCAGGGTTGGCAATGTGTTTATCTGCCCAATATTCGAGTACCAGCGGAGCTACCCATGGAGATGAATTCCTTCAAATCTCAACAGTTTCGTTGGGCCAAGGGATCTAGCCAGGTGGCAAAGCTGTTATTGCCGTCCCTATTGCGGTCTAAATTTCCCGCCCATATTAAGTGGGAGGCGTTCTTTCACCTAACCAACAACTTCAACTATTTGCTCATGTTATTGTTGTTGTTGCTTTCTCTTCCCTATCAACTTTATGTGATGCCCTACAGTTGGCAATATGCGTTGTTTTTTTATGTGCCGTTATCTCTGATTACTAGCCTGAGTTTGGTTAGCTTTTATGTCATTGCTCAGCGACAGCCAAAGGATACCTGGTTTTCTTGGGATATGTTGCGCAAGTTGGTATTACTAATGGGAGTGGGTATTGGTCTGAGTATTAATCAGTCACTGGCTGTGTGCGATGGTCTCCTACGCAACAATAAGGACTTTATTCGGACGCCAAAGCATGGGGTGATTGGCACGACAGAGAGCTGGCTAGATAAGAAATATCGGGCGGCGAAGAACTGGGTACCGTATTTGGAGCTGGCAATGGTGGTGTATTTGCTATTGACGATTGCGATCGCGCTTTCCAACCACCATTATCTCTCCCTACCGTTCTTAGTCTTATTCCTAGCAGGCTATGTGTACACCTTTAGCCTCAGCGTTTTCCAGACGCGCTAGTCGCTCAGCTTCGCCACCGCCAGCCGCAGTCCTAATAAGATCAAGACTGCCCCAGTCACCCGCTCTAACCAGTGGGAAATATTAACCAATAGCTGTTTTACCCAGCGTTGAGAAATCAGCAAGGCCAATAGAGCAAACCATACCAGCGACTGCAAGGCGACGGTGCCACCATAGATTGCCTGAGTCGAAAATGGCGTCCCCGGCTGCACAATTTGAGTAAATAAGGCCAAGAAGAATAGTGTGGCTTTAGGGTTTAGCAAATTCCCGAAAAGTCCTAGTCGAAAAGCAGCAAAGGCACTGACAATCCGTCGATTGTCCTGCAAGGATTCTGCCTGCATAGGCTTAGCTTGCAGAGACTTGAGTCCCAGATAAATCAGATACCCGGCCCCCAGCAGTTTCAGTCCGTTAAATAACAAAATCGACTGGGCAATCAGCGCACCAATACCAATCAGACAGTAGGTGGCATGAATGGTATTACCCAAGCCGATGCCTACTGCCGTATACACACCTGCCCGACGGGAATAGGCCAAACTACTTCGCAACGTCAGTGCAAAATCTGGCCCTGGGGTAACCACTGCCACCAGCCCCACTACAAATACTGTCAACCATCCAGCCCAAAATGTCATAGCTAATCTGAAATACAACTGCATCCAGGTTAAGTCACCTACATTCCTGCTGTAGAGTCATCTGTTACCAATCACATCAAAGACTCTAATAGCCACCCAAAATACCCTTACGTTTGGCTTGGCGCTCAGCCCAGCCAAACACGAGCAAACCTAAGCCAAAATAAGCAGCTCCATTGGCTAGAGCTACACCCAATAGAGAAATATCTAACCCTGCACCACGGGCCATCAGGTCTCGCAACAGTCCCGTACTGGGCAACATTGGCAGAAAATTGGCAATCAGTCGAGCCCGCCCACTCCATTCTTCTGTGGGGGCCGCCAACAAAAATAACAGGGCAAACTGAAAGATGGGTAAAATCTGTTGCACTCGCTTAAATACTAAGGCACAGGAACCCATGATAAAGGCTAGACCATAGGCTGCCAGCAACAGTGTTAAAAGTGGAAAAATCAATCCCAGGGGAAACGATAGCTGACTACCGGTAATGCCCATGAGGATAAATAAAATCAACACAATGATAGTCATCCTCAGGGCTAGGCTAGCCACGGCACGGGCAAAAAAGATTTTGGGTGCGGCAAATGGGGAGAGAAAAATTTGCTCCAAAGTCCCGGTTTGGGCCTCAGACTGAATATTAAAGGCAATGTCGTTAACAATGTACAGCGCCAGGGTCCACAGCACGTAGCCTACGACTACTGAATCTAAGCGATCGCCAAAGTTCATGGCGGGTCCAGCCATATATTGAGCACTGACAAACAAACCGTAGAAAACCGTGGTGATAATGATGACGCCACCAATGATTTCAGACGGATACCGGATAAATTGAATCCACGTCCTTTTCAGCTCGCCAATAAGTAGGTTAAACATGCAAAATCTAGATGGGACAGGCATTTCTTCATGATGACGCCTAATGGAGTTTAGCCCAAGGCTTGAGTTGAATCGTCAGTTTGGGAACTGGTAGTTGATAAGAAGATGCTTAGCGATCTCACCCGTATTGGACCGTTGACTAAGGCATAACACCATGACCACAACAATACGGCAAGAAGCACTGCGGTAATTTTGGCAGAGCATTTTAGACATGGGCGAATTCTCTCGGTCGATCAGTGAGATTTCAATACCTATCGCTGGAAAATACTCACCCATTCCCTTTTTTTGCTTTTCCCTAAATAAATAAACTAGGAGAGACCTTAAACAATTCAGCCAAAATCTTAGCTTGAGTCTTGCTAATCGATCTTTTTCCATTCACAATTTCTGACACCACCCCACTAGACCCCAAAAGCCCCACCAAATCAGTCTGACGAGTTCCACTCGCCTCCATAATATGACGCAGAATCTCATCCGGCGCAGACTCTGGCATAGGATACTGCTCTACCTCATAAGCCTCAACCAATATCACTAACAACCTATGAATTGCCGTTTCCTCAGGAGTTCGGTTAGGGTTAAACGTTAATTTCTCAACAATACCCAACGTGCGCTCATATTCAAGTTCCGTTTCAATCACTTTTGGAGTCGCCTCTAAGAGCAATTCACTATAAACTGCCGGATTAAAAGTAAGGGTCATTTTTCCACCTATCCTTATCGTATTCAGCGTGAGTTAAGAGGTACTTGTAATAGACAGTTTGGCTAACATAGTCAATACCAACAATTAGTCGATACTTATTACCTTTTACATTGAAGACAGTAAAATTGCCCACTGCCTCAGCATCTCGATAAATTCTTCTCAAATCCTCCAGCTTTTCCCAGTTAGCTTTTTTAACCACCGCGTACCAAGCCTCAATTGCCTGACTAATATCGGGATACTTTGCCACATCATCACGAAGTTTTCGAATCGAGATCAAATGCATCGATGATGCTCACATTGAGGTTTCAAATAATTATACTCTCATTTTGAGAGGGTCGATTATACTAAGGGTAATTACCGTCTCAGTCCAGGGCACAACGAATAGTCATTTTCGGATCTGAATCCACGTCCTTTTCAGCTCGCCAATGAGTAGGTTAAACATGCAGAATCTATATGGCGTAGATATTTCTTGATGATTACGGATAATAGAGCTGAGTCCAAGATCTGTAAACGATACACAAACTAGCTATCCTAGAACTACGGTCGAGTTCCATCGTGCAAGGATAACAGCCCATGCCTTCTCCATTTCCAGGGATGGATCCCTACTTAGAAAATTCTGAAATCTGGCCAGAAGTGCATAGTCGCTTAATTGTGGCGATTGCTGATAGGTTAGCTCCCGCGCTGCATCCCAATTATTATGCAGCTATTGAAAAACGCACATACCTAGATCCCCCTGAAGACAGCGTTCTAATTGGCATACCCGATGTTTCTATCGGCAGTCATGCTTCAGAACCCAAAGTAGAAATTAGAACAACTGCTGCAACACTACCCCAGGCAGAAATTGTGACCTTGCCACTGCCGGAAGAAGTCACGGAACGATACCTGGAAATTCGCGATACACAGACCTCAACAGTCATTACAGTGATTGAAATTCTATCGCCTAAAAATAAACGGACTGGTGAAGGTAGAACAGCCTATCTGAGAAAACGCCAACAAGTTTTAACGACCCAAACCCATCTGGTGGAAATTGATCTGTTACGGGGGCAAACGCCAATGCCCTTGGGTACCCAAACCAAAACAGATTATCGCATCCTGGTGAGTCGAAGTAATACCCGCCCCCAGGCAGAGCTTTATGGGTTTAATCTCCGACAGTTGGTCCCAAATTTTCACCTTCCCCTTAAACCAGGTGATACGGAGCCTGAAATCAGCCTTAAAGCTATTCTTGACGACATCTACGATCGGGCTGGGTATAGCTTTCGTATTGACTATCAGAAACCGGTCAAGCCTGCTTTATCTGAAGAAATTCAGCAATGGGCTATGACGTTACTTAATGGCTATACGAAATCCTGACTGGTGGCATCCGGTATCCCAGGGCAGGCACAAGACCTGCCTCGACAAGATTATCCATTTTGCACCGGGGTTACCGAATTCGGATTTGGGATTAGATGTTAAATCGATTGACCTGCTTGGGAGTCAGGTAATCACTTATCACCGCCATCACGAATCAACGACAAAAATACATCGGTCAAATCAGCGCGATCTTGTCGAATCTCTTTAATGGGTAAAGGTCGAAGAATATCTAACAGCTCATAGAGCGCATCACCTGGATAGTGAACCTGGTTGTCGGCAACCGTACCGCCGAGGGCCATAATCTTCCCAACTCGTTGAGCATCAATCGACTCCCCACAGTCAATCCGATAAGCGCTGCCTGAAAACTGTCGGATTAGCTCATGGGTAGACTGCTCTGCAATGATTTCTCCCTGACGAATAATTGCCACCCGATCCGATAAATCCTCAGCTACATCCAGCTGATGGGTGGTCAATAAAATCGCACAACCCCCCGTCGCAATTTCCCGCACTAACGTCTTGACTGTTTCACTGGCCTCCACATCCAGTCCCAGGGTGGGCTCATCCAATAACAACAGTGTTGGCTGATGCACTAAAGCAACCGCAATGGCCAACTTTTGCTGCATTCCCCGCGACAGCTTTTGCACCGGAGTTTTACGCTTATCACTCAGACCAAACTGCTCCAGTAGCTGTTCACCCCGCTGTCGCGCCACCCGTCGCGGCACCTGACGCAGTCCACCAAAATACTCAATATTCTCTAAAGGCGTCAGCCGCCAGTAAAGATTGCGATTCCCCTCCAAAACAGCGCCCACCCGCTTTAGTGCCATTGACTGCCGATGAGGGTCCAACCCATCGATGCTCACCTGTCCAGCATCAGGACGCACCAAACCACCAATCATCTTGATCGTCGTCGTCTTACCCGCCCCGTTTGGTCCTAAAAATGCCAGTACCTCGCCAGTACGAATCCGCAGCGACACATCTCGCACCGCCTGAAATCGCCCCTTACCACGGCCATAGGACTTCTGCAGATGCTGGGCATCCAGGGTGATATCACTTGCGAACTCTGGCAAATGCCTTGCTGCAGGTATGGGCAAGGGAACCGTCATTGAGATTTACTCCAGTCATAGATTTGCCGCCCAGACAGTCAGCAAGTTCTTAATTATTAAGTCATCGTAACGCGAACAGTGCATCCATAAAGAGCATAGGAAATCCCGCCCTTCTCACTTAACAAAAAAAGCTCTGGCAAAAACACCAGAGCTTTAGAGGAGCATATCAATCATCAATGAGCTTGACGCAATGAGCCCAATAACAACGACCGATCAACTAGATCCAACTGGAGGAATAAGGATCACCTTCATAGGGCTGCACACCAACAGCGGGATAGGCATCATCATCGGGACCAAATATGCGCGCAAACGCCCCGAAAATGTAGTCAAAACTGTCCCTTAACCAACGAAGAATACGCATGACTTTTAGCCTCTATGACGTGTATTAACTGGGGTGGGAAAAGTTGATATCTCTAAGCAATACGGGGAGTCAATATACTGGATTAAACTACTTCAGGAAAATTAGCCGATTGCTTAAGACACCATAAATCTCAGCTGTGAGTTCTAGGTTATTTGAAGAAGGTCTACAACTAGAAAGAGGAGCTATGTATCTCTTTACTATTCTTCGACCACTTATATTCTAGGCATCAAATCTAAGCTTTAACTAACACAAGCAAAGACTTGAAAGTATTATTCATATTACTTAGTCACTCAAAGGGGAATCACTGCAATCGCCCCATTCTTGATAGCAACCTTGGCTAGTTTAATCCATCGACTAGTTGTAATGAGTACATTCAATCATTAGCAAATAGGTCTTTATACCTAATAGCTTCTGTTGAATAGGTTTTCACAGTTAACTGTATTTATAACTCCAACTGTAGAAGGGGTTGGCAAAAATACAGGGCTCTAAATTAGTCATTTTTTAATGGCATAGCCCTACACTTAACTGAGCAAATGTAACTGTGCTCAACCAACTTGATACCATTAAAAAAGAACCTTAATATTTCTCAATTTATAGATTGCGTTTTTTAGTGACTCCAGTGCTTTTTAGTGCTCTTAAGTATTCGTTGTTCGATAATAAAAGAGTCTGGTTTTTAAGTTCGTTCGGATCAGCAACATCCGCATTTTTTAACCTTGTCGTCCGGGTATAGGAGAATAGCCACCATGTTTCAGCGCATTTTAGTGGCCTTGGATCGGAGTAACAGTAGTTGCAGTGTGCTTGAAGAAGCCATCGCATTAGCTAAACCCAAGACTCAGCTTCACCTCGTTATGGTCGTTCCTTCCGTGGATATGGGGTATCCCGATCCGATTTATCTCAGTATGGAAGGGATGCAAGGAGTCTGGACTACAGAGCTGTATCAAAGCTATATGGCCAGCTGGCGACAACAGCAACAGGAAATTGAGCATTGGTTGCGATCGCAAACCGACTACGCCCACCGTCAAGGCATAGCTGCTAGCTACACTTGTCCCGAAGGTCCCCCCGGCCCTACCCTATGCGACGTCGCCACCCACTGGACTGCCGACTTGATTATGATGGGTCGACGCGGGCGTAGCGGCTTTAGCGAACTGTTACTCGGCAGCGTCAGCAACTATGTTATGCACCACGCGCCCTGTTCTGTTCTCACCGTTCAAGGGATGGAGCAACCAGCGATGGCAACGACTACTGCCCACCCATCCGAGATCGCATCCTCTCCTTAAAATCATCCAATGCGGCTTGACTAACATGGGTTTGTTGCCAGGCGGGACGTTCCATTAGGCGTTGCCGCCAAGCCGCTAATGTCGGATAGTCCGCTAGCGATAGCCCCATCTCAGGAAACCAGGCAGCCATAGTCCCGCTAACCACATCGGCCAGGGACAACTGCGGCCCACCAAAGAACTGATCGTCTCCCAACTGTTGCGCCCAAAACTTAAACACAACAGCGGCCTTTTCATAGGCTTGCTTTACAGCATCTGGATCGTCCTTCCCAAACAAATGTTTCATGGTTAGGGGCATCGTAGCTGGCAGCATTTCATTCAATGTGACCATCTGCACCATCCGCACCCGCACAACAGCCTCTGGTTGTGTCGGCATCAGGGCCGGTCTGGGGTATTTTGCCTCCAAATAATCCAACATGGCAAACGATTCAATGATGGTGTGATCGCCATCCACCAAAACAGGAATATGGTGAAACGGGTTTAAGGCTAGAAATTCTGGCTTAAACTGATCTCCCGTCAGGTTTATTTCCTTGAGTTCAAACTCCAATCCCTTCTCAATCAACGCTACCCAAACACGGCGCGAGTTAATCGATAGGGGGGTATGGTACAGCGTAATCATGGGCTTACCGTCGCAGTAGTGGTGATTAGTAGATTGCCATATCCTATTGAGATGTGCGAATGAAGGTAAAGGACTAAGTCAACATTATCTTTTGGGGTGGGCTGTTGATTAAAATGCTGCTAATGAATTTGATGGGTTGATGGCAAAAAGCGGCAAGGTTTATCTTTTGGGCGCAGGTCCCGGCAATATCGACTACCTCACTGTGCGGGGACAACGGTTGCTGCACCAGGCTGATTGTTTAATTTATGACGCCCTGGTCGATCCTCACTTATTGTCACAGCTATCTCCTACTTGCGAAACCATACAGGTAGGCAAGCGCGGTGGCCAGTCCAGCACACCTCAAAGTGAAATCAATCAACTGCTGGTTACCCACTGCCAGCAGGGAAAACAGGTGGTACGGCTCAAAAGCGGCGACCCTTTTATTTTTGGTCGGGCGGCTGGTGAAATCCAAGCCTTGAAGGCGGCTGACTGTGATTTTGAAGTCATTCCTGGGGTGTCATCAGCACTGGCAGCACCTCTTCTCAGTGCTATTCCTTTAACTGATCCAGCCCTCAGCCATGGTTTTGGTGTATTTACCGCCCACAATCTCCAAAACTTAGACTGGGCCACCCTGGCCAATCTAGAAACCCTGGTTTTACTCATGGGGGGACGACATCTCAGTCAGATTTGCTACCAGCTGCAGTCCCATGGACGCCATGAGGATACCCCTGTCGCTGTAATCCAATGGGCTAGCCAGCCACAGCAATGTCTCTGGCAGGGCACTCTACTCACTATCGCTCAGATAACCAAGGGAGAACGGCTATCTCCCTGCATTATTGTCATCGGTGAAGTGGTACGCTTGCGAGAGTTTTTGAAACCTCCTACCGCAGGTATGACTGGAATTCAGCCTTTGGCTAACAAAACAATTCTCGTTACTCGCGCAACGGGGCAGTCCAGTGCTTTTACCACCTTGCTTAATCACCAGGGGGCCACAGTGATTGATCTGCCTGCGTTGGAAATTCGACCACCGTCTAGCTGGGCAGGCCTGGATCAGGCCTTGGATAACTTACAAAAGTTTGACTGGCTGGTGCTGACGTCAGCTAATGCGGTTAATTTCTTTTTGGACCGGCTGCTGCACCAGGGGCATGACCTCCGTCAGCTGGCCCATCTCAAACTGGCCGTGGTGGGCAAAAAGACAGCCAGAATTCTCACCGAACGAGGGTTAAGGGCTGATTTTATTCCCGATAACTATGTGGCTGATGCACTGGTGGAGAGCTTTCCGGCACCGCTGCCAGGACGGCAGATCCTCTTCCCACGGGTAGAAACAGGCGGACGAGATGTGCTAGTAAAAGAGTTTTCAGGCCAGGGGGCAACGGTGACAGAAGTGGCTGCCTATGAGTCGGGATGTCCTGCAACCATGCCCGCTGGAGCGGTCGCTGCTCTGCAACAAAAACGGGTGGATGCGATTACCTTTGCTAGTTCAAAAACGGTACGTCATTTTAAGCAGCTGATGGCAGGGCAGTTTGGTGAGGCGTGGATGACTGTTGTGGAGGGGGTTGCGATCGCATCTATCGGTCCCCAAACGACTAAAACTTGCCACGAAGACCTGGGTCGAGTCGATATTGAAGCCACCACCTATACCTTAGAGGGGCTGACCGATGCCATTGTGCAATGGGCGAACCGGGCCATGAGTCAGTCATGAGTAAATCTGAAAACCGACGTATCATCGGTCTTACCGGCGGTATTGCCACTGGGAAAACAATTGTCTCCGACTATCTTGCCACCACCCACCAGTTACCCATCCTTGACGCCGATATCTATGCCCGTGAAGCTGTGGCTGTCGGGTCGCCCATCCTGACAACCCTGGAGCAGCGTTATGGCAATGATATTCTCTTAGCCGATGGCGGCCTCAATCGACCACAGCTTGGCACCATTATTTTTAGTCATCCCACCGAGAAACAATGGGTGGAACAGCAGATCCATCCTTTTGTGCGTCAGCGGTTTACCCAGGTAAGTCGCGAATACCCCCCCACTCAAACCCTGGTCTATGCCATTCCATTGTTATTCGAAGCCAACCTCACCCACCTAGTCAGCGAAATTTGGGTCGTCACCTGTAGACCAGAACAACAACAACAGCGACTAAGGACCCGCAACCATCTCTCCCAATCCGAAGCTGCTGCTCGCATTAATAATCAGCTACCCCTCAGCCAAAAGGTTGCCCAGGCTGATTACGTACTCGATAACTCAACAGATCTAGCCGCCCTTCACCAACAGATTGACCACATCCTGGTCTCTAAGTAGGTTGACCTAATCATTTATAAAATAGAAAGCAAAAATGAGTCTCCTCGAATGTGCCCCAAACTCCTAATATTGGGGGCGATTAGACTCAAAGCCCCCAGGATTAGGAGTTTGGGGTATTCAAGAAAGTGGGACGGCAGGGGGCCTCGGCATCTGAAGCCGAATTTAATAACCTCAATTTAAAACAGACCTGCCAAGGTCATCAAAGGTAAAGGAGCGTAAACAAAATGTCCTGATCCCTGACATCAGACAGATGCTCATTTTCCATGACTAATCCCTCCCATTCTCTCGATGTGAGGTTTGATAAATTCAACCCAACCTACGCCTGTCCTGCCGATTGCCTGGCATATCCTATATGAGCCAGGTCTACCCTGGCGACCATGGGTTACGATCATGGGCCTAGTCGGCCAATGTTGTGTCGTAACTCAACCCTAAGAATCACAAACCAACATCACAAAAAAGTGTTCATCAAGAACAATTGCTTCACACTTGGAAGTTAATCCTCTTAAAACGTGTGAGAGCTATGACTGACTTTAGTGATTTTCTTAAGCATAAGCAGGCCTACATCGCTATTGGTGAATTTAAGCCTGGTCGTTTTTCCCAAGCACGCCAGCTTTATGAGCAGGCCGTGGGCACCTTTGACGATGGGTTCCAGGGTGCTTATCTTTTCCAAGAGCCTGGCACTGACCGAGGTATCGCCGTTATCCTTTGGGACAACGTCGATAATATGGAAGCTAACCAAAGCCCTACCTATCAAGCCATTGTGAGAGAGTTATCGGCTCTCTTTGCCACTCCCCCTGACATCAAATTCTATGAAGTCTGCAGTGAGATTGGGCTGATGGGTCAATTGGCCCAGGCTGTAGCGGCCTAGTTAAAGGGCGTAACCGGTGTTCGGGGATGTATTTATCGGTGCAAGGGACCGGTGATGTGGGTGAAACGGGGGAAGCGGATGATGATCTTCCCCCGAAGTCGTAGACAGTAAACTTAAGCTGTGATGGACTGTCTTATCGAATCCTTAATCAATCAGCCCGAACAACCCTTTCAAACGGCTGCAGACTATGTTCTTCAAAAAATGCTGAACTCTATCAGCGGTTAGCCTGATGCGCTACCTCACTAGCCAAGAAGTCATCTTGCTGCACACAAAGATTATGGAGCAAGATGACTCGGAATCGCTGCTATCGTAAGCTGGCAGCTAAGATTTCAAATGACCTGTCAGGCTCGGTTATGTCCAATACAATAATGTTTATAATCTTCAGCTAGGTCTTCAAAATGCCTGCTCCGTTTCCCTTCCCTGGGATGAATCCTTATTTAGAATCGCCATCTCTATGGCCAGAGGTTCACTCCTGGTTGATTGTGGAACTGGCACGGATGCTGAATCCACAAATTACTCCTAAGTATCGAGCAGCGGTTGAGAAGCGTGTCTATGAGGAAACGGTTTTAATTGGTATTCCCGATGTCTCGTTGGTACAGCAAAAGCCCGAGGCGAGGCAGGAGGCAGCCACTCTAACGGCTACGGTCAGTCAACCGGTATTAGTAGAGTTACCGGAATGGGAGGCTACCGTTGAGAGGTATTTGGAAATTCGAGACGTGACAACGGGGGAAGTGGTCACGGTAATCGAGGTATTATCGCCAAAAAATAAGCGATCTGGCGAGGGACGAAATCAATATTTGACAAAACGAACAAAGGTTTTGAACAGTGAGAGTCATTTGGTAGAAATTGACTTGTTGCGAAGTGGAGACCCGTTACCGGTTAACAGTGCTCAGATATCGGACTATCGTGTTTTGGTGAGTCGAGTGGCTCAACGACCTGTTGCCGAGCTGTATCCGTTTACTTTGCGAGATTCCCTACCCTGTTTTGCGATACCACTGCGTTCGGGGGATGATGAACCGGTGATCGATCTAGGTCAGCTAATGCAGGTTGTTTATGATGCGGCTGCATTGGATCTGACAATTGATTATCAACAACAGCCAGTGCCTCCTCTGAGGAAAGCAGACTATGCCTGGTTGGAAAGTTTGCAGGGCTAAGTTTTACGGATAGCTAGGGAATCAAGGCGATAGCTTTTGGCTAGCTACGACTAGGTAAGTTGATCGGGATCTACCCCTAACTGCTGCAATGGATCAAATACCACGTAATAGGTCACTCCCAGTCGCGCATAGTCCTGCAACTTACTACCCAACTCATTGCCGACCTTGTTAGACACAATCTCGATCTGGAGTCGTCGCTGGGGTCATACGTTAGCAGTCCTTTGACATTATGCAAAGCAGCTACTATCTAGGGTAGCAAACACTTATCGGATTACCTGCTAACGACGACGTTGAGCTATGTACATCTGAATCTGTTGTGCCCAACGCCTCTGAAGCCCTAAGGTAACTAGTTAAAGCAATACCGTCGTTTTGACAGGTAATCGTTGTTTGAGTGTTTCCAGCTTGCGCATCACCTGGTTGAGGTTATTGGCATCACCACTGGTGCGCAAGAGCTGTGCGGCCACTTCTAGATCCGCGATCGCCTGCCGTAAATTACCTTGCTTTTGGTAAACTGCGCCACGATAGCAGTAGGGCAGTGCCAAGTTAGGCTGTCGTTCAATGGCTAAACCAAATTTCTCAACGGCCTGCCGTAGTTCGCCCAACGCTTGGAGCGCTTGTCCCAGATAGAAATAGGGAATCGCACTCTCGGGGCGAATTTCAACGGCGGTTTCCAAGTCACTGATGGCACCCGCATAGTCTCGAACATTTAACCTCAATGCGCCTCGGTTGCACCGGGCGGCAAATAATCGCGTATCTAATCGGAGTGCATGGCCAAAGTCCCGCAGCGCATCGGCATAGTCACTCATTTCTGCCCAGGCAACGCCGCGACAGTTATAGGCCGCTGCACTGGGACGAATGCTAATCACCTGGGTAAAGTCGTCAACGGCTCCAGCATAGTTACGCATGTCATAGCGAGTAATGCCTCGATTGAAATAAGAACCAGCATCCTCATTGCCAATGGTGGGATTCTCAAAGCGGTGAATCAAGGGGTGAATCACGGCTGAATCAGTGGTGCGCAACCTTAGCTTTACCGTGGGAAACAGACTTGTCTGGGTAGCGAGGTTTTGCATGCCGATCAGGGCAGATTTGGAGTCACAGACAGCAAAATTTTCAGTGGTACCCAAAATCTTAAACGAGAACAAATTTGGATAGGCTTGTTTAAGGGGTAGCAACTGCTTGAGAGCTTGTTTTAGTTGACGATGCCGGGTGCTACTTTCACTCCAGCGCTGGCTAATATTGCGCAATAAAGGATGTTCACGATTGTCTCCTCGATGACACCAGCCAATAGATAGACGACAATTTCGGGCTAACAACTGATGAAATTGTTCGAGTAGATCGGCATCCAGATGTACATTATCTGACCAGGGCCAGACCAGGACCATCCGATCACGCGCCTGAGCTAGCAATTCTTCCAGGGCCTTGCGGCTGTTGGACTTACCTTCTACATTGGCAAAGTCCAATACCCACTGGCTATCGGCGCTATTGGCCAATGCAGCTTGTAAGGGTTCGAGGGTCTCGGCCACTGCTTCGAGCACTACATTCGTCATGGTGCTCATTTGTTGATCGGTGGCATCCAGACGTTGCTTGAGCCGATCCATACTGGCCATGCCCTTATCCAAAGGTTCCAGGGTTTCAGCAACGGCATCTAAGACGGATTCAGTCACTTTACCGAGCTGCTGTTCTAGTAGCTCTATGCGCTGCTGCAGTTGATCGACTTCATCCGGGTCAAAGGACGGAGCCAGCTGCAGGATAGTCTCCTGGGGCGAGATCTTTTCCTTGACATTGGCCGCTAGCTCTAAAAACTCATTCCGAGACACCATATCGGAAACGGTTTTCACCAACTCTTGTACTTCCTCCCGTAGCAGGGACTGACGCTCCTCAGTCGTTAGCTGCTGTACACGCTGCTCTATGTAGTGGAGCTTGTCATTGAGACCGGCGTGGTTATTTTTTGTATCAGCCCCCAATACTTCTATATGCACACGCTGCTGCATGAGCTCTGCTTTGAGCTTGGTCAACACAGATTCAATCGTCTCCAGACGACTGGTATCAGATAACTGCTGACAACGCGATCGCACATCCTTTAGCGCGATACACAGTCGAGTATGCTGGTCCTGCAGATCCACCAGCTCCTGACGCAGCTGTTTGATTTCTGGAATTTCCTGTGCCTCAATCTTTTCCGTCAACGTTTTTCGCGTATATTCAAAAACCTGGGTAAGACTGAGGATGTCCTGCTGATTTTGAGCCACTATGGACTGCCGCACCGCTGACAGCTGTTCATGGCTTGGCAAATCGTCAATCTGCTCCTTTACATCGTGCAGGCGTTCGTCCAATTTACTATTCACCGACAACATTACTGACTGGCTCTCAGATAGCTTTGCCTGGAGCTGCCGTCGATTGAGCAATCCTAACCCCGCCAATAATGAGAGCGGGGCCGCAGCCAATAGCACCTGTTGTGTGGCAACTGAGGCCACTGTTCCAGCACCAGAGCCGACCAACAGTGCATACTCAGTTAAATCAAGCCAGCGATGTTTCTTCACGGATTTTTTACCGATTGCAGTGACGAAAAAAGCAGCCCGTCTTTATACTGGACTGCTTATTCTTCTATTCATCCTGGCTATGAATCTATCAGGAGATATGTCAAGTCTTTACGTGTCATCAAATGCTGAAACAGTCTACGTATTTTCACGTATAACGAAAATACACCTCAAAGCCACTTTTTATTGTAGTGGAGGCTTCTCAGCATTAGGCATTCATTCTGGCTTAAAGGAAACGCAGAATGAATAGGTATTTAAAAGCACTATCAGGGGTGCTAAAGCTATGCAAAATTGCAAAAATTGGCATCACCCATTGAAAAATCAACAGAGGAATGACAAACAACCAGCCGATCAGCAACCAACACAGAATTCCAATGATAAAACTGTAAACCCAGATATTCAGATGAAAGTTCAACGCTTCTTTAGAATTTTCTTTGACAACTGGATCATCGGAAATAATCCACAGGGCAGCTGGAAGCCCTGCCGAAAATAGAAGCTGACTCAGAAAAATAGACCCATGGGAAAGGGCTGATAAAACTCTACGCTTATCGCTGTCAAATGCTGCATCCATGACGTTTTAGTCCTTTTTTTGTTGTGACTTTATAGTAATTGATGCTGTCAATGAGACCGTTAGGGAAAACCGTAGTCGGTACCAATCCAATAATTGCCCCCACTATAGACATCAAATAACCGTCTACGATGAGGCGTTTACAATATTAAAAACGACTAAAAGTGCTGACGACATTAAGGACGGACTAATGGAACTCAAACGCCTGGGCCACGTGGCAATTTGCGTCAACGATATCGCTGCTGCTGCCAAGTTTTATCAAAATCTAGGCATGAACCTGGTGTGGCAGGATAACGACTGGGCCTATTTGAAAGCGGGCAATGATGGGCTGGCTCTACTCAGTCCCGACTATGATCAAGCCGGTCCACACTTTGGCTTTGTATTTGATGATCGGGCAGCCATTGATGAAGCCTACGCCAAGCTCAGCCAAGAAGATATAAAACTGACCGAAATCCATGAGCACCGCGATGGTACGGCCTCCTTTTACGGTCGCGACCCCTTTGGTAACTGGTTTGAGTATCTCTATGAACCCAGTCAGCCTAATACCTCTGAAGCCAAAGCCGCAGAACTAGTTGCCTAAGCAGAGGCTAAGGTGTCAAAATTTGTAACTTAGGCTAATAAAGTATCAACACTGATGCTAAAACCTTCTAGAGCTTTCTGAGTTTCAGCCATCTCTCCCTGGCCAAAAATCTGTTTGTTGTTGGCTGTGACAACAATTATCCAACGACTATCAGGGTAAACTAGCCAGACTTCTTCGCCGCCAGAGGCAAGATATTCGTAGGCTTTGGCGATCATGTCTTCGGCCAGGTCGGTTGGGGAAACGATTTCTGCACTTAGGGGAAAGCTTTGGGGGAGAACTTTAGCGTCACCGTATTGGGTTAGCAAGGCTGGGGTGAGGTAGGCTACGTCAGGAAATCGGCCTTGATTCTGGGTGCGGCAAGGTGCTTCTGTGTAGACTTCGCCACCTAGGTTTTGGGCGTCAGCATAGAGACTCCAGAGGGTGCTGAGGCGACGTTGGAGCTTGCTATGTTTGAGGGTCATGCCTTGTTTTTGAATCAAGCCACCGTCAACCCATTCTGTTCTGGGAGGTGGGTTGTTCAGCCAGTCGTTGAGGGTGAGTTTGGGGACGGTGCTGGTAGCAACCATGGTGGATAAAGGGTGTCTTTATAGTTCTAGTATAGCTGTCATACTTATTGACACAGATTCACTGATAGCGTACTCCTAAATATTTGGATAGCTTGTCCAGCAGCTCATCCCGTCGAAAGGGTTTACTAACAAAATCATCACAGCCAGCCCCCAAACTAAGCTCACGATCTTCTGCAAACGCATTGGCCGTAATCGCTACGATGGTTGGCGACGATTTATTAGTTTCTAAACTTTTCTGGCGAATTTGACGCGTCGCTTCCCAACCATTCATGATTGGCATTTGCACATCCATCCAAATAAAATGGGGATGCCAGCTTTCCCAAAGCTCAACAGCTTCTTGTCCATTAGTTGCTTCACGGGTTTGAAAGCCGAGAGAGGTTAGCAGTTTATTTAGCAGCTTCCGACTAATGGGCTCATCGTCAGCAATCAAGATGCGGAAATCTTCCTGGTCAGCGGCCAAACTTTTTACCCTCTTTATCGGTGGGAGGTTAGTCTGGGGTGAGGGTTCTAGACTAGCTGGAATATCAAACTGAAACGTTGTTCCTTGATTTACGACAGTCTTGACAGTAATCTCTCCTCCCATCAACTTAACCAGCTGCTGACTAATGGGTAATCCTAGACCCACTCCGTCAAAAAAGGTTTGTCCGACCTTACCCTGGGTAAAAATCTCAAACAGCTTCGAGACATCGTCCTCCGCAATGCCAGAGCCCGTATCTTCTATTTTGAAGTGCAGCATGATTTTTGAGCGCTCTTTAACAGTCTCTGAAAGCCGCAGAATAACACTGCCTACCTGGGTGAATTTAATCGCGTTATCCAACAGATTAATTAACACCTGACGTAGTTTGCCTTCATCCGCTGTCACAAACTGAGGCACATTAGGACTCCGCTCAAACTGTAGCTGTAGCCCTTTTGCCAGGGCCTTTGACTCCAGCATGGCCTTCAACATATCAAGCAGACTATACAGGTCCACATTGGTCTTATGTAGGACAACGCGATTCGCTTCTATTTTAGAAATTTCGAGAATGTCGTTAATTAAATTCAGTAGATGTTCACCACTGAGATTAATAATGTCTAAAGACTTTTGCTGTTGCGCCGTCAGAGACGGATCCTGGTTCATCAACTGAGTAAAGCCCAAAATAGCATTGAGAGGAGTCCGAAATTCATGGCTCATCTTAGCTAAAAACTGGCTTTTGGCTTGGGAGGCGGCTTCAGCTCGAATTTTATCTTTTTCCAGTTTGAGGTTTTGCTGGGCTAATTCTGCACGGTATTGTTGCAGCTTAATAATTTCGTAACCTGTGATCACGCTAGCAGATCCGATTAAGGCTAAAAACGGAGGCACGACTGGAATCCACCACCCCCCTAAAAAAGCCAGGTAACTGCTCACCATCAGAAAACCACTGGCCAACACCACCGAGACAATCCCGACAACCACATGGTTAAACCTGTCCTTGCTATGGCGTTTGGCTTCTAGCAACCACCAGTAGCCTAAGGCTCCTAACCCTGACCAAAGCATAATCCAGCCGACTTCGATGGGCTCAGGCCACACTCGCAATACCGCCCGACCATCCAGGGCGGCACTGACCAGCGTACTCGCCAAGTTTGCATGGATCACCATGCCTGCCGTTGCTTCGGGGGTATTGATCAGGCGACTACTGTAAGGGGTATAGAACAGATCATTGAGGCTAGTGGCCATACCGCCAACAATGACGATGCGATCGCGAATCAACGCCGGTTCTAGATCATTGTTTAGCACATCGGTCACAGACACTCTGGGAAAGTGGTGGGCATGTCCCCGAAAGTTAATCAGGATTTGGTAGCCACCCGCATTCGTACGAATATAACCACCATCGTTACCCCGCAAAGGTTGCAATATTGCCTGTCCCAGACGGTATATTTTCTGCTCCGCATCCACTACCTCCTGGGGCACCTCCTTTTTCTCTAGATAGCGAACTGCCAACTCGGCCCCCAGACCCAGTCGTAGCTGATCATCCCCGTTTGGATGGGATAATAGTCCCCGCCGAAACTTACCATCGGCATCCACCAGTAGATCGGTCAAAGCCACTTGTCCCTGGCGTTCTAACTCAGCCGGTGGAGCCACGGTACGCCCAATCGCTTTTTCCACGCCAATGAGGTTAGGGGTGGACGCCATCACCTCCAACCAGTCTTGGGACCCAGGCTCCACTGGCAAGTCGCGATATAGGTCCAAACCAATCACAGCTGGCTGATGCTGATTGAGATTGCGCATCAGCTGGGCCAGCGTGGCGTCAGAGAGAGGCCACTGGCCGAGGGCACTGATGTCAGATTCACCAATGGTGACCAACACAATGCGTTGATCAATGGATTCTGTCGCCCGTAGCTGAAAATACTGATCGTAGATGGCCCATTCTAATAACTGCAATGCACCCGTAAATCGAATGGCTACTACTAAGCCAGCCACAATCGGTGTTGTTAAAAGGGCCGCAATCCATCGCATCTAACTTATCTGGGAATTACTGTTCGTCCTACTCTGTCGTGTCCTGTTCTTTTCTGGCAGCACCATACTGGCATTATCACAGGATAGGGTGGCTGACATGCCACAAAGCAAGCAAGGAGAGCAAATTTGCTGAGGTGTAGCAATTAGTCAAGGGCAAATTGTAGGGTACAGATAATTCTTGACAAAACACTAGTTAAGCAATGGGGCGTTTGCGATCGCATCTAGATCTTCAACTGTAAGCACCTCAGTCCAATTAGCATAGAGGGCATTGTTATCTGGCTGCGTCTGTCGCAGCATCGCCAGAGTGGCTAACATATCATGCCAAACACCAGACTGCCCATAGATGATGGCCTTTGACAACAAAGACTGCTGATCGCTCAGTACATTATCAGACAGCTCTACACGGCGAATCTGACCACTAGCAATGGGCATATCGGTTTGAGTCGGCTGACAAAGCAATGCGAGGGACCAATCATAGGTTTCCCCTACCGCCAATTCAGGACTATCGGTGGGCAAAGCAATCCGAAGTACACCGCCAGTTTTGGGAAGCTGTATCCGGCCTTGATACAACCCACTCTGGTCAGCATTCCTCAAGGTCAAATGCGCCTGGGTTGCCTTTGACGGGGGCACATAAACCAACAGGGTGGGATGGGCAGCAACCGTTAGGCCTACCCCAGATTGAGGAATCAGTGCCACCATGGGAAACGCATAGGCATCATCGTGAATACATTTCAATGCGGTAGGACGAGACGCCCCGCCGCGAGAATTATCCACCGTTTCATCGGTGGGCGGCACAAAGAGCACGAACGCATTGGACGCTGATATAACAGAAGAACTCATGCGGCCCAAGACAGATGAAGTGGTTTTAGCCTGGATTTCTGAACTGAGCAAGCACCCTAATGATAGGGTCCCTAGCAGGGTTAGACATAAGCACAGAGGGGATTTCATAGGTATGGGAGCTTATAGGAAAGATTAAAAAAAGACTTTAAGGAGGCATAAGGTGAGCTTTTTGACTCTCGGGGGTTTAGTTATTTATCCCTCTCTACAGTAGATATGACGTGAATTGATAGGGCACCCTTATTTAATTTTCTTGGTTTGTTCCCCAAGGTTCAGCATCGCTTCATAAAACCTCACCCTCCCCTAACTCCTAACCATTGACTGAACCGTAAAATTCCAATGCTGAATATGGACAAGATTTATTACAACCAGTTACCCACCAACACAAACGGTGCCCAATAAAATGGCTGCTCGTATTGGGGATGCTTTAACAATTTCAACTGTGCCGCCCTGAGAGCTGCCGCCCTGGTCATATCTGGGTTATCCGTTAGCTGCTGATAAAACTCCACCATCAGGGTAGCGGTCGATTCATCATTCACCTGCCAAAGTGTTGCCAAGGTACTACGAGCCCCAGACCGTAAAGCAATTCCGGCCAAACCCAGGGCTGCCCGTTTATCTCCCGTGGCCGTCTGACAGGCGCTGAGCACTAATAGCTCTAACGGTTGCTGCAGATCTCGCCTGCTCGGCTGCAATAGAGCATTGAGGTCTTGAACATTGATGCGACCGTCCCAGGTCACCAGAAATGTATCCTCGGCCTTGGAGCTAAACTGACCGTGGGTGGCCAAATGTACGACCGAAAAGGGGACATCGCCGAGAGTGTCTTTGAGGCGATCGGTAGTAAATGTTTGGTTAAGCAGTTGGGTCGTCGGTAGCGTAGCGGCAATTTGGTTAACTTCTGTGTCGACCGCAGGCAAAGCAGAAAACCCTTGTTGAGCAACACTCAAACCACCGGTCAACACATCTAGACGCTCAATATTGAGGGACTTTGGTTCCAGCAACTGTAACCCTGGGCTGAGAGCAATACCATAGCGTTCGATTAAATATTGTTTCCCGTCATGCAACGCGGCCATCGGCAAATTGCGCAGTGTGCCATCCAACACAAAAACAAGGGTTTGGGTATCCCCTAGAAAATCGACCGCCGGACGGATCAGCCAGTCGTAAAGCTGCTGAGAAAGCTGGAGCCGATCCTCTTCAAAAAAGTGAGGATTGAGATAAAGCTGCAACTGAGCCATGGTGGCTTCGATGTCAGCCTGGGGCAATCGGGTTTCGTAGTAAAACAGGGGCTGCCCCGGTCGTGAAACAATCACGGCTAACCGCTCAGGCAAAATGATTGGATAGAGAACAGCGGCGGTGGCATCGATGGTGTCAATTAACTGAGGTTTTGCCTGCAGACAAGCATGGCGGAAAAAGTTATCCAGTTCAGCCAACTGGAGGGATTCAATCAGCTGTCTGGCCTGTTGTAACTGAGCCTGATTGGGATTGCTATCTAACAACAACGAGACCAGCTCGCGGTAAACCGGTTCAACAGTTTCGAGAAAGGAGAACTGTAGATCGGGATTGAGGGCGACCAGTTCCTGTCGCAAGGACTGGAGTGAATCGATCGCATCTCCGTAAGCTGCGATCGCACCCTCCGTCTGCCCTTGTTGCTTCAAGATGCGCCCCAACTGCCACTGCCAGGTCGTCTTTAAGTCAGGGGCATCCAGACCAACCGCCAGATCCATGGCCTGCTGGGTCAGTGTTTGGGCCTCTTGCCACTGTCGAGCCATCTCATACAAATTCCCCAGCTGTCCCAGGGCAAAGGCTTCAGCCCTTGTATCCGACAGACCATGAGCCGTTTTGACCGCAGCTGCCAGCATCTGAGCAATCTCTGTCCTTTGTTGAGATAGTTGCTGACCTAACTGAGAGGATTGGGTCGCTCGGATCCAATTAGCCGCAAAATTGACTTGGGCATAGACCATATCCCGTCCTGGTGGCAAAGTCCTTAACTGAGCGGGCAACGCGGCTATCAGCGGCTGGGCCAGGGACCACTGCTCCGTCTTCACCAATAGCTGTAGCTGATTGAGCTGGGCATCAATGCGAGTCAGGGGCTGACCGGCCATATCGGCAGCCTGTTGATAATGGGATAACGCTGCCTCGGTCTCTCCACGAACCGCTAAGGTATTGCCCAAGCCAATCAGGGTAGCGCTGGCCTGATCGGCAAAAACGGGTTGGGTTGCCACCAATTTTTGAGTAATTGCCAGGCTTTCGGTGAGTAAGGATTGAGATCGTTCCAAATCACCCATCGCCTGGGAGGCCATACCCAACAGTTTGAGACCGGTGGCGCGGACCACTGGATCAGCCTGGGTCTGCAATAGCGCCAGGGACTGTTCCAGCAATTGTTGAGACTGTTGATAGTAGCCTAACGTTTGTAACGCCTTAGCTTGATTGAGCTGAGCCCCCAACTGCCCTGTCGTATCCTCCACCGAGGCATAGGTCGCTGCCGCTTGTTTCCAGGTCTCAATCCCCTGTTCAGGTTGACCTAATACCAGTTGCAACTGTCCGTGCAAATTCAAGATTGCTCCCAGCAAGGGCATATCCGTTCGGGTCGTATCTGTCCCTGAGGCCGCTTCTAGTTCTTCTAATTGAGTTTGACTCTCGGTATTGGCAGCCTGAGCCAGCTCCCACCGACCCAAATTAAAATAGGCCAGCGCTAAATAGTGCAGTGCCCTGGCCTGGTCTGATTGATTCCCCTGGGCTGCATAGTCCTGAGCCGCCTGCTGCCACACATCCGCTGCCGCTGACAGCTGCCCCGCAGCAAACAAGGTACTGCCATGCTCTAAGGCAGGCTCACTGCTGGCGAGCTTGTCGCTGGCACTGCTAGCGGTTATAGGCGTACCCCAAACCACCAGCCAACTGATAGCCATGGCTAGCACCACTAGTAAGCTACGTCTCAAAAACCGTCTGCTAACTAGTTGCAAAAATACCGGTATTAGTCGCATCGCCATTAGGCCCCGTCATCGTTTTGAGAAACGACGTCTCGCAGTTTCATTCAACCAATGTCCCTAACAATCAGGACATAACATCAGTTGAGTGGGGTCAAGATTATATTTCTTAACCACGATCAACGAGGAATGGTGGCATGACAGCCCTAGCCTATCGAGTGAGGGGGCGTCAGTCAGTGCTTGCCATTCGGTAATTCTAAGGATTCTCCCGACAATTTGGGAGATAACCTGTAAGACTACTAATAAGGCAAAGATCGCTTGTCGTCAGGCTAAATTATTCAGCTAGACCTGTCATGAGAACGAGGCTCCCTACGATGTCCCGACTAGTCTGGTCTAAGTGGCCAAGTTACAGCTGGGTGATGGCAACAACGCTCTTGAGTGCCGTAGCCACGAACGGTATTATCCCTACAGCCCAGGCCCAGATCAGTCCTGATAATACGCTACCCACAAATTCGGTCGTGCCCAATGGCTGTACGATTTGCCCCATTGGTGGCGGTACCCTCACCATCGATGGCCAAACGCTATTTCATAGCTTTCAGCAGTTTTCGATACCCATAGGGGGGGCGGCACTTTTCCAAAATGATCCATCCTTGACCAATATCGTTACGCGGGTGACGGGGGGACTGCCCTCTGATATTGACGGTGCGATCGCAGCCCAGGGCAACGTCGATTTATTTTTGCTCAACCCCAACGGCATTATCTTTGGTCCCAATGCCGTTCTCCAGGTACCGGGCTCCTTTATCGCTAGCAGTGCTGACAATGTCGTCTTCAACGATGGCAGTATTTTTAGTGCGAGGACGGCTAATACTCCGCCACTCCTGACCGTCAGTACCCCCGTCGGTTTAAATCTGGGCACAATGCCGGGAGAAATCCGTGTAGACGGTCCGGGTAACTTTCCCCCCACGCTGCCGGGGTTATTTGTCACCCCTGGTCATACCCTGGCTCTGGTGGGTGGGGATGTCACCATGACCGGGGGGACTGTGTCGGCTCCATTAGGACGGTTAGAGATTATTAGTGCCGCTGAGGGGCAGGTCAACCTCAGCCCCATTCCCACCGGCTTTGACCTGGAATACGACAGCATTCCCAGATTTGGCGCGATTCACCTGAGTCAGGGAGCTTTGCTGAATACCATCGGGCCTGGAGCTGGAGACATTGATTTACAGGGGCAAACTGTTCTCGTCGAAGACGGATCTCAGATCTTAGCCGTTACCCGAGGTCCCTTGCCAGGGGGAGATTTGAGGATAACGGCCACTGACTCGGTCATCGTTCAAGGAGACTCGGCCAATGGTCAGATTATTAGCCGGTTGAGTACGGATACCATCGCCGATGGTATGGGCGGTGACCTGATTGTTGATACGAAGCAACTGCAGGTTCGCGATCGCGGTTTGCTGTCTGCCTCCACGGGGGGCAATGGCACCGGGGGCAATCTAGTTCTACGAGCCACCGACTCCATTGAACTGAGTGGCTCAGGATTTGAAACCCTACAAGCACTTTTTATCAGTGCTATTCAAGGTAATTTAGACATTTCTGCTGCCGAGAGTGGCCTATTAGCAGGGAGTGGTGGGTCAGGGCCAGCCGGTCAACTGTTCATTGATACAGCCCGATTGAGGTTGCAAGATGGCGCATTAATTTCAACTACAACTAGCGGTAATGGCTCCGGTGGCGATGCCTTGATCACGGCCACTGAGTCCGTAGACATTATCAGCTCCATCTTTTTAACCGGTACGCTGCAAGGCACCACTCAAGATGCAGGCGACTTGAGCCTTGACACCCAACGGCTAACCCTACGAGATGGGGGACTGTTACAAACATTCACCTTTGGCGCTGGCAATGGCGGCGAGCTAGTAGTTAACGCCACCGAGTCGGTTGACTTGTTGAATACGCCTCCAGGGGCGATTGTGCCCACGGGCATTTTTGCCAACAGTATTTTTGGCACTGGCCCAGGCGGCAATATTGAAATTAATACCCAAGAGCTAACAACGGCTGGAGGAGCCCAAATCGGTAATCAAACGGGGGCTTTTTTGGGCACAGGCCTAATTCCATTGGGAGGGGCCGCTGGCGATGTAATTCTCAATGTAAACGGGACCACAACAATTGTTGGGTTGTCCCTCGATGGACGATTTGTCAGTGGTCCGGGGACATCCAGCTTTAGCGGTGCTCCGGCGGGAGATGTGGTACTGAACACCGGAAATCTGGTTATTAGCGATGGGGCCAACATTTCTACGACTACCTTTAGCAGCGGCCCAGGCGGCACTCTGACCGTTAATGTAGAGGGTGTATTAGATATTAGCGGCACTGGTTTGAGCACTCCCCTAGGGATCCCTGTGGTGATTCCAAGTAGTTTAACGTCGTCATCTGGACGGGATGATTTTCCAGGGGTTGTGGCCACTGGTAGCGCAGGAGAATTACAAGTGAGTGCCGGTGAGTTAATTATTCGGGATGGGGGTGCGATCGCAATCAACAGCCTTGGTTCTGGTGATGCAGGTACTCTAAATGCCACTGCCAACCTGATTCGGTTAGACAATGGCGGCACCATCAACGCGGCTACAGCGGCAGGGGCAGGAGGCAACATCGAGCTACAAACTCCTGTTTTGTTGCTGCGGCAAGGCAGTAGTATCAATACCGATGCTGGTAATGCTGATGGCGGTAACATTGATGTTGATACTATTTTCTTAATTGCCCTCGACAATAGTGATATTACGGCCAATGCTCAGCAGGGCAGAGGTGGACGAGTCAGTGTTACGGCCCAAAGTATTTTGGGCACCGACTTTAGAGAAATGCTGACTTCTGAGAGTGATATTACGGCGACATCGGCGCTGGGGCCTGAGTTTAGTGGTGTTGTTGAACTGAATACACCAGAACTCGATGCGGATAGTGGTTTGGTGGAGTTACCGGTGACGGTGACGGATCCGACGGATCAAATTGTTGCGGGCTGTCCAGCGGATAGTAGTAATCGTTTTGTAATTGGAGGACAAAATGGGCTACCGTCAAATCCCACCAGGCGTTTGCAAACCTCTGGTAGCTGGCAGGATTGGCGGTTTTTGAATGATGTTGCCCCGGCGACGGCTATGGCGGACGACGGACTCTCGACAACTGAGCATACAACAATCTTAGATGCTCAGCCTATGCGTGAGGCTAATCATGTGCAGATAAGTGAAAATGGTCAGATTTTATTAGCGGCTAGCTCAACTGAGACGCCTAGGTTTAGTGGGCAGCATGATGCATCAGGCGAATGTGCGGCTCATCGTCAGAACTTCCAATAAATCGTAATCAGGCTGCATCTACAGCACCCAGACATTGGTCTAAATCGTATTTGGATCAATGCCCATTGCTCTGAGGCGTTCTGCTAATTGATCTGCTCGCTTTTCTGCTTGTTCTGTATCTGTCAGCAACCAGTTGCCTTCTGCATCACACCATCGCAGCCAGGGGCCGGGTAGTCCTTCAAAGTAGCCTTCCCATAGGCCCATGCCGATTTTTAGGTCATCTAGCCAGAGCATGGGGGTACCGTCCTGGACAGGTTGCTCTTGATAACGACGACCAATGAGCTTGAAGTAGCGCAGGCGTTGGGTGTAGCGGCTATAGACCAGGTAATGGGGGACTCGTAGGTATTGTTCGTAGACGTCTACTTTGCTAGGAGGGCGACTATTGTCACCTTCTGACAATAGCTCAGAGTCAATGTCGTCGGGGATCTGGTCACTATCTTTGTAAAATCGTCCCAGATCTTCGTGTTCGGTGCGGGGGGATAGAAACTCTACAACGACCGCAGGGGCTTGGCCTTCTTGCCAGACGACATAGCTACGGCGTAGGTCATGGCCATCGTAAAGGCGGGGGACATCTAGTGCCAGAAACCAGTCGGGGCGTTTGTGCCAGAGGGGGTGATGGACGTCGTAGTAAAGGTTGAGGTCGGAGCCGGTAAAGCGGTTTTCGGCAGCGTAGTCTTGTAGACGCAGGGTCCGGCTGAGTAGTTGGGGTTGGAGGTCGTGAAATTCGTCTGGCAAACCGGGTTCCTCGGGAAATTCGCTGGGGAGGTCATACATGGTGGGCAGTGTCTCGCGAGGGGAGCGAGGCTGCTCGGTTTGGGGGACGGAATGGCCAGTGGGGATGGGCATGAGATAGTGCACTAGACTAAGCGCTATATCGTTTTAGAAACTAATGGAAAAAGCATAAGTAAATTATAGAAAATTAGTCACCATAGAAACTAACTTTTCAGACACACATTGATACTATGCACTCTAAACTCCTTCTCGAAAATTTTGTTGTAGACAACAAAGATTTAGAACATCTAGTCGGTCCTCATCATCCTTATTGGTTCAACCATTGCCATGGAGCTAATCATTAAACATCTACACAAGCTTGGCTTCGCCGATCCCAACGCCTGGAGCAAAGAGCAAATCGAACCCAAAAGTGGTCAGCCCATGCGAGTGCTGAAAAAATGGATGCAGGTGTAGGCCTGATCTGGTGGCAGAGCCACAGGCGTTATGCTTCAGGCAGAGCCTGTGAGCAAGATACTGGGTTTCGCTATAGTTGAAGTAACTTCTGTGTTTTAGAGCCTTAGGCTTAAAAACTGAATCACATGGCTAAACTGCAACTTCTAGATCCTGAGCGCTCCTATACTTTCCGGTCATACTTTGAAATGACCTATGACCCAGAGGATATCCTGGCCGAGTTTGGCTACCGTCTAAAAAAAGCAAGAATCGCCTTACCCCAGGGTCAACACATTTTGCCCCAGCTCACCGAACTACAGCAACGTATTGAGCGCACATTACCCGTTGTCAGTTTGACCAGCGAAACGGCTCGCCGGGAAACTTTAGTAGCTCCTATTTTGATAGACGTAGCCGCTTTCTGTAACTGTCAGCTCAAAATCGAATATCCCCTTAACGTCAGTCAATGGCTCAAAGGCAATCTAGATTATCTACTACGCTCTGATCATGAATTTTTGATTATTGAAGCGAAAAATGATGATCTATCGCGAGGATTTACACAACTAGCCGTCGAACTCATCGCCCTGGCAAAACAGCAAGAATCATCCGAACCATTATTTGGTGCTGTCACCATTGGAGAAGTTTGGCGCTTTGGCAAACTCGATCCTCAACAACAGATAATCACACAAGATTTGGAACTGTTCAAATTGCCAGGGGATTTAGACATCTTAGTCTCTACACTTATTGGCATCATAGAAAATAAATCTGTTGTCAGAGCCTAACCACTAAACGCTCAAAAACTGACACAGTTGATAAAACAATGGAGTCAACAACAATGCTGGTAAAAACGACGCCACTCGAATCGTTGCCACCTGCAACAAATTAAACCCAATCCCCATAATGATTACGCCGCCTACGCCAGTCACCAACAAAATGCTAGGCGCAGTTGCCGGGTCACCAATCCCACCAGATAACAATCCTGCCAACAACGACAATCCTCCCTGATAAACCGCCACTGGCAACACCGAAAATCCTACACCAGCTCCATAACTCCCCGTCAATGCAACTGATATCAAACCATCCATTGTGCCCTTGATAATCAAAATTGTTCCGTCACCGCTGAGACCATTGTTGAGACTACCTAAAATAGCCATCGGACCAATGCAATACAACAAACTAGCTGCAACAAACCCCTCAGTAAACCGGCTACCCCCACCAAATTTAGTCTTTAACCAATCACCAATCGCAGCCAGACGTTTTTCAATCTGCCACCATTCTCCTAACAGCCCCCCAATTACCAAAGCCACCATGCCAACAATAACTCCAGCAATCTGGCCCGCATTGACCTGAGTTAACGGCTGTGCCATCTGTATCCCAATAAATAGGGTAATGAGCCCCATTGCCTGGGTAATCACATCCTGCATCGCCCGAGGCAATCGTCCTCGCAAGATGAGCCCGCTAACCGTACCTAACAGCACCAGCGCCACATTAATCCAAGTACCACTTGTCTTTGCCCACAGGCTTAGCATCATTTTTTCTTCACTAGTGTCCTTAGAAACCATCGGTCCCTTGGTCACCGTACAACCTGTAGCCTGTCTTTTCTAGCGGGTTATTGCACTTTTGAGTCGTCGGCCCCACAATTAAATGATGACATTGACTATTTCTTGAGCTTTCTATGGTTTCCGTTAGTCTGATCAAAGCCACTAGCTACAACGTCGAAACACTAGAGCAGCAGATTCGTGATCTATTGGCTCCTTTAGGTGGCATGGCAGCTTATGTCAAACCAGGACAGCGAGTACTTCTCAAGCCCAATCTACTTACAGGCTCACGACCGACAAAAGAATGTACTACCCGGCCCGAGGTGGTCTATTGCGTTGCCAAACTCGTTCAAGAAGTCGGTGGCAAACCGTTTTTAGGTGATAGCCCGGCATTTGGTAGTGCCTATGGTGTGGCCAAGGCCAATGGCCTACTAAAGTGGGCGCAAAAACTTGACCTGCCTATCGTCGAACTCCATGGCCAGCGCTACAACCTGGAGCAGCAAAAGGCAGATAATGACTTTGACAATTTACTGCTTTCTAAAGAGGCGATGGAAGCGGATGTGGTGATTAATCTACCTAAGATTAAATCCCACGTGCAGCTTACCCTCACCATGGGAGTCAAGAATCTCTTTGGCTGTGTTCCAGGCAAAATGAAGGCCTGGTGGCACATGGAAGCGGGCAAAGACCGTCAGCGATTTGCCCAAATGTTGGTAGAAACGGCCCAAGCAATCGACCCGGACCTGACGATTTTAGATGGCATCATCGGCCATGAGGGTAATGGTCCCAGCGGTGGCGAGCCAAGACAGCTCGGGGTCCTAGGCGCATCACCAAATGTCTACGCCCTAGACCGAGCTATGGTAGATGTCCTCCAGGTAGCCCCATCTCAGATCCCAACGGTTGCTGCCTCCCAACGGCTAGGGCTTTGCCCCGAGAACATTGAGTTTGTTCTCCAGTCACCGTCTGAACTGAGTATTGAAAATTGGCAGTTTCCCAAAAAACTAATGCCCATCGACTTTGGTATGCCTCGGGTGATGAAGTCCACTTTCAAGCATCTGTACATTCGCTTTATTCAGGAACCCATGGCAGCCTATGCCAATCGCTAAAACTCATTAGATAGAAATAGCGGGATACGATCACCGTATCCCGCTATTTCTATTTTCCAGTTAATTAAAATAATTGGGAAATATGCCGCTAGAAACCAGAACTTTGTCGTCTCATGTTCTTAGCCATTGATTTAAATGGTGACATGCTAGGCCCAGGACGACGACGACCTGCAGAAGCCTTCGGCATTAAATAGTCAGAAGAGAATGTAGGTTCAGGCCCTTTTTCAGCTAAGGGCTGTGATGAGGTCACTGAAGCTGCCAAGGCCGTGCGGATTAGCTCTTGGGAATCTGGAATAGGGTTAGTTGCCACTGCTGGCGTCACTGCTTTTTCACTAGCCTTATCACTGGCCGCTTTTGGTGTAGCAGGTTTAGCGGCGGCGACTGGTGTTGCTTTTGGTGCAGCAGGTTTAGCGTCGGCAACTGGTGCTGCTTTTGGTGCAGCAGACTTGGGCGTTGGCGTATCGGCAGGCTTAGGAACAGCTGCTATTTCATCTTCGGACAGTTCTAAATAGTATCTAGACTTTTTACCTAAAAGTTTGTCCAGCACTCTAACTATGCTCCTAATCAAACAGCAATCGCATTGCTGATTCATGGGATGCTTTTGACAACTTTGTTACCTAGCAGCTAACAAAGTTGATCATTCGGCCATCCTAAGATTCAGCAACACATAACAATAATTTCGCTGAAGCTATCAGCTCTTGTGACCCTACAGCAAGGTTGCTTGTCGGTAAGATCATTATCAAAGCTGATGCTCATGGCACGCAAGGAAGCGTTAAGTCAGTTTACAATAGTTAACGGTTGTGTATCTAAACGATACCTTTACTCCGTTCACAAAAAATCAATTGCATTAAAAAATGGCTTCCTAATCTGACATCAAGAAGCCATTTCAAAATCAATCGCGGTCGATCGCAGTTAGGTCTGGGATTAATCAGCTCCTTGGGTAAGCAGTTCTCGCTTCTCTCTAGCCACAATCACAACCTTACCCTTATCATCCACGTCAACGACGGCAGTATCACCATCTTTCAAACGACTGGATAGGATTTCCTCGGCCAGAGTATCTTCCAGTAATCGCATAATGGCACGACGCAATGGTCGAGCACCGTAGCTGGGATTGTATCCTTCTTCCACCAGACGATCTTTAAATTTATCGGTCACATCAAGGGTAATTCCTTGTTCGGTTAACCGACCAAAGACTTCCTTGAGTAGGATATCGGAGATTTCCTTAACCTCAGGCTTGGTAAGCTGACGGAAGACAATAATCTCATCCAAACGGTTGAGGAACTCAGGACGGAAGTACTGCTTGAGTTCTTCGTTCACCAAGGACCGGATCCGATTGTACTGGGACTCGGCTGCATCTTCCTCTAGCTCAAAGCCAAGACCACCGCCGCCTTTTTCAATCACTTTAGAACCGATATTGGACGTCAGGATCAGCAAGGTGTTCTTAAAGTCCACCGTCCGACCTTTAGCATCGGTCAAGCGTCCATCTTCCAATATCTGCAACAGCATGTTGAAGACATCAGGGTGGGCTTTCTCGATCTCGTCAAACAGCACAACGGTGTAGGGGCGACGACGGACGGCTTCAGTCAGCTGACCACCTTCGCTATAGCCGACATAGCCAGGAGGAGAGCCAATCAGCTTGGAAACTGTGTGGCGCTCCATAAATTCGGACATGTCAAGACGAATCATGGCTTCTTCAGAACCGAAGAAGTAAGAGGCCAATGTCTTGGTTAGCTCAGTTTTACCCACACCTGTCGGTCCAGAGAATACAAAGCTGGCGATGGGGCGATTGGGGTTTTTCAACCCTACGCGCGCCCGCCGAATTGCCCGAGAAATGGCTTTTACGGCCTCATCTTGGCCAATAACACGCTGATGCAGCGTATCTTCCATATTAAGCAGCTTATCGGACTCGGTTTCGGTCAGCTTATTGACAGGAACCCCTGTCCAGGAGGCGACGATATTGGCAATGTCCTCTTCGGTGACTTCAGGAGACTCAGAGTTACCGGCAGCGTCATCGGTACGCTTGCTCTGGGCAATGGCTCGGATTTCGGCCTTGATTTCCATTTCGCGATCGCGCAATTCTCCAGCCTTATCAAAGTCCTGAGAACGCACCGCATTATCTTTATCCTTAAGCACACCGCGCAGCTCACGATCTAGCTCCTTGGCCGCCGGTGGCAGCTGGGAATTGATCAACCGCACCCGAGAACCAGCTTCATCGACTAGGTCGATGGCCTTGTCAGGTAAATAGCGATCGGAAATATAACGATCAGCTAGCTTAGCCGCAGCTTCCAATGATTCGTCTAGAATCTTGAGCTTGTGGTGCTGCTCATAGCGATCGCGCAAGCCATGCAGGATCTCAATGGTTTCTTCAACACTGGGCTCACCCACCATGACAGGCTGGAAACGACGCTCCAGAGCCGCATCTCGCTCAATGTGCTTACGATACTCATCCAAAGTCGTCGCACCAATACACTGCAGCTCACCCCGAGCCAAAGCAGGCTTAAGGATATTCGCCGCATCAATGGCACCTTCAGCGGCACCAGCGCCGATTAGCGTATGGACCTCATCGATCACGAGAATGACATTCGCCGCAGAGCGAATTTCATCCATAATTTTCTTTAGGCGTTCCTCAAATTCACCCCGATACTTGGTACCTGCCACCAGCAGACCAATGTCCAAGGTAACCACTCGCTTTTCTTCAAGGATATCGGGCACATCACCGTTGGCAATACGTTGGGCCAAGCCCTCAGCAATCGCGGTTTTACCCACCCCCGGTTCACCAATCAGAACAGGGTTATTCTTGGTACGACGACCGAGGATTTGAATGACACGTTCAATTTCTTTTTGACGACCCACCACGGGGTCAAGCTTACCTTCCGACGCCATCTGGGTCAGGTTAGACCCAAATTCATCCAGGGTAGGCGTCTTCGTACGCCCCTGGCCACCACCAGTAGATACCTCTGCGGTTTCACCCAACATCCGAATCACCTGGGTGCGCACCTTAGATAGATCAACGCCAAGATTCTCAAGGACACGAGCCGCTACGCCTTCACCTTCACGAATCAGCCCTAGCAATAAATGCTCGGTACCAATATAGTTGTGACCCAGCTGGCGGGCTTCTTCCAGGGACAGCTCTAGTACCCGCTTAGCACGCGGTGTGAAGGGAATCTCTACAGCGACGAACCCGGATCCACGACCGATAATCTTTTCGACTTCGATCCGAGCATCTTTCAGATTGACCCCCATGGACTTCAGAACTTTGGCGGCTACGCCGGTTCCTTCTCCGATGAGACCGAGAAGGATTTGCTCAGTACCCACAAAGTTGTGACCCAATCGGCGGGCCTCTTCTTGGGCGAGCATGATCACCTTAATGGCTTTTTCTGTAAAGCGTTCAAACATGGCGGCTTTTCATCACCTGGCTTGTGCGGAGTTGCCCTGATTCTAGCACAGGCATTTTTGGTGAAACTGTGCCGGTATTCACTACTTGCAAAGGATCTAGCGAATAAAAAAGATCTACTACAACAAAATGAATGGAGCCTCAGTCTTGAGATTGGATTGGATTCACATGGGTCGCACTAGCTACATCACGGGTTAATGACTACTGATAGCCTTAACCCGGATTTAAGCCGAACCCAGTATGAGTTTTAAAACTACATCCCATATATATAGATAATTGCTCGCCAATTGCACTGCAGTATTGACGAGCTCATTTTGTGTATAAACATTTAATACGTATTAATGATCAAACGTTACACCTGGCGACCAATGATATTGGTATGTATCAAATGTTTCTATGCACTCTCTTTCTAGATGCTCTAAAGATTGCAAGAACTCAGGTGTTTGTAGTTGGCTACGCCACAGGATTAGAGCATCCTCGTCATCTTTGTAATAACGCTTACGTCGTCCCGCTGTCCGAAAATCAAATTTTTGATAAAGACTAAGGGCTCGTTGGTTGGAGGCCCGCACTTCTAGAGTGGCGTGGGTGAGGGTTCGTTTGCCAGCCAAATACAGTAGCTGTATCAATAAAAATTGCCCCAAACGCTGGCGATGGTAATCGGGGTGAATCGCTAGCGTGGTGATATGGGCTTCATCTAAAATTGCCCACAAACATCCCAGGCCAATGATATCTTGATCGGCCAACAGCACTAACAAATCGCTATTGGGGCTGTCGATCTCACGACGATAGCCTGCTTCGGTCCATAGCCCTCCCAGACAGAGTCGATCTAGCTCCAGCACAGCAGGGAGCAACTCATCATTCAAAATTCGACAGGTCAGGGAAGTCATCATGGGGCATTGCCAATATTTTCTAGCAGGTCACCTGGGAACAGGTGCGGATTGTACACTGGAGCTTACGACGTTACTTCAACCGCTAGGGTGCAACCATCCAAGGCGCTTGGGTGATGCATCCTCTGACAATTTGACGACTAATCTATGGTGTCCATACTTCCTTCTGCAAATCAAACCGTTCAATCCAGCCGCCTTTATTTGGAGACCGATGGAACCGACTCTCCTAATCAGCGGATTCTTCCCTTGAGTGCTCGGGTAAATAGGCAGGACCACCTGGAAGTAGGGGACTGTGATGTACTCGATCTGGTCCAGGAGTTTGGCTCACCCCTATATATTTTGGATGAATTCACGCTACGAACGGCTTGTCAGCAATATCGCCAGGCTTTTAAGCAGTTCTATCCAGGAGATTCTCTGGTGATGTACGCGTCAAAAGCATGGAACTGTTTGGCCGTGTGTGCGATCGCAAACCAGGAAGGTCTGGCCATTGACGTTGTCTCTGGGGGGGAACTGCTCACCGCTCTAAAAGCCGGCGTCAGCTCAGACAAGATATATTTTCATGGCAATAATAAGTCCCGTAGCGAACTTCAGCAGGGTATCGAGGCAGGCTGCCGTATTGTCGTCGATAACTGGCATGAGCTTAGAACCCTCGGTATCCTAACTACTCCAGACACCCCTGCCACCATCCTGCTACGCCTCACCCCCGGCATTGAATGTCACACCCATGAATACATCAAAACCGGCCATATCGATAGCAAATTTGGCTTTGACCCCGATCAACTAGAAGAGGTTTTTGCCTACATTACTCAGCAAACTGCGCTCACCTGTATTGGTCTCCACGCCCACATCGGTTCCCAGATCTTTGAGCTGCAGCCCCATAAGGACTTATCTGCCGTCCTAGTAACTTGGATGGAAACCGCTAAGCGCTACGGGTTACCCATCAGTGAACTAGATGTGGGCGGTGGTCTAGGCATTCGCTACATCGAAGCTGATGACCCACCAAGCATTATCGATTGGGCGAAGGTGGTTTGCGACCACATGGTCAAGGCCTGTCAAGCGGCCAATGTCTCATTACCGAGATTAATTTGCGAGCCAGGCCGGTCCCTGATTGGCAGTGCCTGCGTCACTGCCTACACCATCGGCAGTCAAAAGACCGTGCCCGGCATTCGCACCTATGCATCGGTAGATGGTGGCATGTCTGACAATCCCCGTCCCATTACCTATCAATCGATCTACCGAGTCTTAGCCGCTAGCAAAATGTCAGCCCCCCTCAGCGAGACCATCACCCTTGCAGGCAAGCACTGCGAATCAGGGGATGTGGTCATCCATGATGCCCAGCTACCGGTCCTTGAATCAGGCGACATTGTCGCCATTCCTGCCACCGGAGCCTACAACTACAGCATGGCCTCTAACTACAATCGTGTACCACGCCCGGCAGCTGTACTAGTCAACAATGGTCAGGCCTCTCTCATTGTGGAACGAGAAACCGATGCAGATCTGATACGTTACGATCGTCTACCCAGTTATCTCAAGGTCTAGGGGTAAGCCTGACACCCAACAGGACTATTATGCCTAGAATAAAAAACGAGATACACGTCATAGACCACTTGGGTAGTCTTTAGATTAGTCGCTCCTGCAGCGCCTGACTATCTATAGTTTATACATCTGCAAATCCTGCTCCTGTAGATCCTAATTTTTGAACGAGGTGCATCCTGAGATCGGCTATAGCACCTCGTAATTGCAATTAGAGACAGCGTTGGCCGAGTAACACCAACTGCAGGGGCCTACTCAAATAGAATTGCAGGACATGTAGTGACCCCTGCTACCGTAGGCCGAGCGGTTTTGAATGCTGCAGCTGGCGTCTAAAGCGCTGTGTATTGAACCTTGTATTGCAAACCCAGGTTGGGGCTGACACTTGTTAGGTCTGTTTGTCCATATCATTGACATCGCCCTTGTTCTCGTTCTCATCTACCTAATGCTGGTGGTTATTGGCGAACGCCGTAACCTCTGGATGATTCGGGGGCTGATTGTATTGATGCTAGCCGCTGTCCTTAGTCATGCACTGGGACTATCGCTGCTGGGCTTTGTGCTGACCAATTTATCCTTTGGTGCAGCCGTTGCTATGGCTTTTCTACTCCAGGCAGAAATCCGTCGGTTTCTAGAATTGCTAGGACGCGGGGAAATTATACAGCTATTTTCCCCTAGCAAAACCCCCATGCCTAGACCGGACAGTGTCATCGATGAACTGGTCGATGCGGTGCGTGAACTCTCTCAAAAACGGACGGGGGCACTGATGATTTTAGAAATTGGTCCTCCCATTGATGAAAATGACTTTTCAGTACCTGGGGTACGGCTCAATGCAGACCTATCCAAAGAGCTTATCCAAACTATTTTTCAAACCAGTACCCTACTCCATGATGGTGCCATTTTGATCCGGGCTTCTCGCATCGTCGCCGCAGGGGTGATTTTACCCATTTCAGAACGGACTGCATCCCGGCAGCTGGGTACTCGTCATCGCGCTGCCATGGGGATTACTGAGCGGATTGAAAATTGTTTATGTGTCGTTGTTTCCGAAGAAACTGGCTCTATTTCGATCGCTCAGCGGGGTAAATTAAATCGACCTCTGACTAGTAATCGCCTACGGGAGCTGCTCCAGGAACAGTTTACGCCGGTTGTTGAAAGCGATACTGTTGCCCCCGAGCTCCTCAATCTGGGTCGTCGACTGACCGGATTATGGAAATGGACACGCAAACTAGTTAGACGTTAGTCGTAAAAAAACGACGTTAGTCGTAAAAAACCCTAAAGCCATGTCCCATCTTGAAAATAGTTATGATGTAATGGGCACTAAGCATATATACGCAGTGAGCGAGGGATATTCCATGTCAACCAGCCAATCTTCCCAGGCAAAAGAGAAAGCACCTCTATCAGAACGGGAATTGCAAATTGTTGAGCTGGTTGCTGCTGGCTTAACTAACCAGGAGATTTCCACTCAGTTAGAAATTAGTAAGCGCACTGTCGATAATCACATCAGTAATGTGCTGAATAAAACTGATACCGGCAACCGGGTGGCCTTAGTCCGCTGGGCCTTGAAATGGGGCAAGGTGTGCATTGATGACGTTAACTGCTGCAATTTGCCAGGGACGAATGGGCAACAGGAATTGGCATCTTGACAAGGTGAGTGGTGAATGGTGAGTGGTGAGTGGTGAGATCATTTGGTAGGGTGGGCATTGCCCACCATGATTGTTAGTCGCCTATCAATGAGCAATATCCAGGCCTTGCGAGGTACCCGTGACATTCTGCCCGACGAGGTAACGGTGTGGCAGAATATGGAATCGACAGCTCGGGATGTGCTTCACCGGGCGGCTTATCGAGAAATTCGTCCCCCCATGTTTGAGCAAACGGAGTTGTTTGCTCGGGGTATTGGCGAGGCCACTGATGTGGTTGGTAAGGAGATGTACTCCTTTGAGGATCGGGGTGGCCGTTCGATTACGCTGCGACCTGAGATTACGGCGGGACTGGTACGGGCCTTTATTAGCAATAAATTATTTGCCAGTGGTGGTGTGCAACGGCTATGGCACACTGGCCCGGCCTTTCGTTATGAACGTCCCCAAAAGGGTCGCCAGCGGCAGTTTCATCAGCTGGATGTGGAGATTTTGGGCAGTCGCGATCCAAGGGCAGATGTGGAGGTGATTGCGATCGCAACGGATATCCTCCAAGCCCTTGGTCTCAAATCTCTTAGCCTCGACATTAACTCAGTGGGCAATGGCGCAGACCGCCAGGCCTACCGTGATGCCCTGGTCAGCTACCTCACACCCTATAAGGATGAGCTCGATGCAGATTCTCAAGATCGGTTGACGCGTAACCCTCTACGCATCCTCGACAGTAAAGACAGCCGGACCCAAGAAATCGTCAAAGGTGCCCCTAGCCTGCTGGATCACCTCAGTGAAGATTCTCAAAACCACTTTAACCAAGTCCAGCAGCAGCTCAGCACCCTCGATATCGACTTCACGATTAATCCTCGCTTAGTGCGCGGTCTTGACTACTACACCCACACCGCTTTTGAGATTATGTCAGCGGATCTCGGGGCCCAGGCCACTGTATGCGGTGGTGGGCGCTACGACGGGTTGGTTCAACAACTGGGTGGACCTGAAGTCCCCGCCATCGGCTTTGCCATCGGTCTAGAACGGTTGGCTATTTTACTTCAGCAACTTCAGAGCATCCCAGCACCCACCCTGGATTTCTACATTGTCTCCCGTGGCGAAAAGGCAGAACCGGCAACTACCATCCTGGCCCAAAGCCTTCGTCATCAAGGGTTTTCAGTCGAAATTGACCTCAGTGGTAGCGCCTTTGGCAAACAGTTTAAGCGAGCCGACCGCAGTGGTGCCCTTGGCTGCTTGATCCTGGGCGACGCCGAAGCAGTCGAGGGCACCGTCCAGCTTAAATGGCTAAGCTCCGGTGAACAGGCAGAAATGCCCCAATCGGCCCTCCTCGACCAGGCCGACTCCCTGAGAACCAAAATCGCCACCCTGCGCCAATCTTAAACAGTTTCTAATACAGTTTCTAATTTTGAATAATGAGTTTTAAGTTAGCCCTACAACTCATCATTCAAAACCCAAAACTCACCATCCTTGAAGCCATGGCCAGACTAGAGGTCACTACCACCTATCTGGAAATGCTCTCTGCAGAGCAGATTATCCCTGCAGATCCTACGGAACTGACCTTGACAGAAGCCATTGCCCCTTGCCCAGAATTCCAGCGGTTTCTCTACACAGCCGTAGGTGGATCCTGGTACTGGATGGATCGGCTGCGGTGGACCTATCAACAATGGTTAGACTATCTCACCCAGGACCATATTCGGACCTGGGTAGGTTATGTCCAAGGCACGCCAGCGGGCTACTTCGAGCTCTCTCAACAGCCTGATCAGAGTGCCAAGATCGAATACTTTGGTCTATTGCCCCAGTTTATCGGCCAGGGCCACGGTGGTTATCTACTGACCCAAGCCCTAAAAACGGCCTGGGAACTGACCTCAAAACGAGTCTGGGTACATACTAATTCTATCGATGGCCCCCATGCCCTCAAAAATTATCAAGCCCGAGGTCTGGCTATATACGACCAACAGCGGGCCATCTTTGATCTACCCCAAAGTCCACCTGGCCCCTGGCCTGGTTCGTTACGACCCAATCTTTAAGGTCAGAATTTGACCTATTCATATCCCCCAGGGCACCCCCAGGGGATGCCCCTATACCCCAGGCTCAAATTAAGAATTATCCGCTCTCTCAAACGTCTGTTAATAGCAGTGTTAGCGTAATCAAAAAGTAAACGCTAACACTGTATATATGGTTCAAAACTTCCCTCAAGACTCATCTGATCAGTCGTCTGAACCTCCCCTAACCCAACCCAAAAACCGTTCAGAACTGGTCAATTTCATTGCAGCAGCCCGTAGCCAGGGCGCATCTGATGAGTTTATTAGCACGCTACTCCGGAGTTTCGGCTGGCCTCAACGCGAAATTGAGCGCGCTTATTTTGTCGTCTATGAAGAGCTAGTGGGAATGCCTATTCCCTCTCCCCATGGCGGTCAAGGGGAATCAGCAAGAGACGCCTTCGTATATTTGCTTTCCTTTGTCACCCTGGGCATGTGGACCCAAGCCTTAGGTGAAATCGGGTTTATTTTGATTGATCATGTGATCCCCGATCCCCTCAGCCGTGCCTATGGTGATTCATCATTTCAAATTGCATTCTGTCTGGCACGGCTGTTAGTGGCCTATCCGGTATACCTACTCCTCATGCGCAAAATTCTCAAAGACCTCTCTGTATATCGAGAAAAAACCTACTCAGGTGTGCGCAAGTGGCTCACTTACATCGCTCTGCTCGTGGTTGCCCTGGTTGGGATTGGTACATTAATGGCCTTTCTCACATCGTTTTTGCGGGGTGAATTAACCCCACGTTTTTTGCTTAAGGTGTTAGTTATTTTGATCATTGACGGTGGCGTTCTAACCTACTATTCCCAATGGGTTCAGCGACGTCCGGTTCAGATTTAACTCCATTGTCTAATATGACCCACTCTATATTTGACCGTACATTTGCCGCCCTGGCCACTGTAGCTGTTGCCGCTGCTGCTGTAGCGGGGTTTTGGATATTGGGAACGCCGGGTCAACAGCGGCTGATTATGAGTGATCGACAGCGATTAGAAGATTTGAGTGCGATCGCAAATACGCTCTACTGGAAAAAACAGGATCAAGACGACTATGTCCTACCCGAAACCCTAGATCCTGAGGACCAGCGCGAAGACCCCATTACCCAAGAACTCTATCGGTACACCAAACTTGACGATAGTCAGTATCAACTCTGCGCCAACTTCGCCACGGATAGCAGCACCCATAAAATCGCTAATACCAATCCCAAAAACTGGCAACATCCCCAAGGGAGCTACTGCTTTGAATTAGATGTGAACCAAGCAGCCCCATCTCTATATTGAAAACCTGCATTGAAGGACAGCAGAAAACTGCAGTAGACACAGACCATCACGACAGGTTCAGCCGATTTTCAGGAGATTTTCAGCTGCATGGGGGTTAATAACATTGGATATGGCCGTCGGCATGATTTTCTCCTAACGTAATCAACAAAACGACGGTCTAACCACCTACAATCAGACATTCCTCCCCTAACTCTTTCCCCTAGGAAAACACCATGAGCTACCTTGAAACCACAGCAAAGTTCTACAGTGACGTGGCCGAAGATCCGATGGTGGGACTTTGCTGTGTACAAAGCACACCGCTCCAGCTGCCCGGATTGAACGTACCGACCCTGATGCAGGAAATGAACTATGGTTGCGGTACAACCGTTCATCCCTCTGAACTATCAGGCGATCCAACCGTTCTCTACGTTGGTGTTGGTGGGGGTATTGAAGCCTTACAATTTTCTTATTTCTCACGACGCCCCCAGGCCATCATTGCAGTGGATCCTGTGGACTCCATGCGGGTAGCTGCCCAGCGAAACTTAGCCATCGCAGCAGCAGAAAACGACTGGTTTGATACCAGCTTTGTCGACATTCGCGAAGGTGATGCCTTCAATTTGCCCCTGCCTGACAACTCTGTCGATGTCATGGCTCAGAACTGTCTCTTCAACATTTTTGAACCTAACGATCTAGCCCGCGCCCTCAAAGAAGCCTATCGTGTGATTAAACCTGGTGGGCGCTTAGTCATGAGCGATCCGATTGCGACTCGCCCAATCCCATTGCACCTGCAGCAAGATGAGCGGTTACGGGCCCTATGTCTGTCTGGAGCCCTCACCTATAACGAATATATTCAGGCTCTCATCGATACCGGATTCGGCCAAGTCGAAATTCGAGCTCGGCGTCCCTACCGCTTACTGGGCAAAGAAACCTATAAGCTAAACCAGCCTTTACTACTAGAGAGTTTAGACTCTGTGGCCTTTAAAGTGCCTATCCCCCCTGATGGAGCCTGTGTCTTTACGGGAAAAACAGCCGTCTATGCGGGTAACGAAGACTACTTGGATGATCGGGCCGGACACATTATGCAACCGGGCATCCCCCTAGCGGTGTGCGACAAAACAGCCACCAATTTGGCCAGTCGTTTTCCTAATGATATTGTTTTAACACCATCTACCTGGTTTTATGACGGAGGAGGCTGTTGTTAACTAGCACGACGAGTTAACCGGCGACCATACCCTGCGGTACAACCTATGGTTGCTAGCCCGAGCCACATTGATGGCTCGGGGACCGATTGCGTTGGCCCATTGGCCTCATTAGACTCAGGGGGTAAAAAGTACCTGACCGTACCTCTATAAAGATCTGCCCCCACAACATAACCAAAATCACTGTTGTCAATAGCAAAACCATCGATAGAGACATTCTGAACTAATGGAATCTCTGTTGGGTTGTTACCAAGACGAGACACAATATAAGTGTTGCCAAGAAACTCACCATTCTGGAAATTTGCTCTAGGAGAGTTAGCATCAATATCTTGAACATCATCAGCCTCGGTAAACTCAACACCACCAACGCTAAACGTAATCGATGTGGTTTTAATATTTTCGTTATTAGTGATCGGATCAGTCAAATCAACAGATGTCACGCCTATATAACTTTCGCCTGACAGAGGTCCTGACAGCACATCTACAGTAAAATTATAGGAAACAGTTTCAGCAAGAGCCGCGTGCGCATCAGAGAGTGTTACTGTAGCAGTCATAACAGCTATTAAAAAGAGACGATTTTTCATGGCAAGAAGACAACCTTGGCTTAGTTGAGTTGAGTCGCTAAATATAGCGTCGGTCACGATGCCCCCCGTATACCAAAGCTAAATGACACTGGTAACAAAAGACGCCAGTGACAATAAGGAGATTACAAGAAAAATTGTTTTAATTCAGTACAGGCTCTTCTGAAAATTTGCGGACGTTGCAGCACAAATACGGAAACTCGAAACCATGGGCAACAGCTTACAAAACATGTTTTGAGACAAGAGCCCTACATTTAGGCAGTAAAATTTAGGCTAAATGGCGAACACTCTAATCATGCATGAGCATATGCACCATTAATTTGACACGTTAATGGCTAAAAGATCTCCTGATAACAACTTTCCACTCAAGCCATTCATTAATCTGGCAGTAGTCGACTAAAACTTAAGCTTAACGTAAGGTTTTGATGGTCAGGGCCTGGTGGCACTCAAGGGCAACGCACCGTACCATTAAACGGTAGGCAGGAAAAAGAAGAAAATGCAGCTAACGTTTAATGTTTGGCGGCAAAATGCTCCAGAACGGCAGGGAAAGCTGGAGAACTACACGCTATCTGGTGTATCCTCCGATATGTCCTTTTTAGAAACGCTGGACTTTTTAAATGAGCAGCTCACACTATCAGGGCAAACGCCAATCGAGTTTGATCACGATTGTAGGGAAGGTATCTGTGGCTCCTGTAATCTGATGATCAATGGCCATGCCCACGGGCCACAGCAGCAGACTGCTACCTGTCAGCTATACATGAGACACTTTCAGGATGGCGATACGATCGTCATTGAACCGTGGCGAGCTGAAGCATTTCCCATTGTGAAAGACTTGGTGGTAGATCGTGGTGCCTTTGATCGGATTCTGGCAGCTGGAGGATTTATCTCGGTTAAAACGGGATCAGCTCCAGAAGCGAACAGTACGCCAGTGGCCCCTGCTCATGCTCAAGCGGCCTTTGATTATGCCACCTGTATTGGCTGTGGAGCCTGTGTCGCCGCTTGCCCCAATGCATCAGCGTCCCTATTCACTGCTGCTAAGATCGCTCACCTAGCTTTACTCCCCCAAGGTCAGCCCGAAGGTCAGCAGCGAGTCCTTAGGATGACAGAGCAGATGTCTGCTGAGGGATTTGGCGATTGTTCTAATCACGGTGAGTGTCAGGCTGTCTGTCCCAAGGGGATTTCGATTGATGCGATCGCAACCATGCGCCGCGAATACCTGAAGGCCATATTTTAATTGCCGTCCTCGTAGAGACGTTCCATGGAACGTCTCTACGAAAAATCGGTCAAAAGCTAAGCCTGTTGCAATTCATCCAAACGGGTTAAAACCTCTTGGCTATGGATCGCCGGACGAACACCGAGAAAACGTTCCTGCATCGTACCGTTAGGATCAACCAAATAGGTATGACGCATGGACATGGGTTTCATCCAAGAACCGTAAGCACGACTGACCGCACCATCAGCATCAGCCAACAGTGGAAACTTTAGACCTTCAGAGTCACAAAACTCAGCGTGACTATCCACATCGTCAGCACTCACCCCAATCACTTGAGCATTGCGCTCCATAAACTCTGGTAAATCCCGCTGAAAACGTTGCGCTTCTAGAGTACAACCAGGGGTAAAGTCCTTGGGGTAAAAATACAGAACAACCCACTGTCCTAAATAATCCGATAGGGAGATCTCTCCATCACCAACATTGGTGGGCAAGGTGAAATTAGGAGCAGGCTCCCCCAAAGGCACTTGCTCACCACCCAGGGCATGGGCTGGTGCTGATGGCCCCACGAGCAAGCCAAAGGCCAACAGAACTGGCAAAATCAGACGGCCAACAAAACGACGAACCAACACAAGCGTCATAACAAAGACCAGCAAAGCAATCACTTTACTTAAGTTAACATTTCGGGATTATGGGTGAATGGATTCTGTAAAAATTGCTAGGGGCATCCCCTTGTGGGTGCCCTGGGATATGCACCAGTGACTGAGCTTGAACTTTTTCTCAAAAAATAAGGACTTAAGCATTTGCTTAAGTCCTTATTTTTTTATTGGTGGCGGGGGCCGGATTTGAACCAACGACCTTCGGGTTATGAGCCCGACGAGCTACCAGACTGCTCTACCCCGCGTTGAGCGCTTTACTAATATAGCGAGGTGGTGTGTAAACCGCAATACCTTTTTTCAGCAGAATGATGGATCCCCGGAAATTCTTTAGGACAGCGCAATCTCACCCACCATATCCAAGCGTTTATAGTCGCTCAGATTCAAATAGGTTTCGGCCAACGTATCAGCATGATCAGGGGAAAGCCATCCCAGCTGTCGCAAAATATGGAGAGCGGCTGCATATTTTGCTCGCTTGGCCCCATCAACGACTTTGAGAGCCACGCCTAAACCTTCACCCACCCGACTGATACATTGAATCCCTTCTGCCCCAGACTTGCTCAAGATTTCACCGTTGGTCAGACGCATTAGCTCAGTATCAAAACCACCAGGTCCAGAAACCATCTCTGGATGATGAGTCATGGCCCGCACTACTCGCTCCATCTCCAGATTTTCACCCGACGCTAGCTTGGCATACAGTGTCGACATCTGACGTAGTTGCATAAAGTATGTAGGGGCACCACAGTCATCATGGGCACAGATAAACTCATCGGATGGCATGCCCAATAACCCCGAAAAACTCTTGAGAATTAGCTTTTGTAAGGGGTGGTTGCGCTGCAGATAGCTATTAATTTCCCATCCCTGCTGCTTACAAACGGCCAACATGCCTGCATGCTTACCTGAACAGTTATGCTCCAGGGGACTGTTTTTATCAGCAGGCACAGGGCATTGAAGAGAGGTAGGTTCTAAATCAGCCCGCCATAAGATCCCAAACACCTGCCGCGCTTGGGCAGTCAGCCCTTGGTGAGAGCCGCAAATAATGGCCAGATCCTTATCGCTGAGATTAAAGGCATCTAAAGCGCCCGTAGCCGTCACGGCCATTGCCTGAAATGGCTTGAGTGAGGAGCGAATAAAACTGGCATTATCGGCGTCACCTGCCACTGACAAGACTCGCCCACGACTATCAGCCACTGCTGCATGGACCTGGTGTACAGACTCAACAATCCCTTCTCTCAGCAATTGAACCACTAGTGGAGCAGTGGAGATACGGCTTGGCCTAGGCATAGATTTTGATTGAAACAGCTAGAAACATTGCCTAGTAGGCAATATCGGCAAATAAATTATTATACTGTTGACTCAACGTTGGCATCTTCATAATCCGAACCATGCCAATGCTGACCCATTTCCATGAGCATCACTCGGTTGATGAGAATGTTCAAAATACTGACAAACTGGCAATACCAAACAATAGGCAACCCAACATAATGCCAAAGGTCTTTCTTAAGCGCAGCAAAATTGGCTTGATCTGGTAATCAACAATTATGCGATCGCGCTTAAAGATATCATCAGGTTTTGTCCATATTTGGCCATCGTACCAACCGGACTCCTCATAAGGCAGATCCCTAATCTGTAACCGATTCCCCACATGGGACCAGCCCACGTAGAGCTGTAGTAGCGTTAGTAGAGGAATCACTAAGGCCCCCAAAGCCGCACTCATTAAAAACTTATTAAGAAAATGAGTAGGCGAAAAGCTGACAGCTGCAATGGGACCCGATATTAACCAGCTCAATCCCCAAACGACTACCACTGGTAGAGCATAACCCCGTAGATCCCGAGCCCCCCAACTGTAAAACCAAGACTCTCGCATCTCTTCATATTCTCGAATAGGCAGCTGCTCAGCAGGAACAGGACAGCGAGGCGCAGAGCGTTTCATAGCCAATGATTACATATGAATAATTACATCATAGGACAGAATTCTTTAGCACTATGCTCTTGAGCGTTATACGCTTGAGCACCATTTCTCAATCGCACTATTGCCCCAAGCCAGCAGGGGGAGTCGGAATAAACTCAATGCGCTTGACATGGCCCCAGAATGCTTCGAGGTCGTAATATTCGCGTTCACGGGGTTGAAAAATGTGAGCAATCACATCACCGTAGTCATAGATCACCCATTTACCTTCATCAGCACCCTCTGTACGTAGGGGAGAGCGACCATGGTCGGTTTCGATAGTGGATTCGATGGAGCGGGCAATAGCTCGAACCTGAACGTTGGTAAATCCAGTCGCAATCACAAAATAGTCGGCGAGATAGGAAGCATCACCCACCTGAAGAATGGCAATGTCCTCAGCCTTGCGATCATCAGCCGCATGGGCAATGGCCATGGCAAAGGCTAATGCCTTTTCGTCTGTCTTAGCTTCGATCTCATCATATTCTGATGGGTTTACATCTACAGTCCCTGATGTGTCTAACTTAAGTGCCTCAGTCAACGATACTAATCTCCCTCATAAAATCAGTGGTACTTACACGGTAATGCAAATTATTTGAAGCAGAGCATATTAAATAATTCTGCTGACATAGTGTAATGAGGTGTAATACATTCACAGATATCCATCTCGGATCCATCCCGGATGTCAAACTTTGCCATCATAGGGGATAATCCACCTGATCTTGGAAATGAGTTAATTGAGGGAACGCCGCTATGGCAACACAAGCAGGGATAGGCGTACTAATTGGATTAGGAATTGGCTCTGGTGTAACGGCCTTTCTAATGCAGCGTATTATTCGCCGTCAAGACAATGCCCTCCAGCAATCCCTAAACCGATTGAATCGCTTACAGGAAGATCATGCCCAAGACCTCAATGCAACCCTGACCAAAATGGAAGCTGACTATGAACAGCAGCTGGCCAATAAAATTGAGCTTTACCAGGATAACCATGAGGAACAACTCACCGAATTAGAGGCTGAATACGAAGCCCGCATTGCAGCCTTAATCAGCATTAATAGTCAAGAAAGTCAGGAAAGCACTGAAGACGCGGATACAGCAGCAGCACCTATAGAAGATATTGCAGATACCCCTACCCCGTCTGTCAAGGCTACAGATCCCCCCCAGCCAACCACCGGCAGCAGCTTCACACCGATTCCTGATCCTTGGACAGAGGCCAGCAATCTCCCTAAAGCCACATCTGAACCATTAACGGTGACATCCCAGCATGGGGCCACACCAGCATCTGCCCCCCCAACGACTGTAACGCCTGTCTCTAAATCTGCTCACACCGCTCGTGATTTAGAACTAACTCAGACAGCAACGGCTCTAGGCCAGGCCGCCGCCATGAATCGTAAAGAGGCCGTTTGCGCCGTTCCTCAGCTTGGCAAACTCACCAAAGACAACAATGCTGACGTGCGCCTAGCTGCCGTGACAGCCCTGCAAGAATCAGGCTCGATTAAAGCAATCCCTTTTCTGCGACAAGCACTTAGAGATACTGATAATCGGATTGTGGCCGCTGCCAGTGCTGCCCTCAGCCGGTTTAAAGGTGCCAAGAAACCAGCTCAAAAAGCTAAAACAACTAAAAAAAAGCGTCGTCGCTAAAGCCTCTCGCTTGAGCCAAACTACCCTTGCTGCCATCATAGGCAAGGGTCTTGCCGTTGTTGACCAAGGGATCAGCAACGTCATGGTCTTTTTTACCCGCTCTGCTATATGAGGATGCCTGCATGACTAAAGCAATCATGGAAACCGAAAAGGGAACCATCAATATCGAATTCTTTGACAATGATGCTCCCAACACGGTTGCTAATTTCGTCAAGCTTTCCAAGGATGGATTTTATGACGGACTCAACTTCCACCGCGTCATCCCTAACTTCATGATCCAAGGTGGCTGTCCAAACGGCACTGGTACTGGTGGCCCCGGTTACAAAATCAAGTGTGAGATTAACCCCAATAAGCACGAAGCCGGTAGCCTATCCATGGCCCATGCTGGACGTGATACAGGCGGTAGCCAGTTCTTTATTTGCCATGCGCCTCAGCCCCACCTAGATGGAGTCCATACAGTCTTTGGTAAAACCACAGATATGGATGTTGTCAATGCCATTAGCGGCGGCGATAAAATCATGTCAGTAACCATTCAAGAATAACCTGACATGACTGGTCGTTATAGCGATCACAGCGCTCGACATTAGCCAGTAATGTGATAGTTATTTCTCAGTCTGCAATCACCCTGGTATTTCAAAATGCCGGGGTGATTTTTGACGGTATTTTTTAGATTGCTAGCTAGGTGGCTGTAGCAACTCCAACAACTGAGCTTCGTTAAGTTGGGGCGTATTGTACTTTTCAGCCTTTTTGAGCTTACTACCAGGATTTCTACCAACGACAATGTAATCGGTTTTTCCACTTGGCATTTTGTTGATACGCCCACCTGCATTTGTAATCAGCTGAGTCACCTGTTCAGATGAGAGATCTTTTAGAGTCCCGGTGATCACAAAGCTTTTACCCGCTATCCCGTCGGATGTAGCATTTGCCTCCGCATTTGCCTCTGGGGACGCTTCTAGGGAAGCTGTTGGGGAATTAAGCTGCTTATTGGCTGGTGCCCCCTCTTCGACAACGACTTCTTTAGACGTAGAGGCTGGCGCTGGCGGGGACTGTTTTTGGAGTGATGCAATCACAGTTTGGCTAATATCTAAAGCTTCTTTCATGGCCGCTTGCTCTTTGACCATGGCTTTTATCTGATCAGTCTGGGCTGCCATATTATCCTGGGCAGATTGTAACTGTTGAGTCAGTTGGGAGTTAATGGATGTCAACTCTTCCACCTGCCGATTTAATTGGGGCGTTTGTTGAGCCGTTTGTTGCACTAACTGTTGGTGGGCCTGGGTGATTTCTTCTAGCTGAGTGCGTAATGTGGTCTCTCGATCAAACGAGACCTGAGCCTCTACTAACGATTGCTGAACCTGAGCTAGTTCTGACTCCAGGGTAGCAACCTGGGCCTGGGCCTGGGTCAGCTGGGTCTGACTCGCGTCTATTTCTCGCTGCAGCTGTTGTCGTTCCTGGTCTAGGCTTTCAGTCTGAGCTTGTTCACGTTGGGCAACTTCTGTTTGCTGTTGCTTCACCGTCTGGGCTAGGGCATCATGCTGGTCACGCTGTTGTTCTAGCTGCTGGGTTAGCTGAGCGATGGTTGTCTGGAGTTGAGTGGCTTCTGTCTTGGCCGTTACGTTAGCCTGCTCCAACTGCTCAGTCAGTTGATTAATCGTTGTCTGGAGTTGGGTGGCTTCTGTCTTGGTCGTTGCGTTGACCTGTTCCAACTGCTCAGTCAGTTGATTAATCGTTGTCTGGGCCTGGGTGGCGTCTGTCTCAGTCTGGGCACGTAATGCGGTCTCTTGGTCAAACGAGGCCTGAGCGTCTGCCAAAGATTGCTGTAATTGGGTGAGTTCTGTCTCCAGGGTCGCAATCTGGGCTTGAGCCTGGGTGAGCTGGATCTGACTTGTTTCTATTTCTCGCTGCAGCTGTCCTCGTTCTTGGCCTAAGCTTTCAGCCTGGATTTGTTCACGCTGGGCGGCTTCTGCTTGCTGTTGCTTAACCGTTTGAGCTAGGACGTCTCGCTGGTCACGCTGTTGTTCTAGTTGCTGGGTTAGCTCAGCTATGGTTGTTTGGGCCTGGGTGGCATTTGACTCAGCCGTTGCGTTGGCCTGGTCCAATTGCTGAGTTAGTTGAGCTATGGTTGTCTGGAGTTGGGTGGCGTCTGTTTCAGTTTGGGTGCGTAATGCGGTCTCTTGGTCAAAGGAGAGCTGGGCGTCTGCCAAAGCTTGCTGTACTTGGGTGAGTTCTGTCTCCAGGGTCGCAATCTGGGTTTGAGCTTGGGTGAGCTGGGTCTGACTCGTTTCTATTTCTCGCTGCAGTTGTTCTCGTTCTTGGTTTACGCTTTCAGCCTGGACTTGTTCACGCTGGGCAATCTCTGCTTGCTGTTGCTCAATGGTTTGGGCTAGGTCCGCTTGCTGAGCATGCTGTTGTTCTAGTTGCTGCGTTAGTTGAGCAATGGTTGTCTGGGCCTGGGCCGCGTCTATTTCGGCTGTGGCATTAGCCTGGTCTAACTGCTGAGTCAGTTGAGTAATGGTTGTCTGAGCCTGGGCGGTTTCTGTCTGAGCGGTTGACTGCAGCTGATCCAATTGCTGAGTCAACTGGGTAATGGTGTTTTGAGCCTCAGTGTCACTTTGTTGAGCCGCTTTGAGGGATTGTTCTAATTGCTGCTTTGATTGTTCTAACGTCAAAACGGTTTGGGCTAAGTCACTTTTTTCAGACTTCGCCCCATTGAATTGTTTTTGGAGGGTGGCGTTTTGAGTCCGTAGCTTTTCTAACTGCAGATCAGACTCAGTCTGACGAGCTTGGGCCGTCTTCTGTAGCTGCTTTAACTGCTGCTCAACCCTGGTCAACTCGGTTAAACGCTGCTGAGCCGATTTTAGGGAGTCGTCTAATTTACTAGTGCGATCGCGGAGCTGACTAGTCACCTCGCATTCCTGTTTCAAGGTCTGCTCTAGGGTGTGCTTCTCCTTGGTCAGATCGGTGACTTGCCCTTCCAACTGGCTAACTTTGGCCTTAGTTTGAGTGGATGTTTTAGAAATGCGATCGCGCTCAGCCTTGAGCTCACTCACCTGCTGCTCCAGCCCCATGACCGCATCCTTGGCCAGAGCCATCGCCTCAGTCAGAGTCTGAGTTTGCGCCTTGGCCTGGGTCACCTGCTGCGTCAGTTTAGTTTTAGCCGACTCCAAGGTAGCCAGCTCAGTCGCTTGCAGGGCCTTCTGTTTGCCCTGGCGACCAGCCATCACGGCACCCACCAAAGCTGCTGCACTTACAGCAGTTCCTGCCAGTTCTGAAACTAGGGTGTAGTCCAGTCCTGCCAGTCCTGAAACTAGGGTGTTGTAGTCCATGGAGCCACTGTCACTCAACTAAGTTAACGGAGTAACTATGGTAAACAGCTATGGGAACACCGACACTGGTTAGCAATAATGTTTTAGATATTGGCAGGGCAGTGAGGTATCTATCCCACGGTCATGATGCCGCCATCCGTTTCATCATCTATATTTTTCATGAGATTCTTCCAAACACGGGAAGCGTACCGTCAAACTATAGATATTCCCAGTGCCCAAGCCCATGACCTCAACGTCCTCCGCTGGATTAAACCGGCTACTTACTCTCCACCAATCCGCCATTGGCAAAAAGCTGATCACGGGTATCAGTGGCCTAGCCCTAGTCACATTCGTCATTATCCATATGGCAGGCAATCTGATTTTGCTAGTGAGTGCCGATGGGTATAACCAATATGGCCACACCCTGGAGCAGCTAGGACCATTGTTGTGGCTGATTGAGCTAATTCTGCTAGGCTTTGTTGTTTTTCATATCCTGATGGGGGTGCAGATTTTCCTAGGGCGTTTGCAAGCTCGTCCCCAAGGGTATGCCACCTATGCATCAGCCGGAAACCCAAGCTATCAAACCCTCAGTTCTCGCACCATGATTGTGACCGGGCTAGTGCTGGGCTGTTTTTTGGTCTGGCACCTACTCACCTTTAAGTTTGGGACACGCTATACCGTGCCTGGTTCGGACGTGCGGGATCTAGCCCGGTTAGTAATCGAAAAATTTCAACAGCCTTTGTATGCCTTTAGCTATACCGGGGTTCTAGTGATGTTAGCCAGCCATCTTCGCCATGGGATCTGGAGTGCGTTTCAATCCTTAGGAGCTTTAGATACAACGGTACGACCAGCTATGTATGTAGCTAGCTTGGTCTTAGCCATCAGTATTGCACTTGGTTTTGTTGCCTTACCTTTAGGTATTTATTTTGGGTTGGTGACGTGAGTTTTGTGCCCTTTACCCTGTCTAACCCCTGTTGGGTTTTATCCTTTAACCGCAACCTACAGTCTTTTCCCCATGTCTCTAGACCCTCGGATTCCTCACGGTTCATTAAAAGACAAGTGGAATAATTTTAAGGACCACTGTCAGCTTGTCAATCCTAATAACAAGCGGAAACACACGATTATTATTGTTGGAACGGGTCTGGCCGGAGCGTCAGCGTCAGCAACACTGGCAGAATTGGGTTATCACGTCAAAAGCTTTTGCATTCAAGATTCTCCTCGGCGAGCCCATAGCATTGCGGCCCAGGGAGGTATCAACGCGACCAAAAACTATCCCAATGATGGGGATAGTATCTGGCGGTTGTTTTACGACACCATTAAAGGGGGAGACTATCGCTCCCGCGAGGCCAATGTGTATCGTTTAGCACAGATTAGCAACCATATTATCGACCACTGTGTGGCCCAGGGAGTACCCTTTGCCAGGGAATATGGAGGTCTGTTAGCTAATCGATCCTTTGGTGGTGCTCAGGTATCGCGAACGTTCTATGCCCGTGGTCAAACGGGGCAACAGCTCCTGCTCGGAGCCTACAGCGCCATGATGAAAATGGCAGACCAGATTGAGATTTTTACACGGCGAGAAATGCTCGATCTGGTGGTGATCAATGGCCATGCTAGAGGGATTATTACTCGTAACTTGATCACGGGAGCGTTAGAGCGTCACCAGGGGGACGCAGTGCTGCTGTGTACTGGCGGGTATGGCAATGTGTTTTACTTATCTACCAATGGCCGAAACTCCAATGTGACAGCCGCATGGCGTTGCTATAAGCGGGGGGCCTACTTTGCCAATCCTTGTTATACGCAGATTCATCCTACTTGCATTCCAGTATCAGGAGACTATCAGTCAAAACTCACCCTGATGAGTGAGAGTTTACGTAATGATGGTCGCGTTTGGGTCCCACTCAAGCCGGGAGACCCTCGTCCCCCCAATGACATTCCTGAAGAGGAGAGAGACTATTATTTAGAAAAACGCTATCCCAGCTTTGGTAATCTAGTGCCTCGGGATGTGGCCTCACGGAATGCCAAGCAAATGACAGATCAAGGTCGTGGTGTGGGTGCAACGGGGCTGGCTGTGTATCTAGACTTTCGGGATGCCATGGTGCGAGATGGTCGCGAAGCGATCGCAAACCGTTACGGCAATCTCTTTCAGATGTACCAACGCATCACGGATGAAAACCCCTATGAAGTCCCTATGCGCATTTACCCAGCGGTACATTACACCATGGGTGGCCTGTGGGTGGACTATCACCTCATGAGTACGGTTCCAGGATTGTTTGTCTTGGGTGAAGCTAACTTCTCTGATCATGGAGCCAATCGCCTGGGAGCCAGTGCGCTTATGCAAGGACTGGCAGACGGCTACTTTGTGATTCCCTATACCCTGGGCGACTATCTGGCTGGCAATCCCTTGCCACCAGTAGATACTAGCCATGCAGCCTTTGCCGAAGCCGAGGCCTCCGTCCGCAGTAAAACGCAAAAACTGCTGAGCATTCAAGGTGATAAAACCGTGATGCAGTTCCACCGGGAGCTGGGGCAGCTGGTGTGGGACCATGTGGGCATGAGTCGCGATCGCAACAGCCTCCATTCTGTCATCAGCCAAATCCAATCTCTCCGTGCAGAATTCTGGCAAAATCTGCGCGTTCCTGGCCAAGCCAATACCCTCAACAAGAATTTAGAATATGCGGGGCGTCTGGCCGACTTCTTAGAACTTGGCGAACTCATGGCTCGTGATGCCCTCAACCGAGAAGAATCCTGTGGCTGCCACTTCCGAGAGGAATACCAGACTAATGATGGTGAGGCCAAACGCAACGACAACGACTATGCCTATGCGGCTGCCTGGGCCTACAACGGTGATGAACAGCCCCCTGAGTTACATCAGGAGCCTTTGGTCTTTGATAACGTTGAACTGACGCAAAGAAGTTATAAGTAAGCAGCATGGAAACTGAATCTTTACTCTCTAAGCAGCAATAAAGCAAGAGCACGAAAATTCAAGCCAATGTCTGTTTGCTTATACTATGGATATCTCTAGTGAATGTTGGGAGGATTAATGACAGCATTGCTGGCCCCACTGGTATTGGATCTAGATTTAACCGACGAGCAGTTTTTGCAGCTCTGCCAGAAAAACCATGAGCTGAAATTTGAGCGGACAGCATCTGGAGAATTAATCATCATGGCACCGACGGGGGGTGAAACTGGTAGACGGAATGTGAAGCTCACCACCCAGCTCGATCTTTGGAATACGCGTACAAACCTGGGTGAAGTATTTGATTCCTCCACTGGATTCAAGCTACCCAATGGAGCCGATCGTTCACCCGATGCAGCTTGGGTAAAACGTTCGCGTTGGGATGCTTTAACACCAGCACAACGGGAAAAATTTGTGCCTCTCTGCCCAGATTTTGTTGTGGAGCTGATGTCTCCCAGTGATTCGCTAGAACGCACGCGTCAGAAAATGGAAGAATACCGAGACAACGGTGCTCGTTTAGGATGGCTGCTGCATCGTAAACAGCGACAGGTTGAAATTTATCGCCCTAATCAGTCACCTGAAATTTTAGATAATCCACAATCTCTTTCCGATGAAGAGGTTTTACCAGGCTTTGTATTAAACCTAACCTTAATTTGGTAAGTTGAAGCCATCACATGGGTCTACTTCTTATATGCCTTGCTGCCATTACGTGGGGCACCACCGGGACCATCTCAGTCCTGATCTCCCAGCAGGTAACCGTTTCTCCATTAATCGTAAGCCTATGGCGTATCGTCTTTGGTCTGCCTATCTTTTGGCTGTGGCACAGGCAGAATACTCGTCGACAACTTCAGAGAACCTCGATCTATTGGCCGCCTAAAGTCTGTCGTTTACCCTTAATCGCCATGGGTCTATGTATGGCAGGGTATCAAGTGTTTTACTTTGCAGCAGTGCCCTATGTCGGGGTGGCCATGACAGCAATGGTTTCGGTTTGTTCGTCACCGTTGATCATCGCTTTGCTAGCTATTGCATTTCTGGGAGAGAAACTGACTCGCGGTTTATGTATCGCTCTAACCCTGGGGGTTACGGGGACAGTTCTGTTAATTGCTCAACCTGAGGCGTTACAAATCGATGGCAGTCAATTTCTCCTTGGGGTAGCCTTAGCGTTTGGAGCCGCTTTCTCCTATTCAGGGTATGCAGTTCTGGCAAAATCGCTGGTGGTTCGAATGGATGCTATTGCGATCGCAACCTATAGCTTCACTGCCGCTGCGCTCGTACTCACTCCCACCCTAGTAATCCACCCCACCTTAGACATTTGGCTCAAGGCTCTACCCTTTTCGCTTTACCTTGGCCTGATCACCTGTGGCATCGCCTATAGCATTTATATGCTCGGCATTCGCCATACACCGGCTACTGTAGCAGGCATTGCTGTTTTACTAGAACCGCTGACCGCCGCTTTATTAGGGATTTTTGCTTTTAAAGAGCCTATTAGCTGGTCTGGAGCGCTTGGAGCCTTATTGCTCATTGTCGGGATTCTCTATGCTCGGAAGGGAGATACTACAAACTAAGCAGGCAAGTAATACCAAATCCGAATTCCTCACCCTCGATAACCTCGATTCAAAATGGATAATTCTGTAGGGGCATCCCCTTGTGGATGCCCTTCGATATCGGGGGTTATTCGCCAGGATTTTGTCTCCTAAATCATCCTCAGCATTTCCTAAGCAAAATACTTCGAGACTTTAAAGATAGTTCGTAGAAAGTTTAACAATCTTCCCCTGAAGCGGGTCTGACTGTAGCAATTATCTATGTAGAGAGGGATAGCTGACTCCCAGCTAACTATTGGTTAATTCTTATTGTTGATTAATTCTTAACAATTAATCTGACAATCAGTTCACAAGCACCCTCTAAATACAAACTCTTAGTATGGTTAAGCGCTTAAAACCCCTCATCATTGCTCTGGCAGCACTCATCGTTGTTATCGCTTTTGCACCAGCCTATGCTAATGACCATATCGTTAGCGTTGATGTTAATCTAACCGACCAGCGAGGTCTGGGCCCGGCCATCGGCACTGTCACCCTTAAAGATACTCGTTATGGCTTAGTTCTCACCCCAAATCTTATCAACCTGTCCCCAGGGATGCATGGGTTTCATATCCATACAAATCCTGCCTGTGGCCCTGGATTCAAGCAAGGCGAACCCGTTGCTGGGTTAGCTGCGGGGGGGCATTTTGATCCCTTTGAAACCGGTAGCCATGAAGGTCCCTACGGTTCTGGTCACCTAGGAGACTTACCCCCTCTCTTTGTGGCAACAGACGGCACAGCAACCACACCTGTCTTAGCACCTCGACTAGATGCCAGTTTCCTAAAAAATCGTTCATTAATGATTCATATGCATGGAGATAACTTCTCCGATGAGCCTGCCGCCCTTGGCGGTGGCGGCCCTCGTCTTGCCTGTGGTGTTATTGGTGAGTAGTTGAGACGATCTGTCGCTGGGTTCAACTCCGTTCACCCAGAGCATTATCGAAAAGATGAGCATAGGCGAACCCAGCTAATAAACCTTCACCGACTCCACCAGTAGCTGAAACGGACCCGCCTGAAAATGCGGATTCAGTTGACGATCATACTCAAACTTGCTCAGCATGATCTGTAGCGAGTAGATCCGTCCTGTGTTGATGGGACTCCGCTGTACGACTCTTGCTCTCTGCACAGCTTTCATATCAGCAAATGGAATCCTCACGGTTACCCAACCACCATTAGCCGTATCAAAAGAATAGGCGTAGGCCACAGTATCCCAGCCTGCTCCGTCACGTAAAAAGAATTTATAGCGTTGTCCGTCACCCTTTACCCGTAGCTCGATACCGCTATAGGCACTCAGGTCTAAGGGCGGCTCAAAATTTCGAGTACGCACTGAGGCAAAGCCACCAGAATTTGCTGTGGACACATAGCCAGTAAAGGCTAATCCTTCTGACTGCAGCTGGGCTCCACTCTGGCTAACGCCGCCCATGACCACATCATCAAGGGCACCCCACAGTTCACGCATTTGCTCCGTAGGCTGACGAAAGTCAAAGATAATATTGGCCTGGAGCTGAGGTGGCGGCGGTGGCGGTGAACCAAAGAACATGGTTTGCAATGAACTAATGATAGGGATGGCGTCAAAGTAATTGAGGGTGTCAAAAAAGCGACCGAAATCCCACGATTGACGGGTTTGCTCTGGCATAGCCCCAAGCCCAGTTGACGAACTCCTTTATTGTATAAGCGGTATAAATTTCTGGGCGTTGCTGCTCCTCAGACTTAGCTCCCAGACTTCTGCCTGGCGAGTGGCTCCTATAGCTCTGCCATGACTCTCAACCATTAATCCCAAATATCCACTAATTTCAGAACAAAGCCAGGGAGTACCTCTTCACCCGATAACTGTTTAGGATGACTCAAACACTCTGGTGATTGTCCCCCACGATAAATCTCTACCTGTTTATTCTGGGGATCAATCAGCCAACCCAAACGCACACCACAGTCCTGATACTCTGCCATTTTGTGTTGTAGCGGCACTAGTTTATCCGTTGCTGACCGCAGTTCAATGACAAAGTCGGGGGCTAAGGGTAAAAACCTAGCTGGGTCAGGGGCCAGGGCTTCGATGCGTGTTTTTTGTACCCAAGCGGCATCAGGTGAACGATCGGAGCCATTGGGCAATGAAAATCCTGTAGAAGAGTCAAAGACGATGCCAAGCTTTGTCTGACGATTCCAAATATTGAGTTCCGTCGTCAGGTCCGCATTACGTTTGCCCGTGCCCCATCCGGTTGGTGGTATCAAAATTAAGTCTCCTGTATTGCTTCGCTCCATACGGATATCGCGATTGACCTGGCACAGCTGATAAAACTGTTCGCGGGTCAACGGCACAATGGGATTGAGGGTCAAGGTAAGGGGTGTCATAAGCAATGGCCCCAAGGCATTCCTAATTATCTAATTTTAGCGATAGTTAAGATAGAGCATGATTCCGATTTTTGATATATACCTACATCGCTAAAAGAAGCCATGGCTAATCCCAATATCCCTTTTTCGCTGATGCGTATTCCACTGATCCTCAGTGGATTGGTATACCTTGGCTTAGGCGCAGGTTGCTTTGCTCTACCCATGTTTGAATCAGCACTCAGGGAGGCGGAACTACCCGCTGTCTTTTTCTATGGTTTTGGGATTTTTTGCGTTTTGCTAGGCCTGGCGACAATTATTTTTGCCTGCATCCTGCATAAACCCAATAAGGCGATTTACATTATCGCGCTTATCATCACTATTCTATACATTCCCTCGGCATACATTTTCTTTGGCATCCCAATGGTGATATTTTTGCTACGCCAGGATGTTCGAAACTACTACGGAATAAACCTCTAGCGTAGTGGACCAACAAGTGTATCGCTGACTAATGATTGATTGATTTCTGATCGATTCGAAACCACAGCAACTTATACAAAGCTGCCACTAATTCCAACCGAATATCCGTTAACCGCAGGCAGAAATATCATCAACTGCAGTTAGTTGATCTGTTGAGCTGTGCATCCTAGCGTAGCTATCCATATCAGAATTCAGAATCAGACGTGGTGATAGGTACAGGCTAAAGGCAGCTAACTATGAAAACCTCCCATCGGTTCCCAGATCCGCAAAAAGGCACAGCGCCTCAATTGCAAAACGCTCTACAAACTCGCCCCTTTGCGTCGCAACCAGCCACCGAACCCACTCAGTTAGACGGACAGACTCCCCAGTCGCTCAGCTTTAGCTTTGCTGATATCGATATTGTTCAGCCCAAGGTGACGATTGGCACGCCCAACGATCCACTAGAAAAAGAAGCCGACGCCGTGGCTCATCAGGTCGTAGACCACATTAATGCAGGTCCCCTGACACCAGTCCCTACACCCCCCTCTGCACCGCCAGGCAATCCCATTCAGAGATCGCCACTGAGTAGCACAACTCGCCTTGTACCCGATCCTCTGCTACAGGTTCCCGTCCAGCGTCAAGGCGGCATTGTCTCTGGTGAAGCCAGCAGTGATTTTGAATCGCAGCTCAACCACACCCGAGGCGGTGGTAGTCCCCTACAGCCCCAGTTGCAGAGTCAGATGGAATCGGCCATGGGCGCTAACTTGAGCAACGTGCGCGTGCACACCGACAGTCAAGCAAATCAGCTGAGCCAGTCTATTCAGGCCAAAGCCTTTACCACCGGGGCAGATATTTACTTCAAACAAGGAGAATACAACCCCAGCAGTCGCAATGGTCAGGAACTGATTGCCCATGAAGTCACCCATACACTGCAACAGGGCGCAACTCAGCAAATTCAGCAGCAGCCTCAGCGCAAACCAGAACAGGTCAGCCCCCTAGCAACAGGCATTATTCAACGGGTGACAGAAAATGATTCATTAACAGCTCCTACAGGTAACAGTACTGGAACTGCATTTAACAATATTGTCACCGCTGTCGACAGTTACAATACCCACAGCCTTAGCTACGAACCCTTGAATCTCGATAATCCTGATGAAGTTAAAAAATCTAAATTTAGGAGACGCATAGACGATTTAGATGGAATTAGTCGTTCAATTGATACCTGGCTAACCGCTCATCCTGAGAAGGAAAATACATTCTTTAGTAATAAAACGAAACGAGAAAGAAGAAATAACAAGCGGGCAAGCATGCAGGAGCTCAAGCAAAGTGTGGTTGAGCTCCTCAACCATATTCAGGAGCAGCTGACGATAATCGAGACTCAAATTCAAACAGAACAAGCGTTTGAAGATGCACCTTTGCAAGACGATCCTAAACTCAGGCAGCAGGATGAGGCCCACCATAAGATCAAGGAAACTCAATCAGCCCTACATTTTGTCCCTGGAGGAACGCAAGCATTCTTCCCAATGACGCGAGAGAATCTTGGGATTCAAGCAGATGTCCAGGTCCACATCATTAACCCCGTTCAAGGTCAACAGAATTTCCCTAACCATGTGGCAGTCAAACTTCTGCAGGGACGATTTAATCAGCACATTTGCTGGGTTGCGAAAACGGATCTCACTGAAATTAAAACAGAATCTGAAAGATACAAAAAAGTCGATGTTGAACTGTTCCCCGATGGTCGCGATCCTGACCCCAATGATGTCAAACAAACAAATTTGGGTGATTGCTACTTCCAAGCAGCTCTGATGAGTATTGCCACTACGCGACCTCAGTATTTCAAAAAGATTATGCGTGACCAAGAGGACGCGGTAGCTGTGCGCTTGTTCCAGGTCCAGTCAGGAGGCAATGGCGAAAAAACATTCACTCCCCAATACATTAAAGTCGAAAAATCAATTCCTCAGAGTCAGAGTGGTCAAAAACTTTATAACCAGGGGCAACTATGGGTGAAGATGATGCAAAAAGCTTATGTAGCAGGCGGTTTTGCTGGCACCTTAGAAGAGGATAATCAAAGTCAAAGCCCATCCTACGATGATATTGCTGGAGGCTTGTCTAGTCATGCCTTTGAAGTACTCTTAGGTGAAGCTTCAGAACATACCTCACTCAATCAGCGCAGTGACAATGACCCAGCGGGCGAAACCTTAGCCAAGATTGGTGAAGTATTTGAAAAAAATGGTCTTTCCACCAGTGGTAATACGTTTGCAGCCGTTCAAGGAATGCTGTTCTTAAAAGAGAGCACACGTCAGAATCTGGGCGGTGACGTTGCTGTCCAGGTAACGTTAGAAGAAGTCGATAAGGCCTTTAAGCAAGGCTCACAAGAAGAGAATGGGAAAAAAGAGGTTGTTCTCAAAGCACTTGCCAAGTATTTGCCAGGTAAGCTTGGCAAAGGTCAGTATACTGAGTTTCAAACAGGATTGTTCACCAACATTCAGGTGGCATTAAAGGCAGGACAACCCGTTACAATGAGCACCCATAAATACATAGAAGCTACTCAATCAGGCTTTAACGGTGCTGCTGGCGAGCAGAAAAAAGGCGGCCTTGCAGGCAGACATGCCTACTCAGTATTGCAAACCTGTACTAGTGACGATATCAGCGCCCCGGCACTCGGAAAAGAAGATGGCAAGTATCGTTTGATGCAGCTGCGCAATCCTTGGGGATCATATGGACGCGAATATCAATATGACTATCAAAATATTGATAATGATGGGAATGTACCTGTTAAGACAAAATCAAATAGAAATGCAGGTGTCTTTTGGATCGAGCTGAGCGAAGTGACGAAATATTTCGACGGTCTGAGCATCGGCGCGAAGATTCCCACGGATTAGGAGTTAAATGATGCTTGCAACCCTGGCACTACCCAATGTTATTGGCCTAATTATTGGCATAGTGATCGCCATGTTGGTCAGTCTAGTCGGCATCGTCTTGCTGACGGCAGCACCTGCCCAGGCCGCCCTACCGCCCCAGGCGAATACTGAGTTACGAGATAATTCTCTTTTTGTGGTGACTGGTGCCATCCAGCAGGTATCTACGGAAGAAGTCCCAATCGATATAGGTAGTAACCACCAATATCATGCCGTGGTCACTGTCGAGACGGTTGAAAAGGCTGCGATTTCTCCCAACACTGCCCCACTGATCAGTTTTCCACTACCTGACGTTTTGCCAGCCCCAGCTAGCCAAATTGATGTTTACTATTGGCAATCTGGCCAACGTCCCACTGGCTGGGCCGGTCCCTCCGGGCAATACCGCTCACTCAAATCTAAAACCACCGTTCGACTCTTTTTAACGGTTGAGCAAGGGCAGCTAACTCTACTCGAACCCAATGGTTGGGAGCCTGTAGAGTAGATCGTTAAGCATTTTGATATAAGAACACAAGGCTAAAATTATAAACTCTCTCCAAACCCATGCTCAAGCCTGAAACTAGACCCATCTGGATGCAGTCTGTCACTCTGGAAGACTGGCCGACTAAAGTCGTCACTTGCTCCAGACTGAAGTATCGTTTGCCGGTCTGCCGTCACTGGTCCTTATCTCCCCAACTGAATGAAACCTCCATCGAGCAAGAGCATATTTATTCTGGACCGCAGCCTGGAGAGCTGCTCACGGTGAGCTATATGTCCCGGGCGAATGCCGACCATGACCTGAGTAACTGGGTTAATGCCTTCATTCAGCTCACAGGGCTACCCAGCATTCACCTGATGCAGCTATCGACTCCCTCGCCTCGGTTAGTGGAATGGCGATCGCAACCAATCAGTCCAGAGCTACAAATGCAACTCGCTGTAGATGAGCTACAGCTCTATCAGGGGCTAGTCCAGCTGCCGCATACTTACCTTAGGCTTTATACCCTACTGCTGCGTCGCCAAGCCGCAGCCTGGAAAGTGCATCTCTCGCTGATCTCTGCCTGTGCCCCTGACGCCCCAGAAGAACTTGTAGAAAGGAATGATCATGTCAGGGCCAGTGCGAGCCTGGGCTCACTAATGCTGCTAGATATTGCGCCTAGTAAAAGTTGATGCTTATATCTTGCACCTAGGGTTTGAACCGGGCGTGGGACTGGCAGGTTTTGGAGAAGAGTTTGCAATTAATTTTGCATAAGCACTTAATAATTGCTGCTGTCATATTGTGTCCTACTAGGGTATCCGCGTAAACGGGAAATTCTTATCAGGTAAGGAAGTTAGTGGTTCGTGGTTGGCAGTTAGTCCCTGACTGAAGTTTCACGACTAACTACCAACGACTATCTTCCAGAAAACGTCCCGCATTAAGTTGATACCCTGCTGCTATATTTTAGTTTGCTGCAGGTGTGCGATCGCACACCTGCAAGCAGCACAACCGTACGCCTCAGCCTTAGTCGATTCTTACCTTCTTGGTCAAAATTGCCATGACTTCATTGGGCTGTCCGGTGGGTAGCGGACGGCTCCAGTCGTTGGGCTCAGCGTAGTTGAGTTTGTGCAGTAGCTTAATGGTGATCTGCACAAAGCTCAGGGTGCCAAATAGCATATGTCGTCCGTATTCGTAGTTGTGTTCTGGTAGCGGAGCAGGTGAATGGGTGGGCGCGATCGCGCCCTGAGTTGGGTCTTGAAACATGGTTCTGGTTCTCCATCAGAAGGGTTAAGGAAAGCCAGAACCTAATTCCCTAGCCCCCACGATGTATTGCAAATCGCAGGGGGTAGGGCATAATATCCCAATCCCGTGGATTGCGTGTTAATCCGTGGGTAGCCATCGGTTAGGTGTCGCCACACCTGCCGATGGTGCCAAGTTATTAGGTTCTAGTGGAACAGCTGCACTAGCAGCATTGGGTAACTTTAGAACGGTTACCAGGCTTTCGTCAAGCCATATCAAAGTCTCAAAAGCAACGTTAACCTAAAATATCTGTATGGCTCCTGAAGTGAAAAGATAATCCAGAAAATTTTTATATACGCAATAGCTATATCTTTAATTTAACTAACGAATTAACCATTGGAATTTATCAAGCGTGAAAATCGTCTAATTCTTTCGTATACTCCTAACCTTAGGGGAGAATCGTGGATATATAAAAATTTACAGTCTGCAGGAGAAGTTCGAATTGCCAAACGGTTTCTATTCAAGTCAGAGGACCTCATCTCAGCTAAAAGTGAGGAGCCTGACTTAGAATTTGAGCCAGTGGAGTTTATCTTGGCGGAATTGCGCGGTGAATACTACCAGGTTAAAAAGCGAATACTTAATCTCGAAAACTCTCTATATCTGCACAAAGATCTAAGGTTCTCGCGAAAGATATTTCTTGCAGAGCGAGATATTTCAATTTTTGGCCGAATAGACAAACTCTCATCCGATGACATATATGTTGGTGGGTCACATCATGCAGCTATTCCTACAGAAGGCTTTGAAGAATTGCTATCTCATTTCCCAACCTCAACTGAAGTTACAAGATATGCACAAGCAAGGATTTCTAGTATATTAAGTGAATATCTAAACCCCAAAAAAGACTACTTGCAAAAATTCCACAGAGTACGAAATCTTCGAGGTGATCGTCATGTGGACTTGTTGTTACCTGATGTCGCTGAGTTTGAACAGCATAAATTTGAGGCAACATATTGCAAACTGAAAGATATGCTTAATGCTGAAGAAACCCCTTCTGAGAATCGCTGGCAAGAGGAAATTGTTGATATTCTTCAACTCCTCTACCCCAAATATGTAAGGGTATTTCGAGAGCCTCCCATACGCGATCCATTCTCAAAGACTATAAGACGTGTAGACTTCTTGCTTGTTGATGCTTCAGGGACCATTGACTTGATTGAAATAAAGAAACCATCCGATAGTGCAATCGTAACGCCTGGTACATATAGAGATAACCATGTTCCTCTGCGGGAGTTGTCGGGAAGCATTATGCAACTTGAAAAATATATATTCTTTCTAAATAGATGGGGCTCTGATGGCGAACGTACTCTCACTCAGCGATATGCTGCCGAACTTCCTACAGGAATGAAAATCAAAATCACTAATCCGAGCGGAATTGTCATTGCTGGCCGAAGTCATAACCTTTCGAATACGCAGTTACTTGATTTTGAGGTAATTCGTAGGAAGTACAAAAACCTTGTAGACATCATTACGTATGATGACCTATTGAACCGACTAGAACGGATAATTGACCATTGGCGTCACATCCGTAATACTAATTGTTAGCCTATTGTAAAATGCTTTCTTAACGCATTACTCAGAGCTTTAGCCGCTTACCCCACACTAGCAATAATCTTTCCAATATCTTGCGGTGTTGCACCGGTTGCCAATATCGCCCGGAGCAATAATTCAATAGAGACCGAAGCATCACCATTTTCAGCTTTGGCAATCCGAGGTTGGCTGGAGCTGATTTTAGAAGCAAGCGTACTTTGAGTCATCAGCTTTTGAAGACGCTCCTTCAAGCCTTGGCTGAGTGCTAACTTAATTTCAACAAGAATAGTCTCCTCGGGTGTTAACTTTAGAAAGTCTGAAACTGTTCCAATTTTCCACCCTTTAGATTCCAAACGTTCTCTTTTAGCCTGATCCATCCTATTGCTCCGATTTATCTGTACCGTATTGTCTAGGGCGCTTACTGGGCAGAAGTAGCACTAGACGAATCTCGGCTCTGTTTTTTCTCAAATCTACTGGAACAGAAGCCCGAGCCTGTATTCAGTGGACTGATTTATTACTCCATTGTGTTCGCCCATGACGTGTAGCCCCATAGAGTTTACCTACAAACCCGGTTGAGTTTTAGTAAATAGAGCCTTGAAATCATTTGTTACTGGTGCTTGATTCGTTGCCTCTGGCTTTGAAACAACATCAAAGGCTTTATTGCGAGCAGCAGACTCTAGCAATGCCTGTACTGCTACTTCAGCCACATCAGCCCGAGGAATGGAAGTCGTGACACCCTCTGGTGCATTGCCAAGTAGGACATCATCTTTACTCACAACCAGTTCTCGCTTGCCCCCTGGTTGATCTAACAAACCACCCGCTCGAATAATCGTGTAATCCACACCCGAGTCAATCAAATACTGTTCCGCTTTGCGTTTCCAGACCAAAATCTTGCCATTACCCATGGTGTTGAGAAAATGCTTCTCGTCGGTGCCGCCCATGGATCCCACCACCACAATCTGCTTCACCCCTGCTCGTTTAGCCGCATCAATCTGATTAATCTGCCCCTGATAGTCAATCTGTTCAGGCATTTCACCCGGTGCAAACGTAAACTCTGGACGCTGTCCCGGCTGAGTGGGCGGTTTCATCTGCGGTGCAGCACTGGTCAGGATCACCAAAGCATCACAACCTTCCAGGGCAGGTGTCAGGCTATCAGGCTCAAGGATGCTGCCAAAAAAGAAATTCTCAGTTGAACCAAACAGTTCTGTAGCTTTTTGGGAGGAGCGAGCAAAACCCCTAACAACAAATGATTCAGTTAATGCTTGAAGTTTTTGGGCTACCAAAGAACCGGTCCGTCCAGTTGCACCTGTGACTAAAACTTGAAGAGGATGGGACATAAAAGGTAAACACCATAGGGTTCCGTAGTCTTTAGTATAGAGACTTTCTGCAGATACAAATTTTGCATTTATTTAACTGAACAAGGCAATATAGCTTTCATACTCAGCATATTATCCAGGAAAACTCCGTATAAATTAAAGAATGAAGCTCAGGTTCGCGCAGCGACATAGCGACACAAGAACATTTTTTTAGAAGGGGGTGTCGAGTTAGGTTAATTCGACACCCCCTTTTCTCATCTATACAGCCATAGGTAAGTGCTCCACAACAGGAGAACTAGCAGACAACAGATTCTGTGCTACCAAAGCCTTAAAGTAAAGCTGCAAGAGCTCGTCTCCAACCTCAGCACAATGAATAGATGAGCCCTGTAATGACGATTTCAGCTGATCACATTGAAAATGAAAAGTGCCCAATGACTTTTGGATAAATGGTAGATTGGCAAATAATGTTGTCAGGAAGAATAATGGATGGTCTTTAGGACTTACGCATTGACAAGATAGCAAAGACATGAAGTGATACGAATGG
>NZ_JADOES010000018.1 GCF_018739885.1 Leptothoe spongobia TAU-MAC 1115 | reverse complement strand
CCATTCGTATCACTTCATGTCTTTGCTATCTTGTCAATGCGTAAGTCCTATGATAGATGGCCTGAATTAGTCTCGATACTCTAAATACTCATTGCCCAATATTTTTTGTGCAGAGAAAATATAATAGAAATCCATATTGGCTGCTCATTAGCGATGGTGTATCAGAATAAATCTATTTCTTTGTCCTGTGTCAGGGTGCGTATAGCTCGAAGGGGATGGTTTCGCTAGGGCGAAGCCTCTCTGGAGAAACTCGCAAATAAGAAAGCCACTGTTGTCGTTGGTCAGAAGTGAGGTGGGCTAGTGAAGCCATCCCCAATGAGGCGTTGATACTCTAAGAATGACGGGCTTTGCATGAAAAACGCACTAAACGCTCCCAGGACCGCATCTTGAAGACTATAACGAGTCGCGTTACTGGGCTGACGCCCATCCTTCATCGTTCCTATGCACGAGGTCAGCCCTCCTAGCAACCTGTCGAATCCGAGAACACTTGAGATCATGACGACTATCTTGCCAACGGCAAGACCCATTCGAATGAGTTGACTCTACCGGATAGTGTCACTATTTAAACGACTCGATTGCGACAGTATACATTCTCTGTCCTTAAGTTGGAATTTGGAATTGCTGATCAGACACGATACCTCTTTACTATGCCCAGTCAACCAGCCTCTATTCTATTGAGATGCCATACATGGTCCTAAAATCTTGTTCTATTTCAAAGCATCAAAAGATTTTGATATACGCTCATCTTAACTCAATTCTTACATATCAAATTGCATATTCAGTCCAACTATAAATCTCCTGTAAAGATGACTTAAATCATCCAAATCTACGTACATTTCCTCATCGGAAAGTAGTAAATGTAACCCTATTATGTCCGTGGGTCTGAAGTCGTTCTGTAGTACGCGAAATTCAGATATCCCTATAGATTTTTCTTAATTCCTTTTCCTCCGGTGAGCCCATTGATTTCAATGGGGCACGGTTTGCTGTGTCAGTGTTATCACTATGTCTAATCTGTTTGCAATCTCTGATTTTAACGTGGAGTCCATTACAGGAGGCGCTGCGATTTGGTCAGAAGATTGGCTAGCCAATCTATTAAATCCATTTGCCAGCATTAGCAGTATTGCTGCTGTTGGCAATGTTGGTCAGTGGTCGGGGCTAGACATCAGTGAATCATTGTTGCTTAGTGAACTAAATGGTGATGGTGCCCTGTTAAGAGAAGCCAGCACATCGTTGTCCTCATTGTCATTGTCTTCTCTTCTGTCGAGAAATAGTCAGGTTTCTTCTCCGGAAATTGATCCAATAACAGGGCAATCCTCTGAATTACAAGACTTTTTTTCATCGGTTCAAGCGTTGTCGGAAGATGGACTTCCCGATCTGGTTGCAACAATTCAATCGGTGGAGCTAAAGGACCATCTCATTCCAGGGGCTAACGGTAAACTAAATGTTACTCTATCCAATCAGGGAGACTCTAAACTTCAAGACAAGGTCACCCTGACCGCCTATGCAGCTTCTATCGATAATCCAGATGCTGCCATTGAGATTGGTCAGACAACGCTGGAAAAACTTACCCTTAAGGAAAATCAGTCTCATGAGCTTTCCCTAAATATACAACTGCCTCAGGATATGGGAGCAGGTGACTATCAAGTGTTTGTGGTGGCCAATGCAAACCATGGACTGTTGGATGCCAATCCTCTTAACAATATTGCAGTAGATGCTGCCTCCAAACAGGTGGTATGGCAGTTTGGCAACATTCCGGGCTATGGATACAACGTTCCGCTACGGGTGCCCGATATCCGAGGTAAGGAAACGCTCTTTAGTCTCAATGGCCCTGGCTATGGTGAGATTATCGGTGGATCCGACTTTAGTGAGATTGTTCTTTATGGGACTGATGCCTCGACCGATTTTTCCATTCATGGCACATTGAATACCCATGTCGGTCAAATTCGCGTTAATGGCAGTCTAAAACGTCTTCGAGCCACGTCCGTGGATCTCTATGGTGGACTGTTAGTGAGCGGTAGTTTGCGGGAAGTCAAGATGGACGACTGGATCGGTCCCCAGACGGTTGAGATTGGCCAGGATGATGCTATTGGCTCTGTACGCCATATTGATTTGGATGAAGTCAGCGATGTCAGTCTGTCGTCTCAAACGCCGTTGGACTTTCTCAAGTTAGATGGCTGGACCGATACGGATGGTCAGACCGATGAGATTGTGGCTCCCTCACTGCGCTACTTACGGGTACGAGGCGATAGCGATGTAGATGTCTCAATAGCCGGACATTTGGGTGAGGCAGAGATATATGGCAATGTCACCGGTACCTGGCAGGCAGCATCAGCGGATAAGCTCAGATTTAGTGACGATGCGGTAGATTGGTTCCTGGATGTGGAGGGAGATCTTAACAAAGTTGACCTCAAAGGAGACCTTTCAGGAACCATTGCCGCTGAGAACATTAACCGCATTCAGATTAAGGGCGATGTTACCGATAGTTCCATTCTAGCCGGGGCTGATTTAGGGCCTGATGGTCGCTTAGGTGGTGGCGATGATACCTTCGAGGCCGGGACGCTTAAGCGTATTGATGTCAATGGGACTGTGAGTCATTCCGCCATTGCTGCCGGATTAGATCCGGTGGATGATGAGACGCTCAATGGCAATGAACGACTGATTGCGGATAGCACCATTGGCCGAGTGGATATTCGCACTCTCAGTGATGACTCTCGCATTGCGGCAACTGAATTTGGGGCTCATCAGCAGGTAAATGGTCAGCACATTAAACCTGCTGATGATGATCGCTATCTGACACCGGAGAAGATACAAACCGATAGTGTGGCTCCTGTCTTAACTCTGACACTGCAAGCAGATACCGGACGAGATCCCGCCGATGGTATTACTCAGACGCCAACGCTGATGGGAACCGTTAGTGATGAGAGTGACCTGGCCCGTGTCACGGTCAGTTTTGGTGAGACCAGTTTGGATATTACGGATCAAGTGCAGCCTGATGGCCGCTTTATTCTGGGTGAAGCATTCCTGGAAACTTTGGTGGGCAGTGCTCTGGTGGATGGCACCTATGAGATTTCTGTGACTGCAGAAGATTCGTTCGGAAACATAGCCGAGCCAGTGCAGGTGAGGATGACCCTTGACCGTACAGCGGCTGAGATACTGTTACTAAGTCCGCTGGTTGATGGCACCCACAGTAATGGAGTTCATCTGCTGGGCAGCACCAGTGAAGCCGGTACCCTTAGCACTACCCTGAATGATGGCACAGCTGTTGAGGTACAGGTGATCGATACCTTGGACCAGGCAATTCAGACAGTCCCTCTAAGTGATGGAGCCCATCAGCTAATGGTGCGCTTTAGCGATGTGGCAGGCAATGTCACTGAGCAGGTAATTGATTTTGAAGTGGACGATACTGCCTTTGTGATTGGGGCACCCGATACCACGGGTTGGACTGCAACAACAGACGATGAGATTTTCTTAGCTGAGGGCAACAGTTTTATCACCCAGGCTCAGGTACCAGTCTCCTTGGGGCAAAGTGAAGGGAGTCGGACGCTGCGCTTTGCAGTGGATGCTGACTTTGACGTTACCGATGAGACAGCGGCCAGTGGCGAGACGCTGGCGGTTTATCTGGTCTCCAACACAGATTCAAGTCAAATACTGCTAGATAATGGTACTCTTGGCACTCCGGTATTCTCGTTAACGGGAGATACCGCTGACTTTACTCCGGGGCTGGTTACTTACGATGGGCAGTTTGTTGAAATTGACCTCACGTCCCTGGCCGTAGAGACTGAGGGCACCTTGGTCTTCCAACTGCTCAACCAGGATGAGGATACGGGCAGTCGGATTCACATCAGCCAGCTGACCAATACGGTGGACCCAGAAGGCGCTGAAGCCCTGCGATTTGAAGAAACGGATACGGTGGTCACGCTAGGCGGTGAGTTGGTCCTGGAGAATCTGTCAGCCAGCACTGCCATTGAACCGATCTTTAGTCAGATTCGTTTTAATGCTGAGACCGGGGAGTATACGGCTAATGTGCAGTTGCGGAATACAGGAGACACCTCCATCAGCCGTCAGGCGGCGGTGGTCTTTGATTCACTGCCCGATGGGGTAAGTCTGGAAACGGTATCAGGCATTGATAGTGCGGGTAATTCCTATGTCAACTTGTACCATGCCATTCGTCCCGGCGGGCTTGCCGCTGGGGAGCTATCAGACGCGGTTGAAATTACTGTTAGCAACCTGGATCAGCTGCAGCTGATCCTGACACCCCAGGTGCTCGTCGGTGGGCCTAACCAGGCTCCGGTGTTTGACCCCATTGCTCCGATTGAGGTAATGCCGGGGCAGCGGATTGAGATTTCCTTAAATGCCGTCGATCCCAATGGCGACCGGGTCACCTATTCGCTACGCACCGACACAGACTTACCCAACGGTCTTCTCGATGGCACCGGCAGCCTTTCCTTTGCGCCCACACCCAACGATATCGGCACCTACAGCTTTACGGTGATTGCAACCGATGGCGCTGAAACGGTTGAGCAGAAGATCACACTCAATGTAGTGCCAGACCCCATCACTACCACCCGCATCAGCGGTCGTGTTTTGGATACTAACGGTGCTCCCCTGGCCAATTTGCCCATTGAGCTGGGCCGACTTCAAACGGTCACTGACAGTGACGGCTACTTTATCCTCACCCTTCCAGACACGAGCTTCCCTACCGATGAGCTAGACATTACGGTGCCGTTTGGGGACCGCGCCTTTGATCCATTCTTTACGGGCACTCAAGTCATTGACCTGCGCCGCACCACCTTTGATGGTACTACCGGTACTGATATCAGCAATCCCCTGCGCCATCCCAACCTGGTCAGTGCCTACATGAATGCCAGTATGGTCTATGGCAATGACACCATTACGGCCAATGCTCTGCGCATGCTAGACGGTACCGGGCAGCTCAAAGTGTCGGACGACAATCTCTTACCCCTTAACAACACCGACTTTTTCCCCGATGGACCATTGCCTAATAGTAACCGTAGCCTAAACGATCCCTCCACACTCTTTGCTACAGGCGATGTACGGGCCAATGAGAATATGGGCCTCACCGCCATGCACACCGTCTTTGTGCGCGAACACAATCGGCTGGCCACGGAAATTCAAACGGCGAATCCTGAATTATCTGGTGATGAGATTTATAACCGGTCCAGAAAGCAGGTGGCGGCTCAGATTCAGTACATTACCTACAGTGAGTATCTACCGCTTTTGATTGGCAGTGACGCCCTGGAGACTTACACCGGCTATGACGAGACGGTGGATCCGGCTATTAGTCATCTGTTCTCAGCGGCGGCCTTCCGCATGGGCCATACCCAGAGTTTTAGTGAGTTTCTGTTGGTGGATGACGATGGGGATGCATTACCCTCAGTCTCTCTAAGAGAAAGTACCTTTAACCCAGAGATTATTCACCAGTACGGCATTGATGCCATTTTGCGCGGTCTCTATACTCAGTCGGCTGAGACCATTGATACCAAGGTGATTGATGAACTGCGTAACACATTGTTTGGACCACCGGGAGCAGGCGGTATTGACCTAGCGGCTGTGGATATTGAACGGGGTCGGGATGTGGGACTACCGGACTACAACCAGGCTCGTGTGGATATGGGACTGGCTCCGGTCACCAGCTTTGCGGAGATTACGAGCGATACAGCGGTACAAGCAGTGTTGGAGCAGCTCTATGGAACTGTCGATGACATTGATGTCATTGTCGGCGGGCTAGCGGAAGATCATGAGCCGGGGGCCATGGTGGGTGAATTGTTCCAGACGGTCATTGCGGACCAGTTTATGCGACTACGGGATGGGGACCGATTCTGGTATGAGAATGGGCAGTTTACTCAGGTAGAACTGGACGACATTCAAGGGACGACGCTGGCCAGTTTGATTCAGCGCAATACGGATATTACGACGTTGCCAGACTATGTCTTCTCCAACCAGGGCGCACCCGCCGCTCCAAGTTCTGCAGGGACGGTGGCGAGTGAAACTGTGACTGAGTATGGAGCCATTGATGGGAGTAATCATGGTCAGCCGGATCAGGGGACGCCGGGAGACCTGATGGGTGTCAACTATACCCAGGAGTATGGGGATGGTATTCGCTCAGTAGCCGGGGCAAATCGACCTAATACCCGTGATATCAGCAATACGCTCTTTGCCCAAACAGACTCGATCCCCGATGCCCAGGGCGCGACGGGCTTTATGCTGGCCTGGAGTCAGTTTATGGGGCATGATCTCTCCTTTAGTCCGGCTGGGGCAGCGGATACCCTCAAGTTTTATGGCACTGAGTATGAGAGTCTGACAGGAGAAGAGTTTCCCTATGTTGCAGAGAAGATTGACCTGGTGCTGGGGCACAGTCTCTATGCAGGGGTAAACAATGTCATTGAGCGGCCGATTTACTTGCCTGCGCTGGATATTGTTAGCAATGAACAGATCACAGATTCTCAGGGTAATATCACGGTTACCAATGACAGTCTGGGGGCTGAAGTCTTTGTAGCGGCTGATTCTCTCAGTGACCGACAAGGTAACCCCTTTGACGGACAGCTCACCATTTCTGAGGTGCCACCTGAACTCACGCCCGCTGCCTTACCAGAAGGGCTTTCCCCTGATTTAGTAGTCACCATTCAGCCAGGAGAAATGGCGTTTGATACACCTGCCCAATTGACCTTGCCTAATACTGAGGGCTGGGCACCGGGTATGGAAATGGACTTGTGGTCCATTAATCCCACCACGGGTGAGTTTGAGATTGTGGGTAAAGGTCAGGTTACGGATGATGGTCAATCTATTGAGACTATTGAAGGGGGCATTCGCAATAGCTCCTGGCACTTTTTCAGTTTACCGCCCTGGCAATGGCTTCTAGAGTTGTTAGATTCCCAGTGTGTTGCCTGTGAAGTGAAGCAAGATCAGGTTAGCGAGCCTAACAGCAAATTTAATTCTGACGTTGCCTTCTATACGGGAGGCCTAACAGAGACCCATGCACTCACCACCTATCAATCTCTCGGACAGGACCGTGGAGTACAACTGGTCTATGATTCTCTACGGGCCGATGCTAGGCCTATCATTCACATGGGCTTTGGCGAGGTCAATGCCGGTGTGTTAGCGCCCGGCTCTGAAGATAGATTACGACTTGCTGCTGAGGTAAGTCTGATGGTCGATGGTGTGCAGCGCCAACTACCAGGCACGTCGGGAACTGATGTGCTAGGGGCTGAGGGCAAACATTTTTGGAAACTACCAGATGAAGCAAGTCCTATTAATGCTGGTCTTCAGGCGGACTTAAGAGGGATTGAATCGGGTGTGTATGCACTTGATGTCCGTGCTGGCATCCAACTACTGATTGATCGGCAAGTGAGTGGTGAATCGGTTCAGCGATTAATTGGAACTACCTCTCAAGCAACGGGTAGTCCTCGACGAGTAGTCCATGTCAATACATTGAATAGTGTTTTTGGCAGTGGTTGGGGCATTGCGGGAGTCCAAGAGATTAGAGAAGGAGATGATGGGTCTCTGTTATTAATTGATGGCGATGGCAGCGAGCTGTTGTTTGATGTCCCAGAGACGACAGGTGCTCCCTATGATGCACCATTAGGTGATTTCTCCACACTAGAGCGATTAGCTGATGGTACTTTTCGACGAACAACTAAAGATAAAGCTGTCTATCAGTTTGATGACAATAATCGGCTGGTTTTAATAACAGACCGCAATGGTAATGAAACGCAGCATGATTACAATGAGTTAGGACAGCTGACGGCCATCATTGACCCAGCGGGACTTGCGATCACCTTTACTTACAACACTCAGGGCACTGTCAGTCGCATTACCGATCCAGCTAACCGCGTGACAGAGTTAGTGTATGACAATGCTGGAAATCTGTTGAGAATTATTGAGCCTGATGCCTCGCAGCGAACATTTGAGTATGATGCTGACCACCATATGATGGGTGAGGTGGATAAGCGTGGCCACCAAGAACGCGCCCATTACGATGAGTTTGGACGAGTCACCTATGTAGACCGAAAAGATGGATCGACTGTTGAGTTACAGGCATTACAGACTCAGAATTTACACCGCCCTGATCTAACCGCAAATCTGGAGGATGCCCCCACCGCATTTAGCAGACAACGTCCAGCCGCGACCTATGTTGATGGCAATGGTAATGTGACCCAAACCCAGTTGGATAGTGCTGGGCAATGGGTCAATGGAACCGATGCCGCAGGTCCCTTAGCTCAGGTGGTTCGCAACGAACGCAATCTGGTTGCCCAAACGACTAATAACAGAGGACTTGTTACCACCTATGAGTACGATACTCAAGGTAATCTCATCCAGTTTCAAGATCATGTTGCTGCTAGTGGCGAAACCCAGTCCGATAGTGCTCTGATCTTTGATGGTGTCGATGATGCTGTCTCGTTTGGTAAATCACTCGGAAACGTTGGTTATGGGGACTTTACCGTTGAACTCTGGATGAATACAGAGTCTTCTGATGCTGGTGTTCTTATGAGTAAAAAGCCTTTCTGCGGTCATCCAAATGATGGAGCTTGGTCAATGGGGGTCAACAGTGATGGCACTTTCTATATCGAGACGTTACCAGGTTCCGAGTTTTGGATAACCCCCAAGCGACAGTGGCTAAACAGTCAATCTATTATTAACGATGGTCAATGGCATCATGTGGCTATGCGTCGAGAAGATAAACAGCTCGCACTCTTTGTGGATGGGTTGTTAGAAGCAACAGCCTACAACGATAGCCTACCCAGATTTAGTAACGATGCCGAATTGTTGATCGGAGATGGGCCGTGTACAGAGACGTCCCATGACTCTCGTGAAGACTATCAGGGGATGATTGACGATGTACGAATTTGGACAATTGCCCGTGCTGATGAAGTAATTCGAGCGAATAGGTATAATACCGTTGATAGCGATGACCCTGGACTATTAGCTTATTGGAAATTTGACGAGGGTGAGGGCAATCGAGTCAGTGACCTCACAATGTTTGACTACGATGGAACATTTATCGATGCTCCCACTTGGGCCAGCACTGGATCTCCTGTGGGTCGTACTGAAGAAATTGTCTTCTTTGATAACTTTGAAGAGGAGCCTCAGCCAGAATGGGCGAATACCACCGTTAATACTCAGTATTTAGAAACATTCTCTGCGTTTTCAGGTAACTTTGGCAATCAAACACAGACACTCACATTAGAGACAACTCTAGGAGAAACCTATAACCTTGAGTTTGATTTATATGCGCTGGATTTGTGGGATGGTGATACGACCGGCATCAGAACCGATGAGATCTCGGTTGAACCTGATTATCTAACGATTGCCATTGATGAGACTGAAGTCTTTAGAGAAACCATTGGGTATAACTCAGGGCAGTTATTCCAGTCCTTTAGACCTGATGATGAGAGAGGGCACTTTGGCGGACTTCAAGCTTTCGAGGATTCTATCTACCGAGATGTTTCGATATCCTTCACAGCAACGGAGACAATGACAACCATTCAGTTTACAGGTGAAGGGTTAGAGGAGTTAGACAATGAATCGTGGGGACTTGATAATGTCAGTGTGACTCGGTCGTTTATTGCAGGTCCAGGAACCCAGCGCACCTTTACCTATGATGATGGCTTTGGTCAGCTGACCAGTATGGTTGATGAGCTGGGCCGACAGACTCGCTTTGAGATTGATCCGACGACGGGTGATCGCCTTTCAGCCACCCGTGTTGTTGGTGAGATTGATTCTCTTGCTAATGGTGAAACTGACGATGTAACAACAACCTATACCTACACCCAACAAGGGCTACTGGATACCCTTACCGATGCCCTGGGATGGACGACAGATTATGACTATGATGCCTTGGGCCGTTTGACTCAGACCACCTTTGCGGTGGGAACAACCGATGAGGCTAGCCAGCAGTTTGAATATGATGCAGCGGGGAATCTGACAGCGTTTATTGATGAAAATGGTAATCGCATTGAGTATGTCTACGATACGCTCAATCGCATTGTTCAGGTAACTGGGGCGGACCCGGATGGGGCTGGTTCTTTAGCAGCACCGGTTACGAGTTTCATCTATGATGCGGCAGGTAATCTGAGCAGTACGACCGATGCCTTGGGGAACCTGACGCAATATGCCTATGATGAACGAGACCGGTTGATCCAACTCACCGATGCTGATGGCAATGCTACCCAGTATGCCTATGACCATGCAGGTAATCTGGTGAGTACGTTGGATGCGCGGGGTGAGGAAACTCAGTTTGAGTATGACAGCCGGAATCGACGCACAGCAGTGATTGATGCAGCGGGCTATAAGACTCGTTTCCGATACGACCTGGATAACAATCTCACCGCAGTGATTGACCCGCTCAATAATCGCACGGTCTATGCCTATGATGCACGGAACCGACTGGTGAGAGAGGTGGATACGTTGGGTAATGCGACTACCTATGCCTATGATGTCGCTAACAATCTGCTTGAGCTAACGGATCGACGAGGCTATGCCACGAACTATGGCTATGATGCTCTGAATCGGCTGACCCAAGTGAGCGATGCTTTGGGTAGCACCACTACTTACGGTTATGACAAGCTGGGGAATCTGCTCAGTTCCACGAATGAGCGACAACATACTACGGCCTATAAGTACGATGCCCGCAATCGCTTAACCCAAGTGACCAATGTCCTGGGTGGCACCATGGGCTATACCTATGATGCGGTGGGAAATCAGCTCAGCGAAACTGATGAGCTAGGCCGCACTACCACCTACACCTACGATGGTCTCAACCGTCTGACCCAGGTTAGCGATCCGCTAAGTCACAGTACTACCTTTGGCTATGATGCGATGGGCAATCTGGCCCACTTGACCGATGCCTTGGGACGGGTGACCACTTACGGCTATGACGAGTTGAACCGCCAGGTGAGTCGGGTGAATGCGCTGGGAGGTACTAGCACCACCACTTACGATGCGGTGGGGAATGTGATTGCTACTACCGATGAGCTGGGGCGCATGACGACCTATGGCTACGATGAGCGCAACTTGCTGAGCCAGGTAGCTGACCCACTGGGCCATGTCATTACGCGAGTCTATGATGCGGTGGGTAATCTGACGGCCCTGACCGATGCCCTGGGCAATGCCACCACCTATGGTTATGACGGTCTCTATCGCCGCACGAGCGGAACCGATGCGATCGGGGCACAGACGCGGATGAGTTATGATGAGGAAGGCAATCTGTTGAGCCTGACGGATGCATCGGAGAATGTTACTACTTATGAGTACGATGCACTCAATCGCTTGATCAATGAGATTATTACGGTGGATGGCACCGACCTGAACCGCACCTATGGCTATGATGCGGCTAGTAATCTTATTCGTCAGGTGGACCGCAATGGACGAGAGACCATGTTTGCTTACGATACACTGAACCGACAAACCCAGGAACAGTGGCTCGATGACAACAACAATCTGCTGCGATCCATTGACTACAACTACGATGCGACCAGTCAGCTCATCGCTGTTAGCGATCCTGATTCTATCTATGGCTATAGCTATGATGCGGCGGGGCGGCTAATGAGCGTGACCAATGACGGAACGCCAGATGTGCCTGACGTTACTCTGACCTATGGCTATGATGCCGTCAATAATCTGACCTTGGTAGAAGATGCTATCAATGGGGATCAAGCTGGCATAGAAGCCTTTACCTACGATGCCCTTGACCGGGTGACTCGTATTACTCAGAGCGGCAATGGCGTGGCGGATAAGCGGGTGGACATGGCCTACGATGCCGCGAGTCAGATAACGGGACTTAGCCGTTACAGTAATTTGGTAGGCGCTCAATCTGTTGCTGAGACGGGGTACGATTATGATGCAGCAGGTCGTCGCACCAATCTCACCCACCAGCAAGATAACAGTATCATTGCTGAGTATGACTTGAGCTATGATGCGGCGAATCGGTTAATGCAGTTGGTGACACCAGAGGGCACCAGCGAGTATCACTATAACAGCCGGGATGAACTGACCACCACGGACCATAGCTATCAGGCAGATGAGGCCTATAACTATGATGCTACGGGCAATCGGACCAATTATGTCACGGGTGATCATAACCGCATTCTGGATGATGGCACGTATACCTACGAGTATGACAACGAGGGCAACAGAACCCGTCGCGTAGACAAGGCCACAGGCGATGTGACTGAGTATACCTGGGACCACCGCAATCGCTTAACGGATGTGGTGACCAAGAACAGGGATGGCACCCTTATCAAGGATGTGGATTACGTCTATGACGTGTATGACCGACGCATTGCTAAGGTGCTCGATGCGGATGGCGATGGGGCAGATGCACCCACCGAAGAGCGCTTTGTTTACGATGGTGACCACATTACCTTAGTCTTTGACGGGGAGAGGATTCAAACCCATCGTTACTTGCATGGACCACAGGTAGACCAGGTGCTGGCGGAAGAAACTACCGATGGCGAAACCCGCTGGGCACTGACAGACCACCAGGGCAGTGTGTGGGATGTGATTGATAACCAGGGTACGGTGCTTAATCACATTACCTATGATTCCTTTGGACAGGTTACAAATCAGAGTAATCCTACGGCTTACTTTAGGTTTGGATATACAGGGCGTGAGCTTGATCAGGAGAGTGGTCAGTATTTCTATCGGGCACGCTACTATGATCCTGGAGTAGGACGCTTTATCAGTGAAGATTCGGTTGGGTTTGATGCTGGAGATGCGAATCTCTATCGGTATGTTTTCAATAGTTCTCCGAATTATGTTGATCCTACTGGAAATTATATTGAATCAGGATGGGATCTCCTCTCTCTCGGAGTTGGTGTGGCTTCATTAGGTATGAATTTACGCAAGAGAGACTGGAAAAATGCAGCGATTGATGGGGTAGGGATTACTGCTGATGTGGGGGCATTATTGCTGCCAGTCCCTGGAGGAGTAGGCGCTGTTAGAAATGCAGATAAGGTTGGCCAAGTTGCAACCTTGGTCAATCGGTCTCAATCGTTAAAGCGTGGGACTGATTTTGTTAAGTTTAATCGGTGGGCGAAGAATAGTATTCGTGTTGCCCAATTAACGAATCTGGGAGCCAATATTTATCAGACAGGAGAATCGGGCCTGCGGGCGTATCGAAGTTGGCGAGACAGCTGTAACGGTGAAATCCCCTGGGGAGAACTAATTCAGACTGGTTTGTCTGGATTAGGAGTACTCGGTGCTCGTAATAACCTCAGTCGTTCTTTTCAGCCAGAACCAGTCGTAGCCAATAAGATTGGTACATCAAAACAATTGATAAACTCCTTCGGTGAATTTCGCGACAGATATCATGAAGACTTCAAAAAAATTCCCAATAAGGCAATTATTGCTTGGGAATGGTACCAAGAATCAGCAACAAGTAATAGGACTTCTGTTATTGGACGTCTCAAGGATATAGAGAAAGTTGCCCCTGCGCAGACATTTCATAGGCTCAATATTAAACAAAAGCAGGGCTGGACGCCTGAAGTAAATGATGCGTGGCTTCAAGGTGTAATTGATGCAAGGAGACCATTTCAGCTTGCAAGTCCAATTAAAAAAACAACATTGAAAAATCCACCCGATGATGAGAGTGGATTTAAGTACACAGTTTATAGGAGAGAGTTAAAGCAATTGAAAAAAGCTGGGTATACTATACGCAATGGTTGGGCAATACCAACTAGTACAATGAATCCATAAAACATTAAGAAGCAAGCTATTAATAAATTCCGGGGTATAGATGCTGAAAAGACTTTTCAGGGAACGTTTGTACATCCAAAAGTTGGAGTTTAATTGATTTTGCTGTCTAAGTTAAAAACCAAGTCTAGGTTTAGTCGTAAATAATGAATAGAATTGCGGCAACCTTATGGATCAATCAGTAAGCGATCGCAACTCTGCGATCGCTTACTAAACCGCCAACCCTGAGTCTCATAATCTACCTGCTGGATCCGCACCTATTTCCCTGGCATAATCCCACAGCGTCGATCCTTATCTACCCTAGATCATCACCTGTAGTTCCTGAAGTGAGACTGATGGTACCCGCATTATTAATGCCAGTGTCCCTACTATCGCGAGAATTCTCAGCAGAAAAAATTCAGGTTTATTCAGGTAATGACAAAAACTCTGTTCAGGTTTTTTGGGGTCTGATTTTCATCCCAAACAGTACTTGAAACAAGGGCCAAGGCTTAACCAGGAGCTCGTAGATCAAAACTATGAACAACACTGTGAATACGTTCAATACTAAAAATTCAGGGATGACATATAGACCTAATTTTGTGATATAGGTACCCAGAACGGTACTAATGGGATAGTGCAAAATGTAGATGGGGAGCGACGCCTTACTCAGATAATCTAGACAGGCATTACGTCTCTTCGCCAAGTAACGATGAGACAGAGTCAACACTGTTGCGATTGCTGCCCAAGTATGAACCCCTGTTATAACCGAACAAAGTAAGTATCGAACTAGATTAGACGTATCTTCATAGAATCCCTCTTGATATTCGTTCAATAAAACGAATCGAATTATTGAACTTAAAATGAATAGGGTATACCACAAGTGAGATTTATCCTTGATAGCCTTGCTGAGATTGGGGTCTGCATACATCAAATAGCCGATTACAAAAGCCCATAGGTTATAGGCAAAATGTCCCCAGTCCTGAAAGAGCGTATTGCAATTGAATAGAGGCCATACATACCCTAGCGTGGCCATGATGCCCCCGAAACCGATCATTGGTAGCAAGACAATATGTTGACGGAGGCCAGTTGCTATCGCCATGATTTTTGCTCTATTTATCCGAATTAGGATGGCCAGAGCAGTTATGTTCATGACTAAGAGATAGGCTATAAACCATAGGTGGTCCCATCTAGGTCCCCATCGATAAGCACCACAAGAGCCATTTAAAATCGTCCCAAAATGCATGGGTAAGTGGTTGACTGCGAAATCTGTTAAGCTGCGTTGCCCAGTATGGGTTGGCCAAAAATACTGCTGTACTGGTCCAAGGGTTACCATAAATGCCAGTAAGGGGACCAGTAGCCGCTGTACCCTTTCGGCATAATATTGGCGAATTGAACGCTTTGAGAGGGAGGCTGATGCACTATACCCTGCTAGGAGAAAGAGTAAAGGCATATGCCAAGATGAAACAAAAGCAAGGTGTCCCTTCAATAGCAAAGCAGTCATGCTAGTAGTCGGGACTTGAGAAAAATCTGGGATGAATACCATCAACCAGGTCACATGTAGGGGTATGAGGTTAATGATGATGATGCTTTTGATCCAGTCAAAGTCGTAATGTCGCATTGCCTACATAACCAAGTGCCATCAAGTTAGTAACTATTTTCACCTGCTGTTTCAGGTTAATCTAAGTAAGCTGATGCTTCTGTCAAAATTGGTAACGTTAAAGAAAGTCCATAAATAACAGACTAGATTTTCCCTTCAGTTGGTAGCGTAGATCCTATTAGGTATTCAGATTTACGTAAATCTCCTAAAATTATGCAGCTCAATCCACTGGTGATATCACGAAAATATAAATGGACCCTCGCACTCATCGTTCTAGCATTGCTTGCCTGGCCCATTTATAGTCAAGTAATATCTCGATCCTCTAAACTGCAGAAGCCGGAGGTGGAGACTCCTGAAACTCCTGCCGCTCCCGCTCCAACCATTGCCGCCTTAGGACGTATCATCCCTAAAGATGGCGTCATTAGCATTTCTGGTGCAGGTCAGTTAGCCGATGTTCGAGTGATTGAGCTAAAGGTCCAAGCTGGAGACGATGTTACCCAAGGCCAAGTGCTAGCCCTACTTGACCCCTTCTATTCGCAACAGGCCAGGCTGACTCGGGCTCAAAAGAGAATGGCTGTGGCCCAGTCCCAGCTAGAACAAACATTAGCGGGAGATGCTAAATTGGGGGACCTGGCTGCCCAGGAAGCTCAGATTGCCAATCTGGAGGCCCAAGTGCGCACCGAAGTGACTGAGAAACAGGCACTGATTAATCGCATGCAAGCTGAGTTGGTGAATGCAGAAAGCTCCTATCAACGTTTTCAAACTCTCTACAACGATGGGGCCATCAGCATTGCTGATCTGGAGGATAAACAAGAAGAATTCGAAATTGCCCAGGCCCAACTCAATGAAGTCGAAGCTCAACTAGAAAATATCCAATCTACCCTTGCCCAACAAATTCGCCGTGAAAGCGCTACCTTAGACAAATTGGCCGAGGTTCGCCCCGTTGATGTGGCCGTAGCTCAGGCCGAACTGGAGGAAGCGACAGCAGCAGTGGCGGAAGCAGAAGCCAATTTGGAGCTTGCTAGAGTCCGCGCTCCAGTCGCTGGCCGCGTTTTGAAGATCCACACCCAGGCCGGTGAGCGGGTGAAATTTGACGATGGTATTTTGGATTTGGGGCAAACCCAAGCAATGTATGTTCTGGCGGAGGTTTACGAGACCGATATTGCCAGGTTAAGGCCTGGACAAGCCGCGACTGTCAAAATTAGCGCCCTGGTTGAATTCCTACAGGGAACGGTGGAACAAATTTCACCTCAAATTGACCAAAGGGAAATCTTTAATAATGATCCAGCCTTAGGCATTGACGCCAGAGTTTTCGAAGTGAAGATTCGCCTTGCCCCATCTGATAGTCAGAAAGTAGAACAGTTTATTCATATGGAAGCTGACGTTACCATCCAATCCCCACCTGAATCCTCTTCCTCTAGCATTTGATCGATTCAAATCCATGAGAAACGTCTTTACCTCAGAGGCATGGCTGCAGCTAACTTACAAAAAATCTCGTCTGTTCATCAGTCTGCTCAGTGTCACGCTCTCCGTCATCCTAATGTTTGTAGCCACAGCCTTAAGGGATGGTATTTTTGAGGACGCTATCACTGTCCATAAAACACTTCAGGCAGATCTATTTATTCAACCGACTCAGACAGAATATTTTTGGGCTCTTAGGTCGGATGGTTTTTCCCGGCGATTACTTGCTCAGGTTGCTGCGATCAAGGGGGTCGCTTCTGCCAGTCCATTTTATATAGGGGGAGCTAGCCTGAAAAACCCAGAGACATTAGCTAAAAAACGAATTGTTGTATTTGCATTTGATCCTGATCAACCAACCTTTAATCTACCTGAAATTAATCAACAAATAGATGTTATCACCCAAGCTGATACCTATCTGTATGATCAACTTTCTCAGGCTGGATATGGACCGATTATAGAAAACTTAAATCATCAGGGTGTCTTTACAACGGAATTAGCGGATAGGGAAGTCAGAATTACCGGCCTCTTCTCCCTGGGTGGTGGTATTTTATCTGCTAATGGAATATTAGTAACCAGCGATCTAAATTTTTCTAGATTGCTTGATCATTCCCTTGTCCAAACCAATTTGGGCTTGGTTACCCTAGAGGAGGGTACTGACTCTCAATCCATCAAAAAAGATATCCAATCAAATTTACCTAAAGGAATAGAGGTATTGACTAAGGAAGAAGTGATGGTAAATGAGAAACAATATTGGAATACAGGCTCACCCATTGGCTTTATTTTCAATATGGTTGCCATGATTAGCTCCTTGTTTGGAGGAGTTATTATTTATCAAATCCTATTTACCCAAATCTCTGAATATCTTTCGGTGTACGCTACTTTCAAAGCAATTGGATATACGAATCGATATTTAATGAATACGGTTCTTCAAGAAAGTTTGATGATGGCGATTCTAGGATTTATTCCTGGCGTTATTATTTGTCTATATTTATTCAGGTTTATTCAATCCCAAACTCGACTGCCCATGGATATGGGGATAGAAAGAATCTGCTTGATTTTTATCTTGAGTGTTATCACCTGTTCTTTAGCTAGCATTATTGCCCTGGTAAAACTTAAGGATGCTGATCCAGCCGATTTATTTAGATGAGTTTTAGATCAACCAAGTTGCTGATTCAAGAGCAAGATTCAGAGGCAATATAATTTAAGGACAATGTATTCGTAGATCAAGAGCTTCAAAATTGTAATATTGCATGAGCTATTGTCAGGCCACTCAATAACTTCGGTAAGGGGAGAGTATGGTTCAGCTCATTGGTTTCATGGTATTACTCTATGGCATTCAAGCTGCTTGCAGCAATCCAGGGCTAGCTTTTCTACCCCTTGTAACCTATATGACCGATACGCTGGGGTTCTCCGCCACTCAGCTTGCCAGCTTTCAGCTAGTAGCCCTGTTCCCCTGGTTCATCAAACCGCTGTGGGGCTTGTTGGTCGATGGAGTACCCCTGTTTGGCCATACCTTCAAAAGTTATTTGCTCATTTGCTATGGCGTCATTATTGCGAGCTTTGTCATTATGGGGAGTTGGGATGAACCTTCAGCAATGGGGTTATTTGTCTCGGCTCTGGTGATTTCTACTGGGGTAGCGTTTTCTGATGTGGTCGCAGATAAACTGATGGTGGTAGAAGGCCAGAAACGCGGGAATGCCAATATCTTGCAGGCTTCTCAGTGGGCAGGCTTAGGGTTTACTGCGATCGCAATGTATGGTCTGGGTGGGTGGTTGGCCGAGCATATCCCTCTTTCGAATGTATTCTTGCTGAGCACAGTTTTGCCAGGCATTGGCTTTATCGTTGTTCTAAGTTTCTTTCGCGAACAGCCCAATAAATCGTTTACTCTAGGCCGCAGTTGGCAACAATTTTGGCAGGCGGCCAAGCAACCCAAACTAAGGTTGATGCTTGGCCTTATCCTTTTGCTGGCAATTAGTCCAACCCCAGTGGACTATGTCTACCAGCGACAAGTCTTGGACTTTAGCAACACGCTAATCGGCCATCTTAAGGCAGTGGAATGTTTGGGTTTAGGGATGGGTGCGATCTCATTTGGAGTGCTAACGCAACGCTTTCCAAAATTTCCCCTTTTGAAATTAGTCATCATCAGTGGAGCAATTTCCCTTTTGAGTTTTGCCTTTATGCAAGATGTGTACAGCGCCTATGGTGTTTATATTGTGCGTGGGTTTACAACCACATTAAGAACCCTAGGATTGTTTGGGTTAGTGGTGCAGATCTGCCCCCAGGGAGCTGAAGGGTTTACCTATGCCCTCATGGTTTCCGTTGCAAATCTAGCGACTAATATAGGTCTGTTGCTAGGAGGACAGCTCTATGATTGGGGAATTTCATTTGCAATGGTAGCGATCAGTGGATCTCTGTACATTCTGTTGTGTGGTGGGGCAATTTCGTTAACAAAATTGCGAGAATTATGAATAATAAAACTGTAATCACATGTCGATGTCTGCTCCGTATTCTTCACGTTCCTCATCTAGAGCTTTAACGTTGGTGACTTGCGAGCCTCCCATACATTTTCTAATCCTGTTGGTGAGATATTGATTACGGCATGATATTAATAATCCACTACCGCAAGCTAAATTTAGCATCATGAAACTCATGTCAGAGACTCTTTCTAACTGGCTGATACCGATAGGTGAGCATCGATCTCAAGCTAGACTGAGCTTATTTTGTTTTCCTCCGGCTGGGTCTGGAAGTTTGTTTTTTCGCCATTGGTCAGCAGCTATGCCTGAGTGGATAAATCTTTGGGCATTACGATTGCCGGGACGCGAAACTCGGTTTTGTGAGCCACTATTGACTCAGTGGTCAGAACTAATTGAACCCTTGGTACAGGTGCTCGCTCCCCATTGTGATCGACCATTTGCTTTTTTTGGCCATAGTTTTGGAGCTTTAGTGAGTTTTGAAGTAGCCCATCAGCTGCGGGCTTGTTTAGGCTATACTCCTTTAGCTCTAGTGGTTTCGGCACGTCAGCCACCTCATATCCTTGCAGTTCAACGCGATGGCCAGCGAGATGCCGCGACATTAATTGCTGAGTTAAGGGCCGATGGGGGGACACCAGAGGTGGTTTTACAAGATACGAAGATGATGGCTCTGCTGCTGCGGATTTATCGGGCGGATTTACATCTGAACAGGACCTATGACTATCTTTCTAGAGGACCGTTGCCTTGTCCTATTTTAGCTTTGGGGGGTGAGGTGGATAAAGGGGTGAGTTCTCAGGACTTGATGCGATGGCAAGATCAGACCGATCAGGCATTTCAACTACAACTGTTTTCTGGTGGGCATATGTATTTGGTAAAGGAGCCGAATAAAGTTGCTATGCTTCAAGCCTTGGTAAAGTTTATAGCTGTTCTTTGATTAGATATTGGTCTAGTTGAAAAAAACTAAGTAATTCTTGCAAAGATGTCGATGAGTTTGTAGGCGTAGTTTTTTCAACTATCCTGAGAGTACCTGCATTTAAATAGGGAAATGCTTCTGCGGCCAAAGTGGCAATGACTTCATTAGGAAAACCTATCAATTCATGGAACGTTCTGGTCAAGCGAGAACGAGCAAAGCTGATTTGCCATCGCGCCCGTTTGAGTAGGCGTTGTCTAAAATTTTCAGCGAGCTTGGGTTGTTCTGTTGATAACCGTTCTATTTTCTGTCCTTGAATAAAAGGAATGATATCTGGATTCTCTTCTAGAAAGAGTAAACTTCCCTCCTGATTATAAGTCGTAATACCATCCATTCCTAAAGATGAGATGTCAGCTAGGGCAAGGATACGAGTAATAATATGAGGGGAGCGTTCGGCATTATATAGAGCAGGTTGGTAAATAGCTTCTTCCACAGGACTATAGGCACAAATTGTACCTAAAATTGCTAACTGGAGTAACGCAATATCTTTTTCAGAGAACTGCGCCTGAAAATTTTTAGCCAATTTCAAATCCTGATTGAGTTGATGAATATAGTTCAACAATTTATCGCAGGTTGCTTGCTCACTTTCTCCACTGGCTCGTCGACGCGTTATATGGGGGTGCCTTTGGGGTAAAAAGACTTGCACCATGTCGTGGGTTACTACACATAGATCGAGTAAGCTTTGTGTTCGAGTCAGATCGTTTGGCTCCTGATTATCCTTATTAGACTCTTGCCAGTAAGGTGCAATGATAGCAAAAAGTTGATTCGCTCGTCTCTGGACAGCCTCAATATGCCAGCGATTGTGATAATAAAGCTGTTGCGTTTTTATTGCCTGGTCAAACTCTGTTAGTGCAAACTGTTTAGTTAGAGCAACAGTTTCTGAGAACGTATTGGGGAGCATGATGAAACGTTTAGCTTGAACATTGACAATGCGATTAGAACGTTGTGGATGAATAAATAACTTCAATCTCTTTAAACGTTATTTCTGTGTGAAGCTCCAAATGCCATGCCAGTCCTCAGAGAAGTTCCGTTGGCTTAACTGCTGAATCCGTTCCAAATAAAATTGGACTGTTCTATCAATTGGATTGGTTTTTAGAACCTGTTCAAAACACTTCTTTGCCTGACCCCAATCACTCTGTTGATAGAATTTCCTTGCCTGTTGATAGACAGATAGCGTCTTCTTTTTGAGCAAGCGAGAGGCTTCAACGTCGGCTTCCAATACTTCATAAATGGTAATGGGCTCTCGACGCCCTTTGACAATAACACGATCTAATAATCGAACCGTGTACTGTTCAGGTTGACTTAACTGCAGCAGAACTTCTTCTGAAATAAGTAGCGAAGCACCATAGTATTTGGTTAGCCCTTCTAGCCGAGCCGTTAAATTAACATTATCTGAGAAAGCATCCCCCTGCATCCGGTTGGCTTCCCCAACCATGCCTACCATCATATGCCCTACATGGATACCAATGCCCACTTCCAATGGTTCGTACCCGGCAGACAGACGATGCTGATTATATTCTTGCACTCGCTTAGCTTTGGCAATCCCCGCACGTAATGCATCATCAACGCTTTCGGGAAAGACCGCCATCATGCCATCACCTAGATATTTGACAATGAAGCCATTGTGATTGCGAATTTCTGGGCTAATTCGTCGTAGGTAAGCGTTAATGAAGTTAAAGTTTTCCTGGGGACTCATGTGTTCTGACAGGGTTGTAAATGATCGGATGTCCGAAAACATAACCGCCATCTCTTTACTAACGTGATCCCCCAGTTGGATATTAATAATGCTCTCCTGCTTGAGAAATGTTAGGTATTCATGGGGGACAAATCGACTGTAGGCCGTTAAAAGATCGGAAAGGTGTTTATTGGCCTCAATTAGCTGTTGCTCATGGTGTTTGACAGACTGCACTGTTTCTGAAAAAACCTGGGCCAGGTTGCCTAGCTCATCCGTTCGAGCAGAGATAGATGTCAGACTATTAGGATTAAAGGTATTGTTTTGAACTGTGATAGCCGCTGCCGTAATTGTGTTGACTTGTTCAATATAATCCGCCATGATTTGATTCTGTTCTTTGAGATTATTTTCCAGAGTCGTTGAGTGTTCTGTAATAATCTCGACGAGGGTTTCCATCTCGCTATTTTTTAGTGTTAAGTCTTCAACTATTTTACGTAAGCGTATGATCTCTGATTCCAGGGGAGGATGTGCACTGGGATCTGGAATAAAGGTGTCAGAATTCATCTTGGACAAATAGCAAACTATAATGAGGGACGTGGCCGAGTTTATTTTGATTTGAGGCTTTAAGTTCACCTACTAAACGGCTTTGTTGCGTGAATAAAGCAGCTGCGGAGCCATAGAAGTCGCTAAAGTGTAGTTGCCACACAAACACGGTACCGATGAAGCGCACCTACAAACACCGCAACTGGTCTAAGTATAATGCTGCCTTGGTGAAGTGAGTAAGTCTGACGTTATGGCTGAGTGATGAGGTGTTTGTAACGCGAAAAAATACTCAAAAGGCAGGGAACTCAGATCCTGTACCTGGCAGGGTGGCGTTATCTCGCCCTGCACTCAAAGTGACAGGGCAAAACCCACTATAGGCGCAAGACTTCTCGCAGAGTAGGGTTTAAGAAATCGTTAAAAGCTAGAGATATAGGCTTTCAGCCGACTTTATCGCTTTAGCGACAGCACTCAATTAGCGTTCGGTTTTGAACCGTGCGTGGGTTGGAGGCTCACTATTGACCTTCAAAGTGATCTATGGACTGGCCTTACGGTAAACGATTGGCTTTGTATTTGCCCTTTAGGCGTTTTCTTAAGACTGGAATGTCAATCTATTCGGTGTGACATTTCACCGAATAGAGTTATCTGGGTGATTCTACTATGGAAAACATTGTTTGTGCTAACGTTTATTACCTGTTCGGTCGTTCAGTCGTTAGTGTAGTGGCAATTGTAAAACTCAAGGATGTAGAGCTTGTTGATCTCTTTAGGTAAGAGCCCATGAATGTGTATAAGCAAATCATTATAGAGGTTGAAAACCTCAATCATTACTATGGTCGACGGACATTACGTCAACAGGTTTTATATGACATTAACCTTTCCATTGAATCTGGAGAGATTGTGATTCTAACGGGTCCGTCAGGGTCTGGTAAAACCACGCTACTTACATTAATTGCCGGTTTACGATCAGTTCAAGAAGGCTGTTTAAAGGTTCTCAATCGAGATTTTTCTAATGCAAGCGATCGCGAACGGCTAGAACTGCGTCATCAATTAGGGTACATTTTTCAGCATCATAATTTGGTCCCCTTCTTTACTGCCAGACAAAATGTTGAGATGGCACTAAAGCTAAACGCTGGCCTATCAAGAAAGCGGTCCCAGACGCGGGCAGAAGCGATGCTAGAATCCGTGGGTTTAAAGCCCCAGATAACAAGCTATCCCCACCAAATGTCAGGAGGGCAAAAACAGCGGGTCGCCATTGCCCGTGCCCTGGTCAATCAACCCAAAATTCTACTAGCTGATGAACCGACTGCGTCCTTAGACAAAAGCAGTGGGCGTGATGTGGTTGAACTGATGCAACAGCTCACCAAACAGCAAGGCTGCACCATTGTGTTAGTGACCCATGACAATCGAATTCTTGATATTGCTGATCGCATTATCAGTTTAGAAGATGGTCGTTTATCCCAGGCTAAGGGTGAACTTTTGCTGAACATCAATAACTTGATGTCGGAAATTTTTCAAATGGAAACCAGCCAAATTAGAACGTTGATTGATCCATTATCCATTGAGCAATTTTCCACATTCTTGAAGCAGCTTAATAAAGAATTCGAGCAGATTCTAAGTACGATGAATCTGCTCAAAAACCGTTCTGTTAATCAAAAACTAAACTTAATTATACAGACTGTCTCTATCAAAATTTCTCAGCTGCTAGCTGCCGAACAAGTAACCTTTTTTGTGGTAGATAGAGATCGGTATAAGCTCTGGTCGCAAAGCGCACGCAGTACCTCTGGAGAACCGATTAATATTGAAATTTCCTTAAATTCTGGTATTGCCGGTCATGTTGCTACGACGGGAGAAAGCCTAAATATTCCTAACCCTTATAACGATTCTAGATTTAATCCTCAAGTTGATAAGGATACTGGATTTAGGACAAGAAGTATCCTTTGTATGCCGATTTTTAACTCCAGTAATGAAGTGTGTGCCGTTATCCAAGCCCTCAATAAAATTGGTGATGCAGCTTTTGGCCAGGCAGATGAGGCCAGGTTTTATGAATTGACCCAATTTCTAGGAAATGTTCTGGAAACCAGTATTTTATATGCGCGAGAAACCAACGTTTCTCGGCATCAATCATTGATTCAAAATGCCCGTGAGTTAAGGCGACGAGTAGAATCTCTATCCACAGATAAATTTATTGCTTTTCTCGATCAACTTAACCAGGAACTTCAATCTTTTTTAGATTCTGGTACATCTCCTGACAAATCAGTTTTAAAGCAAAAGCTTCAAGTGCTGCTTCAGGTTATTTTTCTCAAGATTGGTCAGACCCTTCAAGTAGAGAGAGTTGCCGTGTTCTTAGTGGATCTCACAAATCAGGTGCTACGGACTAATACAGCCATAGACGACAACAATAATCTTTTTGCAATTGAGATGCCGCTTGATACTGGGATTGCAGGGTATGTTGCGGTAACAGGAAAAACCCTCAATATTCCATCCCCCTATGATGACCATCGCTTTAATCCACAAATTGATAAAGATGCCGGTTTTATTACTCGAAATATACTGGCTCTACCTATTTTGGATCCCCAAAATAGTGAAGTGATTGCCGTTATAGAGATCATTAACAAAATGGGTGACATGTCCTTTGATTCAGAGGACGAAACAAGACTCTTGGAGTTTGTCCGTGAATTAGGAAGTGTTTTCCAAACGAGTATCCATTGTATGCGTCGAGCCTATCAGTATTTGAGCTGATTTCTAAGGAGAGTTAGTAGCAGTGTCAATCAACTCCAAAGTAGTGCTGATTGTTGGGGCATCGTCAGGATTTGGAAAAGCCACCGCAGAAAGGCTGTTAGAACTGGATTGTATTGTCTATGCAACTTCTCGAAGTGTTGAGAAAATGCAAGAGCTGCTTATTAAAGGGGCACATCTCTTAGGGATGGATGTGACAGATGATGCCTCGATCATAGCCGGTGTAGAACAGATACTCGCTGAGCAAGAAAGGATCGACGTTGTTTTTGTGAATGCTGGTTATGGAGCTTATGGAACAATTGAAAGTATCGCTACAGAAGAAATCCAAAAACAATATGACGTCAATGTTTTTGGTGTGGCAAGAGTGCTCAAGGCTGTACTCCCCACTCTGCGCCAGCAGAAAAGTGGTCGAATTATTTTCACCGCTTCCCTCGCAAGTCATCTCTCAATAGCATGCACAGGTTGGTATGCATCAACCAAACATGCCTTAGTAGGTATTGCCAAGGCTTTACGCCAAGAGGTTAGAGATATGGGTATTGAGGTAATTATTATTGAACCTGGAGTTGTCAAAACAGAGTTTGCTGGTGTTGCGTTTGGTTTATTGGATCGAGTGGACCATCCTGCCGATTATTTGCCTTTAGTCGATGGATTTAGACGTTCTATGGCTAGGAGCTATGATCAGGCTCCTGGGGTAGATAGTACAGTAAAGGCTATGGTGGCAGCCGCCATGGTTAAATGCCCCAAAACCGTTTACTGCACTACAGTAGATGCCAAGATTCTAAAGTTTTTGCAGAGGCTGTTAAGCGATCTCATCGTTGATTGGTTAGTGCTCTCATGGTTTAAGCAGTCTTCGCGCAAGCGTTAAAGATATCTGACCAATACGTAAGCTAAGAACGCACCACACAATATTAACCATCAAGATTGCTCTCTCAATTGCCAGCGTAGGAGCAGCGAATTTAACACTACGCCAATGGAGCTAAAGGCCATAAAGCCGCCTGCAAAACCAGGACTGAGGGCAATGCCAAATTTTGGTAATAATATACCCGCCGCTAAAGGAATACACACCAGGTTATAACCAAAGGCCCAGGCCAAGTTCTGACGGATTTTATTAAAGGTACTACGACTAAGGTCCAAGGCGGCTAATACATCTGTCAGCTGATCTCGCATTAGCACAATATCAGCAGTTTCTATGGCCACATCAGTGCCTGAATGCATGGCGATACCCAAGTCTGCCTGGGCCAGGGCTGGAGCATCGTTGATGCCGTCTCCAACAAAGCCGACATAATGCCCCGCCTGCTGCAGTTTTTCAATCTCTTTAACTTTAGCGGCTGGGGTCATTTCCCCCTTTGCCATAGGAATGGCTAAATCACGGGCTAAACGATGTACAACATCAGAACGATCTCCGCTGAGAAGCTGCACTTGCAGGTGCCTACGCTTAAGTTGATCGATGACAGTGCTCGCATCGTCACGGGGGCAATCAGCCACGGCAATTAAGCCTACTAACTGACCATCAACAGCAATATAAACGAGGGTACTACTTTGATCATTTAAGGAGTTGGCGTCATTATCAGCCGCATTAGTAGCGATATCCGCTTTAGCTAACAACGCCTGATTGCCAAGGTATACGGTTTGTTCTTGCAATTTTGCAGTGACGCCTAACCCTGGAGTTGTCACGCTGTCAGTGATTTCAACTAGTGTAAGTTGTCGTTGCTTTGCTGCTGCCAGAATTGCGGCTGCTAGGGGATGTCGGGTTTCTTGCTCAACGCTGGCCGCTAACCGAATGACATCATCCTGAGACAGATTGTCGGCATAACTGATGCAGTCGGTGACCCAGGGGTGTCCAGTGGTCAGGGTACCGGTTTTGTCAAAAATAACAGTGTCCAAACGGTGGGCTGTTTCTAGTACGTCCCCACCCCGCACCAGCAAACCTCGCTGGGCTCCAATGCCTGACCCTACCAAAATTGCCATGGGGGTGGCCAGCCCTAGGGCACAAGGACAGGCGATCACAACAACTGCGATCGCAAGCTTTAAACTCACCAATAACCTGGAGGTTTCTAGTAGCTGATGCCCGTGGTGCATGTGGTGAGGATCCAGAGCCGCTTGAGCCGCTTCTGGCCAGAGGACTAAGCCAGCGCCGTACCAGAAGAGAAATGTAAGCAGAGCCAGGCTGAGAATGCCATAGGTAAAGTAGCCTGACACTCGATCAGCTAACCCCTGAATCGGAGCTTTGCGGGTTTGGGCAGACTCCACTAAAGCAATCATTTGGGCGAGAATACTATCAGCTCCGGTCCGACAGACCTTGATGGTAATGCTCCCGGATTGATTTAAGGTGCCGCCGATTACCTGATCGCCTATCCGCTTGGTAACAGGTAAGGCTTCTCCCGTCACCATAGATTCATTTATCGTGGTTTGACCTTGTTCAATCTGGCCATCCACCGGGATTTTATCCCCAGGTAATACCCGTAACCTATCCTCCACTTGTACCTGGCTAATGGGAATCTCTATGGTTTGAGACAGCTCGCTACTAGTCACCAAACGAGCATCATTAGGCTGTAGAGCAATCAAGCTGCGTAGCGCTTCAGTCGCACGAAATCGGGCGCGTTCTTCTAGAGTCCGACCCAACAAAATAAAGCTGAGTAGCATCACCGGCTCATCAAAAAAGCACTCCCACCCCAGCTGAGGAAAAATTAAGGCCACTACGCTGGTCAGGTAAGCACTCAAGGCCCCAATGCTCACCAGGGTATTCATATTGGGGCGTGCTTGTCTAGCTCCATGCCACCCATCTTGCAAAATGCCTCGGGCAGGCCCCACCAGGGTTAACGAGGCTAAAGCAAAATGAAAACCCAGGGTATTGATAACAGGGAACGCAAATCTGTTGTGGAAATTGCCAACGTGGTTTAAGTGGCCAATAATCGAGAAGGTTAAGAGGGTGAGTGCGATCGCAAGACGCCACACTTGTCCCTGCTGATCAGCCTCTTGCTGCTCAGACCAATTCCCAGGATCGTTACCTTGACGTACCCGGCTAGGAAATCCTGCATCGGTCAAGATTGTAGCTAACTGTTCAGGCTCAACTTGCCCTGCCTGATAATGCACCGCAGCTGCTTTAGTCACTAAGTTCACAGCTGCCGTCGCCACACCATCACACTGCTGCAGCTGGGTTTCAACTGTTTGCACACAGCCAGCACACATCATCCCATCTACATTCAGTACAGCAACGGCTGATGAGGTTAGTTCAGACGCATCAGGCGGCGGTAAAACTGTTGAAGACATAGACGGGTAAGAGCTCTAACCACTAAAGCCTAACGCCGGTTGAATCGATTTGACGTTATCTTAAGAAAACCTAAATCAAGTAGAAGGCACAACAGTCTCTTACAGCTATAAAGCTCACCAGTTATCAGCGTCTGTAAAGGCTGACTAGTAGTCAAAATTATTGCAATGTAGATATCACTGTTGAGCCAATGGTAATTGTTGTTGATTCAGTGCAGAGTCTCTCTAGATCAGTAAATATAATCGTTCAGATACTGGATCAACCATAACTAGCTAGTGTTTCCGCAATCTCGGTGTGACATTGCACCGAGCAACGCATTGCAAAATAAGATATTAGTGCTGATATCCTTTGAGATTGGCTGACAAACGGCCCCTAAGCCATCCCTTGGTCAGCAACCTCAAGGCCATTCCTAGAATTTCACAGGTTTTGGCATAGGCATATTAAAAATCGCTCGTTGCGATGCAACCAATACATACACTGCTCACAAGTGCTCACAAGATTTAGGATCAAAAGAGTGTATCAAAAGGTAAAGCTTGCAAAGAGATGATTCAAGATGCCCCTCAAAAAAGTCTTCGCGGTAAAATTACACCGGCCACGTCTTAAGACCGCGTACTGTCCTACCTAGACTTTTTATAAAGACTCTAGATAAAAGCAATCCTATAAAATGACCCTGCTGCGTGTTCCTGTTTCTTATTGTCTACGGTTTTGCCTATCGATTTGGACGTGTGCTGCCTGTAGTAGTCTGATTGCTGAGTCAACGCTGGCCCAAACCCGATATGCTCAGAGTGAGTTTCCAGAAGCGGTTGATATACAGCCATTGCCGTCCGAGAGCATCCTTGACACTCCGACTGAGATCGCACCCCCCCCTGCTCTTCCAGATACGGTGCCAGAAAGTATTGTAGTCAGTGCCTTTGAAGTTATAGGTAGTACGGTCTTTAGTGAGTCAGACTTAGCAAAGATTACAGCCCCTTATCTCAATCGTCCTCTAACCCCAGCCGATTTGTTTGAGGTGCGTTCAGCGATTACGCAGCGCTATGTAGATCAAGGCTATGTCAATTCCGGTGCTTATATTCCACCCCAAACGTTGACCGATGGCATTTTGCAAATTCAAGTGCTGGAAGGTCAGCTAACAGATATCAATGTCACGATTGATGGGAGACTATCCCCCAACTATGTCCGTAGTCGACTAGCCTTGGCTGGGTCTACACCGCTGAACTCAGAGCGTTTGTTAGAGGGGCTCCGATTGCTACAGCTCGATCCTCTGATTCAAAATATTACGGCTGAACTCGCTACTGGGACTGAGCCGGGCACAAGTATTTTAGATGTAGAGGTGACGGTAGCGGATACGTTTGACGTCGAGCTACGCACAGACAACAATCGTTCTCCCAGTGTCGGTAGCTGGCGACGAGGAATTGCCCTAACTGAAGATAACTTGCTGGGCCAGGGAGATCCCCTTGAGCTGGAATACCTCAACACCAGCGGCAGTGATGAAATCAGTTTGGACTATGCATTTCCCATTAATGCTCGCAACGGCACCATCGGCTGGCAAGTAAGCCTGTCTGATAGCTCAGTGATAGAAGACCCGTTTACGTTCTTGGATATTCAATCAGAATCACAAACCTATGGGGTATCGTTTCGTCAACCGCTGGTACAGACTCCCAATGAGGAATTGGCTTTGGGACTGAGGCTGACACACCAGCGTAGCAAGACAGATTTTTTAGGCGACGTAATTGGCGAGTCTGTCGGCTTTCCCTCACCTGGAGCTGATGCGGGCGGACGTACCCGACTGTCAGCCCTGCGTTTTTCTCAGGAATGGACCCAAACAGGCAATCGTGAGGTATTAGCGCTGTTTTCTGAATTTAGTCTAGGTCTGGATCTGTTAGATGCCACTGTTAATGACAATGCTCCCGATAGTCAGTTTTTCGCCTGGCGTGGGCAGGCCCAGTGGGTAAAGCTATTGGCTCCAGAAACTCTGTTATTGCTCAAGGGCAGTCTACAACTGAGTGGTGATGATCTGCTACCGCTAGAAGAATTCGGCCTTGGTGGACAGCAAACAGTGCGTGGGTATCGCCAAAATGTGTTGCTAACCGATAATGGACTTTCTCTGTCAGGGGAAGTCCGTCTGCCAGTGTATCGTGCCCGTAATATTGATGGGCTGCTTCAGCTTGCGCCCTTTGTGGATGTGGGAAGTGGTTGGAATCATAATGGTCCTAACCCAGATCCCAACGTATTGGTCTCAACTGGCATAGGCCTACTTTGGCGACAGGGGGATCGACTAACGGCTCGTCTGGATTGGGGTATTCCCCTAGTGGACATTGACAAACGAACATCGTCTTTGCAAGAAAACGGCCTTTACTTTGCCATTAACTATCGCCTTTTTTAACCTTTGTTCTTGACATTATTGCTAGATTCATGCTGGGTTTAATACCATGGTTCCACTGAGTTTTCGGCCCCTGAAGCGACTATTTTTAGCCCCCTGGCAGCACCGTTGGCGACGTCTGTTTTTAGGTTTTATGACTGCGTTGCTATGTGCTGTATTTCTGCCAGTAGGATTAGTCAGGGCAGGTTTTCGAGAACTAGAAGAGCCGTTGTGGGTGAATGTGAACTTGCAACAAAGTCGTGCCTTGTTTGAAGCCGGTGCCTACAGTGAGGCAATTGCACAGCTACAACAAGTAATTGAGTTGTATCAAAGTAATGGTGACAACCTCAATCAGGCCCTGGCACTTAGGAATCTAGCCTTTGTTTATCAACAGTTGGGGCGTTGGTCTGAGGCCAGGCAGACGATTGCCAAGGGGTTAGAGGTGGTTGATCAGTTGCCAATAGCGGAACGATCATCAATCTTAGCTCGGATGTTAGATATACAGGGCCATCTGTATCTCAATCAGGGTAAGGCATTAGATGCTCTACAAGTATGGCAATCGGCCACTGAAATCTACGACCAACTGGGCGATGAAAATCGAAGGCTGCGTTCTATCCTTACCCAGGCCCAGGCATTGCAGGCTATGGGCCACTATCGACGTGCCATTGTCATCCTGAGTGATTTGACAGATGCCCTCGCCGACCAGCCTGATTCTGAAATTAAAGCAACAGGACTGCAGATGTTGGGTGAAGCCTTACGGGTGGCTGGTGATTTGGAGCGAGCTGAGACCGCATTGCAAACTAGTTTAAAAATGGCCCAACGATTGGGCCTATCGCAATTGACTGTAACAATTCAGTTGAGCTTGGGTAATACAGTTGAAGCCCTAGGACAGCTAGAAACGGCACAACAATATTATCAACAGGTTGTTAGCCAATCGGCAAAACCCATTACCACTATTCAGGCCCAGCTGAGTGAACTGGCGGTTTTGATCAATACTCAACAATGGCAGCGAGCAGAAGCACTGGCTCGACAAATTCAGCCATCACTGGAACAGTTGCCCCCCAACCAAGCCGTTGTCTACGCTAAAATTAATCTGGCAGAGAGTCGTCTCAAAATCAGCCAACGTAATGCTCGTTTAGAAAAAGCTCCAAGATACTCGGGAGCAACCAACCCAACAACCTTACCCAGTACTTATACCCGCGATAGTCTCGATTTGGTTGGTCTATTTATTGATCGCTCCATCGGATCTATTACAGAGACTACTGCAGGCTCAGGTAATATGATCGAGAGTAGGACCATCTCAGACGCATCAACCTACTCCCGCAACAATCTCAATTTAGTCGAACAGTTTTTAGGAGGACGCTCATCAGTCACAACAGTTCGTGGACCAGCAATGGCTATCGATGCTGATACCTACACCCGTAATAATCTCAATCTGGTCGAACAATTTTTAGGAGGGAATGGGAGTATACCCCAGACAGCACCTGCATTAGAAGTGCCAAAGCGGACGCCGTCAGTAAACGCGCAGGCAGATATTATTCAATTGCTACAGCTGGCTCAAGAGGATGCTAAGGTATTAGGCGATCTACGCTCAGAGTCCTATGTACTGGGTAGTTTAGGATATCTGCATGAACAGGCACAACAATGGCAAGAGGCTGAAGTTTTTACCCAAAAGGCTCTTCTGATTTCCCAAAGCCTGGATGCCCCAGAAATTTCCTATCGTTGGCAGTGGCAATTAGGTCGGATTTTCAAAGCAAATATTTCTCAAAGCAGCTCTAAAAACGACCAAAACCCTAACTACACTAAAGCCATTAAGGCTTATAGTGAATCGGTCAAAACTCTGCAACTGCTACGTAGCGACCTGGCCTCGATCAATCCTGAGGTGCAAGCCGCTTTTCAAGCTGGTGTGGAACCGATCCATCGCGAGCTTGTTAGTCTACTGTTGGTGGACACAACAGTCCCACCGGAGAATCTTGAAAAGGCGAGGACTGTCATAGAGTCTCTACAGCTGGCAGAACTCGATAATTTCTTTAGGGAAGCTTGTCTATCAGCTAATCCAGTGCTGATTGATCAAATAGATCGGCAAGCGGCGGTTGTTTATCCGATTATTTTGCCGGATCGACTGGATATAATTGTCCGGTTACCAGGACAGCCTCTTCGCCACTACAGCAGTGCTGTCTCTAAGCCTCAATTGGAGGCGACCGTGTTAGACCTACGAACAGCTCTAGTGCAACGGACTAGTCAGCGCTATTTGGAGCTTTCTCAACAGGTATATGACTGGTTAGTGCAGCCCTTGATCACGGATTTAGAAAATAGCGATGTCAATACGTTGGTATTTGTTTCTGACGGTGTCCTACGAAATGTACCGATGGCGGCACTCTATGATGGCCAACGGTATTTGATGGAACGTTATGCCATTGCTTTAACGCCAGGGCTGCAATTATTAGAGCCTACCTCAGTTGAGCCTCAGAATCTGGGTGTATTAGCCGCTGGTTTGACAGAAGCGCGTCAGGGATTTCCTTCCCTGCCTAATGTGGCTCCTGAAATTGCTGAAGTTGAAGCCAAGCTCTCTGCCCAGAGGACCCTGCTCAATCAAGACTTTACCCGTGAAACATTTGCTCAGGCCATTCGGACAGCCAACGCACCGGTGGTCCATTTAGCTACCCACGGTCAATTTAGCTCCAGTTTTGATGAAACCTTTATCTTGACCTGGAATGATCGACTGAGTGTGCACCAACTTCGAGATCTCTTGCTGACCACTGGCTTAGACCAAACAACCTCAGATGATGTTGTGGAGCTACTGGTGTTGAGTGCCTGTGAGACTGCTATTGGTGATCAGCAAGCGGCATTAGGGTTGGCTGGTACTGCGGTCCGTTCCGGTGCAAGGAGTACCTTAGGTTCTTTATGGCAAGTCAGTGATGAAGCAACTGCTTTGCTGATCAGCCGATTTTATGACGAGCTGACTTCTGGTGATGTGACCAAAGCAGAGGCATTACGTCGTGCTCAGCTCTCAATTTTAGAAATTCCTCGCTTTCGACAGCATCCCTTTTTCTGGGCTCCCTATGTTTTGGTCGGTAACTGGTTATAGACGCTGTTAGTAGCTGTTTGCTGCGATGGCTCAATTGCTCAGCTATGATTGATAGGTTGGATATCTACCCGAAAGGCAAAGTTGTGGAGAGCGAACATGGAAATAAAGGGTAAAGAGTATGAGGTTGTCTATGAGCAAGCGGTTTCAACCGTGACATTCAAAGGTGAACTAGCTCTGATGGGCATGGGGGAATATCCACCGATTGCAAACTTGTTAGAGCAGTGTCTAGAAGATGCGACTAGCCAAGAACCCAGGCAACTAACGCTTGATCTGCGGGAGCTTAAATTTCTGAATAGTTCTGGTATTAACGTTATTTCGAAGTTTGTTATCAAAGTTCGTAGATCAGCTAAGATTGCTATGACGATTAGGGGATCTGATACGATTCCCTGGCAGGCAAAGTCTTTAGTGAATCTGAAGCGCCTGATGCCTGGGATGATTGTGGAGTTAGGTTAAACCTGGCTACGACAATCATCTTTTAGATGATGCATAATCTCGCGATGGATATCGCTGTTAACACGAGCACCCCGCTCCCCATCCTCTAGACGGATATCATCAACGTAATAGTTGAGGGTAAATCGGATATAGGTGTGCCCTTCGTCCTTCACTACCCGTTCCATTCGTACCTCTGGTTCGTGCCATGAGCTACGGGCTTGTTTAAATCGATCTCGTAACCATCGGACTAGCTCTTTGACATAATCATCTAGTCGAGTTTCTTCTTGAAGTGGATTTAGAATCTTTTGATGTAGCTTACGTGTGCGCCGTTTTAGCAGCTCAATTTTGCGCTCCCAAATTTCTAGCAGTACATATTCATCCTCATCAGCCATGTTCGGGTCGCTTAGCCAAATGCGATACCACTTTCGCACTAGATTGATCAGGGAGTCAGGATCTTTCGTTTCTCTGAGTACAAACGTAGGCTGAATATGCTGCAAATTGAACAATGACTGTTTACGCGTTTTTTGTTTAACGACTGTAAGACCCATCAACGTTAGAATGTCATCATACTCAGTTTGTACCGTGTCAATTTCTTCCTGAGTTAACCCACCTTGTTCTACAAATTGTAACGTGATCATCATAGCTCTTAATGCATCTTCAACCTCTTCTAATTTGTTGTTGACTGCGTATTCAGCTAAGAGTCGCTGTATGCCATTTTCCTTCTTGTGGACGAATTCATTTTCCCAGCTGTAGTAGTTCTTGAGACAGGTTAGTTTAGACTCAATGTTTCCTACAGTATCCGGGTGGGCCAAGAGAATCTCCTGCATAATCTTTTTGGCACGCTCTAGGTTACACTGTGGATCGAATTCAATCGGTGTTGAGAAAAAAACGGGTTCAATGGGGCGGCTCAAATTGGTGATTTTGTGGCTTTGCATCACACTATTGGGAATATAGACTTCTGTGTGAAGTTCAAATATGTAGATGTGGGTAACGCGCACTCCAATTTTTCGCAGAATGCCCAAATGGCTGGACTCTTCATTACCGATTTCTATGCGGAGTACATCCCCGAATCGGAAGGGACTATCTATTAATAGGGCAATACCACTAAAAAAGTTGGCTAGAATGTCTTTTACTGCAAAGCCAATGATAAAGGCGCTACCACCCAGGGTTACCCAAGCACCAGTTAAGTTTAACCCCAAGCAAAGTTGCATGATCAGGGCTCCACTCATCAAGATAATCATGACTGGAACAATTGCTTCTAGCAGGGGTAGAAGCACTTCATCCCACATTACCTCAGTGGTTTCAGCATAATCTTTGAGGTAATAGATCAAGACTTGTTTGAACAGGCGCAAACACCAATAGCTGATGATGACAATGATGCCGCCTAACAGCAGGCGCTGTAACCATTCGACAGTCGCTAAACTATGAGAGGTTTTGGCGATAATTGCCAGACCGAGCAATACAAATAATGTTAAACCCGGATAGGCAGATACATTGAGCGTTACCAATGCGATGTCTTGCTCAAATTTGCGAAAATAAGAGCGTAGCAGATGAAACAAGACCACATATAAACCGACTGCGCCAAAGACAGTAATACCTAGGCTAAGAGCAATATAAAAGATATCTTTCTGATAGAGAGTTAACTGAGCTATCATGACAGTGCTGATTAACAAGTCTCCGTGGGTTGTTCAGGATGAGTATATAGCTTTGCTTCCATGTCTTGTTTTACTTCTGCAAAACTTTTACCTGGACTTTTACCTTAGGTGCTTGTTTTGTTAGACAGTCTAGTCATAGAGTAGCTGGACCATAGTAGTTACCAGAAAGCAGTCTGATTCTGGTGAGCTTTGCTCAATTTTCCAACCCAGTTTTGTATTGTAATTAATCAAAATAGTAATGAACCCGAGACCAGAACTGTAGGCATTTTTGTGGTCTAAGTTTTTTTCCAAACGTTCTACGTAGAGTTCGGTCAGATCTAATGTTGTTAGATCATGAATTAGCGATCTAAACGATTTGATATTGTTGGTATGCGCAGTATTGGTGACCGTGATGACCAACCGATTGGAATAGTGATATAAGCACATCTGTACAGGTTGTTTTGCTCTAGTACAGGAGAATTTAAATGCATTCTCTAATAGCTCATTAGTAATATATCGAGCTGCGTCGGTTATTTCTGTACGTTGTCGTAGTTGATCAGATCGATTGTTGTCAGCTGGGAAGAAGATTGATATGTATTCTGAAACGAACTTGGCAGATAGATTGCTATTGGGCCAAAACTTTCGCTGTTTTACTAACTCTACTGGAAAGTCGATTTTAACGCATAGGTTCTCTTTCTGCAGATCGCTAGCGAACTGGCCAAATGATTCAGACGTTGATGATGTGGGTGAAGCCATGGTTTCCGGTCTCTCCCATCTATCTTTGTTTGAGAACGAGTAGAGTAATGTCATCTAAGATTTTCTGCTGACCAATATGATTGGCCACATCTTGAATAACAGCTGCTCTAATTTCTTGTGCCGTTCGCTGATAGGTGTTCATAATGACATCGCACAGCCGGTTTAAGCCATACATCTCTCGCTCCATATTTCTCGATTCGGTAATCCCGTCAGTGTAGAGTACAACCACGTCGTCGGTCTCTAGATGAATTTGAGTATGTGCCAGGAAATCATCGATGTCTTCTTCGAGGGCAATGGGAAAGCCTAAATTAACGGTGTCAATTTGTTCTAGGGAACCATTGGCACGAACAATTAGTACATCTTCATGTTGACCGCTTAGATATAAGGTGCCTTGTTTATAGTCTAATAAACTAAGGGTCATGGTTTTATCGGAATTGATCCGCTGCACATTGTGATAGATAGAGCGGTTGAGTGCACTTAGAAACTCTTCAGGTTTGGTTGTATCACTTTCTAACAGGGTTCTAACAGCGGTCTGTACCATGATCATGATTAATCCGCTTTCTAAGCCATGGCCGGTGACATCGCCAATGCCAATTTTGAGATGTCCGTTGTGACCTGATACAACATCGTAGTAGTCCCCTCCTACATCATCACATGGGTCCATGTAACCAGCGATATCTAAATCTTCAATCACCTGGAGTTCATGCTCTGGCGGTAAGATCATTTTCTGCAGACGACGGGTGATATCGAGTTCAGTTTTAATGCGCAGGTTTTCTGTCTTAAGCTTTTGATTGAGAATCGTTATGGTGGTAGAGGCTGCCACCCCCAAGGCTATAACCGGTGGCACTAGAGGAATCCATCCTCCCCTGAGCATGAGCAAAAAACAAAAAACATAGAGACCAACGGCTACGCCCAAGACCGCTAGACTTAGTCGCCAGGGATGACGGATGTACCAGGCCAGTATGCTACCAATGCCGGCCCAGGCGATTACCCAAAGGGCTTCAAAGGGAGTAGGCCAAACCCAAATGAGTGATCGGTTATCTAAAACGGCACTCAAAATTTGGCTGGTGGATTGGGCATGAATTTCCACCCCTGGCATCTTTTGGGCATCGCTGAGGGCCTGACTATAAGGGGTATAAAAGTCATCCCCTGCTTGGGGGGTGAGGTAGCCAATGAAAACAATGCGATCGCGAATCCAGTCAGGATCAACCCGGTCTGACAAAACATCCTCCAGGGTGACTAACTGAGCCGCCTGCCGAGCCGATCGATAATTGAGCATGATCTGATAGCCCGCTGTATCAGTCGTTTGATAACCGCTAAACTTGGACGTCAGCTGAGGCAGCGTTGTATTACCCAGGCGTAAATCCCCTTGGTTAGTGAGTTCTGGATGGATATCTTCACCGGCCAAATAGTAAAAAGCAGTTTGTAAACTTAGGGAGAAAATGGAATCGGGACCACTGCAAAGATGCCCTGGTTGATTGGCCAGTCCTCCAGCCGGAGTTGGCGGATCCATCCAGAACAAGACCCGACGTAGCACCCCACCCGAGTCAATGACCAAGTCGGCAAACCCAACAAAGTTACTGGTTACCCCAGGCGGCGGCGGCACCCCCAAAGAGTCCTGGCTACTGGCTTTACAAACGGTGATAATGTTCTCACTCGCGGTCAACCTCTTAAGCAGTGAGTCTCGGCCTGGTTCCAGAGGGACATCGCGCATAATGTCCAGACTAATCACCCGAGGAGAGTATTGTTCTAGTTTGTCTAAAAGCTGGTCGACCGCTTGATCGTTGAGGGGCCACTGGTTGAGCTTTTGGATATCATTTTCGGTCACCCCGACGATGAGTAATCGAGGATCTATGCTTTCCTCAGGGCGTAGGCTAATGAAATGGTCGTAAGCCGCTAGCTCTAACTTTTCTAATCCCCCCAGGTGACGAATGGCAAGTACGGACGAGGCAACAATTAAACTAGTCAGCACAACAGGTTGCCCCAATTGGATCAAACGATGGGGCCGTGGAAGATCACGTACTTTCTGAATTAACGGCAGGCGAACAAGTGTTTTTTTCAGAACCTGAATCGGATTTTTAAGGCTACCTGGTTTAATTTTGCATCCTCCTAATCGGTGTATTGGAGCTGTGTCGTGCTTGAATTTAGGCTAATTTTATCTGTCATGGCTGGGCATTTTATACAGCCATTCCTCCAAGACTTGACAACCTTAGCCGAAAGCTTATTTGAAGTATTATGACGTTTGTGGGTTAGCAAACGATCATGAGACGAACCTGAAATCAATATTAATTGATTTGTAGAAGATCCTACTCTCTAGAAGAATACTAAGATTTTTAGACCATTCTTGCCAATTGCCAAAATTTGATGTCAGAGAGGTTACAAAAAATTGTTTTAAGTCAGGTGGGATCAGCATCCCTGTTACTATTTTGCCAAAGATTGTCAATCTCTTGACTGTAACTACTTAAACCTACCGATATGAAGCGTATGCTGTGGCCGATTAATATGGGCACTTGTCTGACGGTATTAACTGTTGGACTGGCCACTGTGGGTAGCATCATGGGGCCTACTTTGGCCCAAGGACGTCTGGATTTTAAACCTACGTCAACGGGGGCTCCAGGGAATCGTGAGTCAGGGGCAAATCGCAGCGGAGCCTGTACTCGCACCGAACAAGGTTTGGTTGCGCTGATGCCGGACAATAATTTGGCGCAAACGACGGCATCCCATCCAGTCATGTATGCTTACTTTCCGGAAAGTACGGCGCAGTTTGCAGAGTTTGCTCTCTACGAAGAGGGATCGGGGGAGCTACTGTACGGAACGCTGTTTAATGTCACTGGCAACTCAGGTTTAGTTGCGATTGCTGTGCCTGATCGGGCTACGGTGTCGCCATTGCGGGTAGGCCAGCGCTATGATTGGTCCCTTTCGTTAATTTGCAATATTCGAGATCGCGCTAGCGATATGATTGTGCAGGGTAGCTTTGAGCGAGTTAGTAGCGGAAATATAAATCAGCAGCTGCAAGGGGTGTCTGTTGGTCAGCAGCCGTTTATTTATGCTGCCGCAAGTCTATGGCCAGAAACTCTGACTAGTGTGTTAGAAGCTAGTCAGGGTAATCGAGCGACTGCTGAGCAAAATCTCAAGGACCTCTTGCAATCAGTGGGGCTGGTGGATTTGGTGGATGAATCTCTGCTGCCTTAATTTTGGGACATGCTCTTTGAATGAGCTTGAATCATTAACATTTTGAAGTTTTTAAAGAGGTCTAGAAAACAATAAATATTGTTTTCTAGACCTTTAATCTTGCGGTGATCTCTTCATGGATGACTGCAAATGTTCAATGAAAATTTATACACTGTTTCGATATTCTAGGTGATATTATTCATAGCCTTGTACCGTGTCTCAGTTAAATCCCTGGTCTTTTCTTGAAGAGACTGTGGTTCGTTATCTGTAAACGGCTTATTTAAGGGGACAAGTTAGCTTTGACTTTAGTGATTTAGCTATAGCACGAGAAGCGCAAAACTCAATGATTTTGATGCTCAATGAGTTGATGTCACATGACTCATTTTGATTGAGTTGCTTCGGTTGCCAAGGCTTGAATTAGATTTCGTATACCGGAAAAAAATTAAGGCTGATCTTTTCCGGTAAATTCCACCGAGTTTGGTCTGGATCGATAACCCTTGAGTCAATGCGCGAGAATATTGGCATTTATCAACTTGATACAGTGTTTTTAGAACTAAGGAAGTATAGGTCAACTTTTTAGGCTTGCTAGCTCAACCTTATACGCACTTCATCAAATTAAAAGCACTATATCTTCAAACTAAGTTGTGGATAACCTCCTCGTTTTAATCATCTATTTTTGAGGATTTTTAGCAATGAGCCTCAGTATGAATTCACCTGTCGATAGCCTCCTCTCAGATACTCTTTTGGTAACGAACGGTGATGCCGTTTTGAATGGAGGCAGACTGCTTTTAACAGATGCATCAAATCCTCATACTAATCCCATTTATCAGCAAGGTACTGCGTTCTTACAAGTTGATGTAGCGCAGACAGAATCTTGGGAAGCTTTCTTTACTTTTCAAGTGAGTGATTCAGGTGGTATCACTGGCCCAGCTCAAGATGTCGGCGTGGAGGCTGGAGCCGACGGTCTTGTGTTTATGCTCCAAAGCATTGGCCCCCACTCCCTTGGAGCATCAGGAGAAGGGTTAGGCTATTTGGGTATTGACGATAGCTTTGCCGTTGAGTTCGATACCTGGACAAATCCCAACAGATTAGATCCGAATAGTAATCATCTTGGCATTAATGTAAATGGATCTGTTCAGTCGATCAAGACCCAAAGCCTACCGGGGGTGATCTTCGAAAATGCCGATGAAATGCCTGTCAATGCCTGGGTCAATTATGATGGGGCCGAGCGTGAGCTGAATGTTTATGTCAGTGCTGCTGATGGCAATGACGATCCATCACGACCAGGGAGTCCGAGTATAACGATCGATTTTGATGATCCTGATGGCGATGGCGATGAATCTGATCGGATTGATTTGGACTCTAGTTTTGGTACAGGAGCCAATTGGATTGGATTTGGCGCGGCCACTGGAGCTGCCTATGCTACCCATGAAATTTTAGATTTTGAATTCAGAAAATCGTCATTATCGATTACAAAGGACTTTGTGATTGAAGGGGCTGACAATGAACTGCTACCTTTCAGTACCATAGCTTTAGGTCAAAACCGCCTACTAAGATTTGAAGTAGAAAACAGTTCTGATCATGCTGTCTCCTTTGACTTAGCTGACAGTATTATTGGTTCGGGTTTAGAGTTTAACCCAGGCACACTAGAGACGTCTGATCCGGATATCACCTCTGTTCATGTCAATAAGTTTGATCGCGATGAACTAGAGTTAACAGCAACATTGGCTGGTAATTCAACTGGGACTTTTTTCGTTGAGGTCCAAGCATTGTTGCCTGACGAACCGCTGGTAGAAGTTCCGGTTTCAGCCCTGACAGGCATCGCCAATGACATCGCAACTTACGGCGGCAGGGTCTTAGACGGTTCGTTCTTGCTCTATGAATCGTTGATCGCAGACCGACTTGATACTGATAATGATCACCAAATTGATCAGATTGTTTTAGAGGCAGAAAAATATACCAATACGGTTGTGGTGACTGAAGCTGAAACAGGAATCACCGTACAAGATGAGGAAACCGTTCATCTAGCATTTGGGGAAGTTGATGTCACAGATGTTGGTAATTTCTTTATTGTAGATGGCAGTATTGGGACGGGGTCAACCAACTGGGGACCTTGGGGATGGGATGGTGTCAATACATCTGAGGCTGGAACTCTTCCTAATGGTGAGCTGTTTTTAAAGTTTGTCGAAGATCCAAATTTTAATTTACTAGAAACAGAAGGGGCTGCTGCGTTCTTCCAACAGTTTGTCGACGGCATCGAACAATTAGAGAATGGCAGTCTTAGAGTGGTTGGAGATGAAACCGTTCCCGAGATATCTGAAACCATAGACTTAGTATTTGGTGAATTAGCCAATACGACAGCGGTATCTGCGGACGGTAATTTAGATGGCCTTTCTGGCCCTGTCACGGTTGATACATCAATGGTTTCCGCCTTAACGTGGAGTGAAAACGATGAGGACGGGATTAGTACGTTAATCTTTAATAATTGGGAAAATGGTGACAAAGTTACTATTAATGAACCCAAACATTACAAAGCGTATAGATCTTACGGTTCTAACCAGAGTGGCTCCACGACATTTAGCCCGTTTGCCGATCTGATCGCCAGTTCTAATGATCCTGAAGAGACCCTGAAGGTGAAAGTTGATCTATCTAGGTCTAAAAAACGCTCTGCCAAGGATTTCTTTGATGCCTCAGCCAATAAATTTAGCAGCAATATAGAGGTCACCGTTAAAACCGGTAATGGTAAGGATAAAGTGACAGACTTTGGTCTTAGTGTTGGAGAAAAGCTCAGCACTGGCAAGGGTAACGATACGTTAATCCTATTTAGTGGTGTCCATGCCCATACGGGGGCAGGAAAAGATCAGGTCTATGTCTCAGTAGATTTTTTGCTTAATCCGCCTGACTCAGTCGTATCTACAGGTGACGAATTAGCATCTACGGTCAAAGACTTTAACAAACGGCAAGATAAAATCTTCTTGCAAACAACAGAGTTCACTATTGATGACTTTGTTTACTCCCATAATGCAGGGGATTTAGAAATCAGACTCGGAAGTGATACCAGTGATCCCGGTAAGTTGATTTTGACCCTAGAACACACTACGATACGAAACCGTCATAGTTTTGAGCGTAGTGTTTCTGTAACGCCTGATTTGCCATTTCATACTGCTTTGGACATCTAAGTCACAGGTTGATAACTACCAGATAGGCAGAAGCTACCATTAGCCCCATTCTCAATGTGCTTGTCTATTGAGAATGGGGCATTGGTATTTAGAGGGCAGGGGGAGTCCACAAACATCAGACTGGTTTTAGCTCAGTGCGATCGCTCCATGGTTACTAAACCCTACAACTTCATAAATACTTACTAAGCAAAGACCCTATTCCCCAGGTTTTTCACGGTACACTTATCCGCAAAGTCACTCCAAATCTACACTAAGGGTTACAGCCATGCAGCAAGGAACGAAATTTGCATTCATGGGCATTGTAGCTGTTAGTCACTTGGCTGTAGGTAGTTTAGGTATCGCTGCTCCCGCCTATGCCCAGCTAATTCCAGATCATTCTCTAGGCATTGAAAGTTCTGTTATTACCCCTGCTGTTCCCTTCGGTAATGGGTTCACGGATCGAATTGATGGAGGAGCTATTCGATCTGGGAATCTCTTTCACAGCTTTTTAGAATTTAATGTGCAAAATGGACAACAGGTGCATTTTGCCAATCCAACTGCTATCGAAAATATCTTTAGCCGAGTGACTGGAGTCAACTCATCCAGTATCTTAGGCACCCTTGGCACCTTGGGGCCAGCTAACTTATATCTGGTTAACCCCAACGGTATTCTCTTTGGCCCTAATGCCCAGCTGGATGTGCGTGGCTCATTTGTGGGTACCACAGCTAACGGAGTTACCTTTGACAACGGCTATATTTTTAGTGCCCTAAATCCGGATGTTCCCCCTCTGCTAGCAATTAACTCACCGATGGGGCTAAGCAGTTGGCTGCCTGCTATGGGAAATATTACGAACGAGGGCAATTTAACTGTGGGGCAAGATCTTACCCTGCAAGGATTGAGTCTGAATCTGCACAGTCAACTAGAAGCAGGAGAAAATTTAACACTAGTAGCTACAGATAACCTGACGGTCAGGGATAGTGACAGTCAGCCATTGATCGCTTCAGCGGGTAAAAACCTAACTCTGCAAGGTGAAACCATTGACCTATATATTCTTCAGCATCCAGGCAGTGGTCTGATCTCTGGCAATGATATAACGTTGATTTCACCCAATTCCATTCGAGCCGATGCTCACTTTACAACAGGGGGAGAATTTCAAGCCCAAGACCTTGATGGTAGTCCAGCGAATGTATTCAGTCTAGAAGACCCGATTGTTTTGGCGGTGGGTAACGTTACCCTGGCGGACTACGTAGGGCCTTCCCTGCATGTATTGGCAGGGGGCAATGTCCAAATGGGTAATGTCTTGATTACTGGCCCTGATACGGGAACTACCACTATTAACCCCAATAACAATACACTTATTCCTGGGACAACAACTCCTTACAGTGCCCTCAGTAACGTCACATTATCCGACGGTACAACAACATTAGAGATTAGTGGTAACACTCAGGCTACGCTTGATGTGAGGGCAGGTGTTGACTGGACTCAGGCTCCGTTTACCAGGGAGCCTGGGATCGGAGCACCCACTGTTGATCCCGCTGGTGCAGTCACTATAAATGATCCAGGTGGCACCCCTGGCTCTGACATTACTGTAGGTAATATCGGTATTGGACAACCCGGTGGATTGGTATTGCTGACTAATCAGTATCAGCCCAATGCAAATTTACCCGCTGGGACGATCGAAGTAATTTCGATTACAGGTCAGTTTCCCCCTCCTGCTGGTGCTGGCAGTAATATTGTTATTGATGCTCGGGGTGATATTTCTCTCCCTGCCCCTGCCCCTATCTCCTCGGTGGGTGCTCCAGGAGGAAGTATCACCCTAAGAAGCGAAACTGCTATTCGGCAGCCTGAAGATAATGCACTTATACAAAGCGTTTCTTTAGCTGGAACCGGAGGAGATATTACTCTGGTGGCCCCCATTATCAACTTGGGTGGCAATGCTTCGACGGTATTTGTCGGAGCATTTGGTCCTGGTCAAGGGGGGGACTTTAATGTAGAAGCAGACTCATTTCAGTCTGACTTTTCTAGTATAGGCGCTATATTGGTTGGCCCCGGTAATGGTGGACAAGCTGGCAATGTCAATATTAACAGTGATTCAATTTTCTTAGATGAAGTCCAGTTGCTCAGTGGAGTTGTACAACCTGGGGCTTCAGGAAATTCAGGTGATGTCACTATCAATACTGATTCGCTAGTTGCTATTAATGGCACTCTGATTGGCTCTTTAACTGCTGGTAATGGCAATGCGGGAAATGTGAATGTAGTGGCTGATTCCATATCACTATCAGGTTTTAGAGTGCTACCTCCAGCTATTTTCGAAGCCACTGGCATTTTTAGTACCGTTGAACCCGGTGCAGTGGGTATGGGAGGCAACATTGATATCACCACCAACTCACTATCTCTGCAAAATGCAGCTCAAATCAGAACTAGTTCAGACGCCATGGGCAATGCTGGGAGTGTTGTTATCCGAGCAGAAGATATCACCATAGATGGTGCTGTTTTTATTCCAGAAATTTTAGCAATACCCAATGCAATACCGACTTTACCCAGTGCAATCCTGAGCGAAATGCGTCCAGGGTCAGATGGTCAAGGCGGCCCTATCGACATTACCACCACCACATTAGCGGTGACCAACGGTGGCACCATTAGTGCCAGTACCCAATCGGGTGATGCTGGCAGCGTTACGATTACAGCGACTGAGTCCGCCAGCTTTGACGGCTTGGTTTCGTTTGCAGCGGTGGGTGAAGATGCTCGCCATAGTGGTGCTAGTGTCGAAACCTTAGAACAAGCCACTGGAGATGGCGGCCTACTGGAGATTACCACACCTAATCTGGCTGTGATCAATGGCGCTCAGCTGGAAGCAACGACTGCCGGTGTAGGGGCGGCTGGCGATATCAAACTGAACGTTAGTGATACTGTTTTGGTGGATGGTGTTGACAGTGCTATCGAGGCTAACACGACACCTGATTCTACTGGTATTGGCGGAGATGTGATTATTGATCCTCGGCTAGTGCTAGTGCAAAACGGCGGCCGGATTGCGGTGGATAGTCAGGGGGCTGGTGAAAGTGGCAATATTGTTATTACCTCTGAGCAACTACGCCTGGATCAAGGTCTGATCTCAGCTGAAGCTGACAGTGCCGATGGTGGCAACATTACCCTTAATCTGGGTCCTATTTTACTTTTGCGTAATGGCAGTAACGTCTCTGCAACTGCGGGGCGCGATCAGGGCTTTGGCAATGGTGGGAACGTTGCCATTACGACTGTCGATGGCTTTGTGGTGGCGGTGGATACCGAAAATAGTGACATTACGGCCAATGCTTTCCTGGGCAACGGTGGGAATGTTACCGTCAATACACAGGGGTTGTTTGGCATTGAGTTTCGGCCAGCCTTAACTCCCTTGAGCGATATTACAGCTAGTTCTGACTTTGGCCTCCAGGGAAGTGTCACCATTGAAACACCGGATATTGATCCTAGTGATGATTTAGTGCAACTGCCCACAGGGCTAGTAGATGCCTCCCGACTAGTTGCCCAAGGTTGTGGTGCAGGGGCTAGCGATATAGCGACGGCCTTGGGTGAGTTTACTGTGACCGGTCGGGGCGGGCTGCCACCATCACCTGAGCAGCTCAATCCTCAAAGCGACCTGGCAGTTTGGGAAACCCTAGATGATGCTCCCAATACCCCAACGACGGTAACCCAGGGCTCTGCTTCCTCAACGGTCAAACATCAGTCTATAGAGCCCAGGCAAATTATTGAGTTTCAGGGGTGGGTTGTAGACGACAATGGTGAAATTGTGCTGACGGCAGAGGCGACGTCTGTCACACCTCATAACCCTTGGCAGTCAAGCTTCACCTGCCAGACTCAAGGTTAAATCGATTGGAAGTAACTGTCGATCGCATCATCTCTCCTCTATGAACTCTGTGTCCTCTAAACTGAATGACCTTTCGCCGAATGACCTGGCTGCAGAGAATGAACGCTTGCGTCAGGCACTATTAGTGGCCCAGAGCGAACGCGAAAGCCTAGAGACATTAATCAATATTGTGACAGAACATTCCACTGTGCTGGAGAACTCACTCAATCAGCAAAAGCGGGAAATGGCTAGTTACATTCAGCAGGTGAAAATTGTTACGTCAGCAGCTGCGGCTGTTCAGTGTGATGCGTTTACCCCTGAGCACTTAGAAACAGTTATCGGTCGTACTGACGAGTTGGGCACCCTGGCCCAGGTATTTACAGAAACTGTGTTGGCTGTCAAAGCTCATGAGCAAACATTAATCAAAAACAATCAACATTTAGAACAACTCCTGCAAGCCTATAGTCGGTTTGTGCCCCAGGAGTTTCTCCATTTTTTGCAAAAAGAGAGCGTGATCGACTTACATCTGGGGGATCATGTAAGTAAAGAAATGGCTATCTTGTTTTCTGATATTCGTGACTTTACGACCCTGGCCGAGACCATGACTCCGCAGGAAAACTTTAACTTTATCAATAGTTACTTAGGGTACATTAGCCCAGAAATCGCCAACCATAATGGCTTGATTATGAAATATATGGGGGATGGCATCATGGCTGTCTTTCCCGATGGAGTAGATGATGCTCTACAAGCCAGTATTGTTCAGGCTCAACGGTTACGAGACTATAACCAACAGCGCGAGTCCAAAGGCCATATGCCGCTAAATGTGGGCACGGGGATCCATGTGGGACAGATGATGGTAGGTATTGTGGGTGAGAACCATCGCATGCAGTTGGATGCCATGGCTGACAACGTGAACCTGACAGCCCGCTTGGAGGGATTGACTAAATACTATGGGGTGCAACTGCTGATTTCAGAAGACGTCCTCCAGAAACTAACAGATGTTGCTCGTTACTCAGTGCGACTCATTGATCGGGTCATTGTCAAAGGTCGTCACACTCCTATCACTATTTACGAGGTGCTCGATGCGGAAGAAGAGACGGTGCGGACCAACAAGCTCAAAACACTGCCAGAGTATTTGCAGGCTCTAGATTTTTATCAGCAGGGGCAGTTGCTCAAAGCCCAGGCTTGTTTTCATAAGGTTCTTCAGGCAAATCCCACTGATAAAGCTGTGCAGCTTTATCTAGAACGTTTACAGCTTCTCCAGCAGCAGGACTTGCCTGATAATTGGCAGGGGATCTGGGAGTTTAAACAGAAATAGGATACCTAATCCTTTGGGAGAATAATCGGAGATTTAATCATCCTGTTTTAGTAAACACATATCTACTAGTTCAGCGATTTTTGTATACTCATAGTCTTTGGCAAAAGCCATGAGCTGCTTGGTAAGCGATATCTGAGACGGAGGGATGTCTTTCAATAATACGTTTACTTGCTTGCCGTTGAGCCGCTGAGCTGCCTGATGTAGCTTGGTCAGCCAGTCTGGAGGCATGGTAGCCAATGCTGTAACGATAGTATTGTTCCTTGTCCCATTTAAAGGAGTCGTATCTTTTCCTACGAGTGTCGTGTCGTTGGGCTGTTGATCAGCATCAGTAGAAGGTACACTCCTCTCTGTTTTGCCTGACTGGGGAGATAAAGAGATCAGTACTTGAGCTGTAAAGGTAAAGGTGCTTCCTTGGCCACGTTGGCTAATAACCTGGATATCCCCACCCATTAGCTGGGCTAGCTGTTGACTAATGGGTAACCCTAAGCCAGTTCCTATCTTTGAGTTTTCGCCACTTTTAGTTTGTTCAAAGGGAATAAACAGTTTGTGTAACTCAGATTCGGAAATTCCTTCGCCTGTATCTTTAATTTCAAACTGTAGCGATAGTACATCTTGTTGATGCGCTGTATAGGCGACATGCAGGGCTATGTGACCAGTTTGGGTAAACTTTAAGGCATTTCCCAATAAATTAATCAACACTTGTCGAAGTTTTGAGGCATCTCCCATCAGTTCGTTTGGTATAGTGGGTGCAATTTTAATTAAAAATTGCAGGCCTTTTTGTTCTATACGCAGTCGGAATAAAGACTCAATCGTGGTGATTAGATCATCCAAAGCAAAGGGAGCCTGATGCAAAATTTGTTTGTTAGACTCCAGCTTGGCCATAGATAAGATGTCATTGATCAATTCAAGCAAATGTTCTCCACTCTGGCTGATCATCTGCACCCGCTTCTGACTCATTTCAGAGATGTTGGTATCTTTGGCAACAAGTTGACTAAACCCTAAAATGGCGTTGAGGGGTGTTTTAAGTTCGTGACTCATGTGGGCAAGAAAGTTGCTTTTGGCACGACTGGCGGCTTCTGACACTTCTTTGGCTTGGTTGAGTTCTACGTTGGACTGCCGTAATTCAGCGGTGCGTTCAGCGACGGTTACTTCCAGATCAGATTTTGCATTTTCTAGAATGGCAACGGTCTGTTGCTGGGCTTTAATTTTTGTTTGAATGACTCGATCGTATTGGTAAAAGGCTGCCAGTCCAGCACTGTTTAGCAATAGGCTGGCAACTGCCGGTACCCAGGGAATCCACCAACCTGTGAGCAGCATGATATAGCTAATGCCAGTGATAGTGACAGTGCTAAGGGATACCCACAGTAAGCCGTGGAGAGGCTGACGAATATATCCTGCAAAGGCAATACCGACTAAACCCCAGCCGATGATCCAGAGATATTCTTCTGGATCTGACCAGCTTCTCAACAAGGGACGTTGCTCAAGAACTGCGCTAATAATTTGGCTAACTGCATGGGCCTGAATTTCGACGCCATAGACAAAGTCTAGCTCTGGACTAATGACAGATTGGGTTGCTGCGTTGGTATAGTCTTTGATGCTAGGTGTAGTCACACCAATGAGGACAATGCGATCGCGAACCCAATCAGGATTCACATTGCCTGCTAATACATCCTGAAATGTCACGACCCTAAAGGGGCGATCACTTTGGCGAAAATTGAGTAACGTTTGAACCATCCCTGGCTCAGCGCCTGCATTCACATAGCCCCCGAAATTGGGGTGAACTCGATGCAGTTCAGCGTTGCCAAATCTCATGGCGTCGGGATCTTGTTGGCCATTTTCCAGAAAAATCTGTTCTTGTTCTAGATAACTCTGAGCCAACAATAAGGCTAAAGAAAAACGGAAGCCCTCTTCAGTTTGGGTTCCCAAAATCATGCGACGTTGCCAACCATCTTGATCGTAAATTGCATCGACAAATCCGATCTTTTCTGGTGGTAAGGTGTGGGTAGCTGGCAGGGGAGGGATCAGGACTTTATTGATACCAATAATATTGGGGATGTCCTGAAGCGTTGCTTGCAATTCATCATGACCCGGTTCTACCGGCAGGTCTCTAAATAAATCTAAACCAATAACCTGTGGCTCGTGACTATGGAGCGTACGGAGCACTTTGGCAAGGGGACGATCGGGGATGGGATAGGTCCCGATGGATTGGATGGTTTCCTCGTTGATGCTGACCAGTAAGATGCGCTCGTCGGTGGGTTCTTGGGGGTGCGATCGCAAAAATGCATCCAAAGCTTTCCACTCTAAGGGTTGGAATGCCCCTGCCAATCGGCTAGCTGTAATTAATCCCAGAAACAGCAAACCGGGTAGCAGCCCAACTTGTAAAACTGCTATCTGGTTACAAATCCTGTTCCAGGTTCTATAAATCAATCAATCGTCTCCCGAAGATAGTGATGCTAGCTGCAACCAAAGTTTACATCGTCTCAAATCGTTCGAAACTATGCCCCGAAATCAAGGTCGGATCATAGTATGAAGTAAAGATGGGATTGCGATGGAAAGTAACAGAATTTTCTCATAGGAGCAAGCCATTAATAAGTTCCAAAAATAGATGTTGGAGAGACGTTCCATGGAACGTCTGTATATCCAGAATGTTGGAGAGACGTTCCATGGAACGTCTGTACATCCAGAATGTGGAAATTAATTGATTTTGATTCCATAGAGCTATGAAGTGATTTAAAGGTTTTCAATATATGACTATGAGATCCTCACAAAAGGGCCCTTGGTTTCCAAAATATTGTTATCAATTTATTCTGTTGAAGTAATTACGTAGTGACATATGTTACAAACGTCTAGATATAGGCTATATGTGCAAGAATAGTTAGAACTTGATCGGGCCTATGCTCAGGTTTGCCCATGGATACAAAACGTTTAACCATAGAACTTAGCGAGCAGGCATTGCAAAATTTAGTAGCCTATTGCGATCAGTCTGGCCTGGATTCATCCACCGTTATTCAATCTTACTTATTGACATTGGGAACGCCTCAATCCCTCCTTGCCAAGGAGCCTACTATTGCGTCCGACGATCAGCAGGCTGAGAACAACGTTCTTATGCAACTTCAAAAAACAATAAATGAGCTTGAACACGAAAAAATAGATTTAGAAATTCTGCTTGAAACTACTCTGGAACATTCTGATTACATTACGGATCAACTGCGTACTGCTAAAGTTGCTGCTGAGGCGGCAAACCAATCTAAAAGTACGTTTATAGCTAGGATGAGTCATGAGTTACGAACGCCCTTGAATGCAATTTTAGGGTTTAGCCAACTGTTAGAAAATACTCAGTCTCTAAATTCTCAACAACGAGAACAACTGGCGATCATCAATCGAAGTGGAGAGCATTTGCTGACTTTGATCAATGACATTTTAGAAATGTCTAAGCTTGAAGCCGGTAAGGTCACTGTTGATCCGAGCATCATTAATTTGCAAATACTTTTGCATGATTTACAAGCCATATTTGGTCTCAAAGCAGATGCCAAAGGGCTACAACTAATTCTCAGTCACTCTCCCGAGCTACCTCAATATATAGAGACAGATGCCGGAAAATTAAAACAAGTCTTAATCAATTTATTAGATAACGCCATTAAGTTTACAGAGAGTGGTCAGGTATGTCTTAAGGTTAGGTCTGAGCTGTTAACGGTTGAGCAGCAAGGGGATGTCCCTGCTAAAACAGCGTGCACTTTGTACTGCGAAGTTGAAGACTCTGGCCCTGGGATTGCCGAGACTGACCTCAACGTCATCTTTGCACCCTTTGAGCAAACTGAAGTAGGTCGTAATACTCACCAAGGAACTGGATTAGGATTATCGATCAGTCAGCAATTTATCCAACTGATGGGAGGTCAATTGATGGTCAACAGTCAGGTTGGAGTAGGCTCCAAGTTCGAATTTCATATTCCTGTTTACCAATGTTCAAAGTTGGATCTGTCTACAGAAGCGACTGTAGAACATGCTACTGAAGATCTACAAAATTGGCAGGAACAGCAAAATAAAAATAGAGAAGAATCTCCAACCGAGGGAGGAGGAGCATCGTCCGTTGTCACGGATGCACTTGAGGAGATGTTAGATGATATGTCACCTGAGTGGGTGAGCGAACTCCATCATGCCGCAGGTCAGTTAAAGGGGAAACGGGTGTTGCAGTTGATTGAGCAAGTGCCAGGAGAGAACGCTGCTCTTGCTCGGTATTTGAAAGAACTGGCCGAAAATTATCAGTTTGACAAGATCATTGAGGTGACAACGCGTTAAAAAGTAGCCTAGAGTTTCAACTTAGCTTAATGGCAGCGTGAAATAAAAGCAGCTGCCTTGACCTAAGGTGCTCTCGACCCAGATGTTGCCGCTGTGTTGCTCAATGATTTTGCGACAGATGGCGAGGCCCAATCCAGTCCCCCCGCTTGATCGAGTATCAGAGGAGTCCAGCTGCATAAAACGGTCAAAGATTGTTTCGCACTTTTCAGCTGGAATCCCTGGTCCTTGGTCACGAACTTGAAAACGCACCATGGATTCTATCTGATCAGGTTGGCTTAACAAGGATGTGTCAACCGTTAGCCAGATGGTAGTTCCGTCAGGAGAAAACTTAATGGCATTGTCAAGTAAGTTGGTCAGCACCTGTTGAATATGCTGGAGGTCGGCGACAAGTTCAAAACCAGGGTCAGAAACTTCCAGGGTGATATCTGCCTGTTCTGCCATGGGCTGCACTGCATCGGTTGCTTGGCTAGTCAGGTCTTGTGTATTGAGGCGTTGCTTTTTCAGTGAGCTTTTCCCCGACTCCAGACATTCAAAGTCTAAAATTTCGTCTACCAGCTTGACCAGCCGCTGAGAACTTTTTGCTACGGTCTGAAGCAGTAAATGTCCTTGCTCAGAATCACTGGCTACGAGGCCCTCGGTTATCAGCTTTAGCCCACCATCAATTGAGGTCAGTGGGGTACGTAGCTCGTGACCAACGATGTCAATAAACTCGCTTTTCATCCGATCAATGACAAGACGTTCGGTAATATCTTCGCCAATGCTCATGGAGCCGAGGATAGTATCGTTTCCATCACGCAGCAGAGTATTGTTCCAGGCAATCATGCGCTTTTCACCGGATCGGGTCAGGATGACGTTTTGATATTGCCTGGGAGTATCTGGCTGGGTGAGCAACTGTTGGAAGTATTGTATGAGCTGAGGTTGCTCAGATAAGGGCACAAACTGCTCAAACCAGTCTTTTCCGAGTACTTCTGCAGCGGTATAGTCTGTTAACTCTAAAAGAAAGGGATTGGCATAGTTGACTTTGCCGTTATTACTAATGCCAACTACCACCAGCGGCACATTTTCCAGCAGGGTACGCCAGCGATATTCGGCCTGATGTAGGTCTGCGGTACGCACTTCGACCTGGTTTGCCAGGTTGGCATTTGCCCGTTGTAGGTCTTTTTGAGTTATTTGGAGGGCTTGGAGGGTAGTTGTTAAGGTAACATTGGTCGCTGTCAGGCGTCTGTGGCTTTGCTCTAGTTGCTGGCTTAGACGACGTTGGTTTTCTAGCTCACAGGTACGATCTTCCCTCAGGGCCTGGTTTTCTGAGCGTAGCTGTTCTACTTTTTGTTGTAATAGTTCAACCGTCTGCTGGATTGCATTGGGGGCAAGGGCCTGCCATCGGCTGCTTTGGGTAATCAGACCGGCTATTGTGCCGTCAGGTATGCAGACTACCAAAGGCCGCACATGGTTTTGATTCATCTGTTGGTGGGCTATCCAGAGTGAATCTTGGGGCTGGATAGGCCGCAGAGGAGTGCTGATTACAGTCTGGGTCTGGGTCTGCCTAAAATCCAGGCCCATGATTTGAAACTGTACAATGTCTCGCTCGGTGATGATGCCGATGGGGCGATGTTTGGAGTCTGCAATCACCACACAGCTGACGCTGTGCTCAGCCATCTGTTGCACTATAGTCAGCAACGATGCCGTTTGGGGGGAGCAAATGACGTTGGGCTCCATGACCTCTTTGACTAATCTGAGTTTTAGCAGGCTGGAGGGGGGGAAGGCTTGCTCCAGGCTTTGTTGGGTAATGACGCCTGTCAGGTTATTGAGTTCATCAACTATGGGTAGATGACGTACCCGAGTTTTTTGCATCAGGTGCAAGATTTCAAAGGCGTCTTTGACCTCCTCAGCGGTTAGGGTAAGCAGTTCTTGGGTCATGACTGTGGCGAGTGTCATCCCTATGGTCGACTGCCCTGAGGCCAGGAGTTTTACCAGATCTCGCTCGGTGAAAATGCCAACGGGACACTGTTGTTCGGTGCTTAGGATATAACTGCTTTGGGCTTGATGCATCCGTGAGATCGCATCCTCAAGTGATATATCAGCCGTTACCGTTAGTGGTGTCGGGATAATGGCTCGACTGCCTATAGGTAGCAAGTCTGGAAATAACGAATCGACAAGCATCGTAAGCGTTTCAAACGGTCTTATTGAAAATCTTCCAAAAGACTGGTCAGTCATGCAAGTGGCTCACCAAATCAGTTCCCGTAGAAAGCTCGGGACAAAGCATAAAGTAGGTTCACGCCCTGCCAAAGCACAAGAACCTGAACTATATTTATTCTTAGCAGCCAATTGTGATGATCCTGTGAGTATATGGACTAATTAGCTCCTCACAATATCCTCATTTTGTTGTTCTACCTTTAAAAAATGAGAGTGGCTATAGGAGCGTAACCTAAGAAAAATGGCACTACTTTATCGGAAAAGATAACAAATCCCACTTTAAGACAAAAGTCCTGGTAGGTTACCATAGGCAGCCTTGGGAGCTGTGGTTGAAACATAGGTCTCGCGAATCTCACTTGGAGACAAAAGTTCTGGAGGGTCCCCATAGACAGCCTCGGGAACCATTAATAGACATGGCTTTGCTGTTGGGGGTGCTGCTATTCGTTATCCCTAGGCTACTGTTGCCACCACAGCCATCGCGGTTACATCCTATGGTGGCAGAGTTTGGTTTGGTTGCTCTCCACATTAGCGTTGTGCATCAGATTCTATCTCAGGAATATGCTGTTGTTACGTGGGCTCAATACGAGCAGTTGACCCCTGGTATGCATCTACTGGCGGTAGAGCATATGCTTGGTTTTGGTGCGGAGATCAAAACGCAAAATTTACCGAATGATGAGATTTTAATTACTTACGAATGGCTTAACCCTGACGGTTCTAAGATCATTGCCACATTTCAAAATATGAAACTCACTGGCAAAGCTCAGGCGGGACTCAAATGATTTCTTTCAGCGTCAGTAGATGTACGTTATGATTCACTCCGACTCAGTTTCGTTATAGTCGAGCCCATTAGCTTCTGCATAGCGATGCATAAATCGAATGAACCGTTCCCAATGATCATCTTGATCGATTTCGATTTTGCATTCAACGCCTTTGAGATCTTCTCCTTCTATGTCTCCATAGAACATCTTGACGCCAGAGGGCATGATCAAGATTTCGCCCTCTGTGTCGATCAGGTGTAGCGCATTTCTTGAACTTTTTCTAAAGCTCAAGAAATGTTCTATAGACGCTAAGGCTTCAAAGCGTATCACTGCAATATGGATTCCTGTCGATGGATCTCGTCTGAGGCTGACGCCGCTGATTTCTTCAGGAATATCTTTGAAGATTTGCACACTGGGTATTTGATCACTCATTGTCATTCCTCCTTTCCTATAGCTGATTGCTTAAGTGAGAATGATATCGTTGTCCGATATGATCTGATGTTTTGCCCCCAGACGTACTTATAGAGTAGACATTAAACGTGAGGAATGCATGAGCTATTGAGCCCCTCATAAGTTCCTCGTTGAGACAGGTGCTAAGTGACTTATAAAAACATGTTGAAGAACAACGGCTGTGCAATCAAATCAATCCAACGAGTATTAGGATCACACCTGCTATCAAGCAAATAACCATGCCATAGAATGCTTGTTTTGTGCCCCTTGATGCTGCCCTGGCTAACTCTTCTTCAATTTTCAAAGAAAGAATAAATTTTTGAGCAGGATCCGATGGTTTTCGGATGCTCAGTTCTTGGGTGGTATCGGTCGCCATCCCTAAGACTAAAACATCCCGATCGATGGGAAGAATTGATTCCTTATAGCGATAACCGATGGTGCGCCCCACATTAGGAGTATTGAGGTTTAAAGAGAAGTTGCCATAGCTCAGCCTGCTGCCAGATTGTTGAGTATCAGGTTGAAATTCCTCTAGAATTTGCACAGTTTCAATATCTGCGCCACTGGGGTCAACTGTAATTTGACCGGTTGAATCTAGTAGTTGAAAAGGAATAGACTGGGTATTGCTGGCAACGGTTTCAGACTTGCGTTGTGTTTCTTGAGTTGTATTGCCTTGATCATCACGCTGAGTCGTCACTTCCTCATATTCCCGAACGACCGTGGTTTGGTAGTGGACGCATTCAGTCTGCTGGATTTGAGATAGCAAAGGCTGATTACATTGCACCTTGCCTTGGAGCTTGACATACTCCTGCCAGCTACCGGGGCCAATCTCCTGAGCAACGGCATTAGCTATTTGCTGGATGTCAGCAACCGTAGAAAGCCTGGCCGAGCGAATACTGGCAAGGCGATTACGTTGGCTACGCCATACAAAAAATAGGATGATACCAATGATTACTAGAATGCCACCAAATACTGTCATGGTATTGCGGAATATGGGTCAGGTATTTACAGAATGCGGCACTATTTTGCCACGTAATGAGCGAGCTCACTCATATCAGTTTGCTCGCATTCATCCTACCGTTGGCTAGACATGATCGCATTCAGAAGTCGGATAGCTGGACATGAAAAATTGCACTCAACTATCCCAACGTGATCGCACTCTCTAAGTCCACAATTGCTCTTCACAAGTTCCTCAAATTATGTCCTTAGTCTGAATACTGTAGGTACGGTGTTCATATCTTGCTGGGACAGCTAACACAACGTTGAGAACAATCATGCAAACCTCTGTATCTGTTCAAACTCGATTTGCTACCTTAGATGGCAATGAAGCAGTCGCACGGGTGGCCTATGCCCTCAATGAAGTGATTGCAATTTACCCAATTACACCCGCGTCACCCATGGGGGAATGGGCGGATGCCTGGGCGGCTAGCAACAAGCCTAATCTTTGGGGGACGGTGCCTGCCATTGTGGAAATGCAAAGTGAAGGTGGTGTAGCAGGGGCGGTTCATGGTTCGGTAGCGACCCAGGCGCTGTCTATTTTTGGGGATCATAGTGATGTGATGGCGGTTCGCAGTACCGGGTTTGGCATGCTGTGCTCGGCTTCGGTGCAAGAGGCTCAGGATATGGCTGCGATCGCAACAATTGCCTCCCTCGCTAGTCGTGTTCCCTTTATTCACTTTTTCGATGGTTTTCGCACCTCCCACGAGGTTCAAAAGATAGAACTCCTTGCCGACGAGAGTTTAAACTCTCTGATTGATAACGAACTAATTACTCAACTTCAATATTATGGCGATCCCAATGCCGAACGAGTGATAGTGTTACTGGGATCTGGCTGTGAAACAGCTCAATCGACCGTGGATACCCTCAATGAGGTGGGAGAAAATGTCGGTGTGGTCAAAGTCCGACTCTACCGTCCCTTTGATGCCCGTAGGTTTGCGGCAAGCCTTTCCAAAACCGTTAAGGCGATTTCTATATTAGATCGCACTAAGGAACCAGGAGGCGCGGGTGAACCCCTTTATTTAGACGTACTCTCAGCCCTGGTGGAATCACATTTCACCACATTAGACAATCAGTTACCAATGATTGTGGGTGGACGTTATGGACTCTCGTCTAAAGAATTTACTCCAGCCATGGTCAAAGCCGTTTTTGATAATCTTCTCTTAGATGGATTTCAGCATAATCAAAAAGAGCCGAAAAATCACTTTACCATTGGCATTGACGATGATGTTACCCATACCAGTTTGGCCTATGATGCGATATTCTCTATCGAGCCGGAGCAGACTATCCGTGCAGTGTTCTACGGTCTAGGTTCAGATGGTACCGTAGGCGCTAATAAAAATACTATCAAGATAATTGGTAAGACTACCGATAATCATGCCCAAGGCTACTTTGTCTACGATTCGAAAAAATCGGGTTCAGTTACCATTTCCCACCTACGCTTTGGTCCAGATGCGATCCATGCCCCTTATTTGATTGCCCAGGCTAATTTTATCGCCTGCCACCAATGGATGCTCTTAGACCAGCTCGATATTTTAGGGCCTGCTATGCCAGGCGCTACGTTGTTGTTAAATTCTCCTTACACCCTAGGGCAAGTGTGGGATAAGCTACCCGAACGAATTCAGTCTCAGATTCTGCAGAAACACCTTGAGGTATATGTCATTAACGCCTATGAAGTAGCTCGGTCCGTTGGTCTGGGAGGGCGAATCAATACGGTGATGCAAACTTGTTTCTTTGCCCTATCCAAGATCTTGCCGCCATCAGAGGTGATTGCCGCCATTCGGGCCTCTATTTCTAAAACCTATGCCAAAAAAGGTGACAAAGTCGTATTGATGAACCTGGAGGCTGTGGATCAAACGCTGCAAAATCTGTTTAAGATTCCTCTGCCAGACAAAGTGCCGGTGAGCAAGATTCCTTCCTTAAAATCTCCTGTGGCAGAGGCAGCCCCTCCTTTTGTAAAAACAGTTCTCAGTAAGCTGATGTCACGATGATGGTGAGTGCCCTGTTGCGTCATGGCATTGACCATCTGCGTACTGTTGAGCAAGATCTACATAGATGGTTACAGGACCATGAGTATGTTTCTCTTAGTCAGCTGAAGGGTAGCATGAGCCAGATAAATTGCCCCGACCCCAGTGCCTTTGAGCGGGCGCAGTATATTAAATCGCTCCAGACCTATCGGCCTCAGTCACCCTCCATTCATCTGGCCCCCTGATTCATGTTGTTCTTTGATATTCGTTTGAACCGTGACTAAAAAGATTGGTATTCTCACAAGTGGTGGTGACTGTCCTGGGCTCAATGCTGTCATTCGAGCAGTCGTTAGATGTGCAACTGGACGAGGCTGGCGAGTTTATGGTATTCCTTACGGTACCCAGGGTCTGATCAATCTAAAGCAAGGAAACTGTAACGTTGAAGATTTTCAGCTGCGAGACCACGGATTTGATATTCCAGGGCTGCTTCACGGTGTCGATATTCTCCAATTTCTTAGCGGCAGTATTCTCGGTGCTTTAAATAAAGGCAATCCCAGCGATCCCCATATTGCCCGTGAGATTTTAGACGGGTATCGTTTGCTTGAGCTAGATGCCTTAATCGCCCTAGGAGGGGACGGGAGTCTGGATATTATTTCTGATCTGGCAAAGCAGGGTAATTGGAATTGGATTGCGATTCCCAAAACCATTGATAACGATGTGCCCTTTACTGAACAATCTCTAGGGTTTGATACCGCTGTTGATACGGTGACCCGTGCTCTGTACGATCTCACCTTTACAGCAGCTAGCCATGATCGCATTATGGTTGTTCAGGTGATGGGGCGAGATGCCGGACATCTGGCATTGCGGGCGGGGATTGCAGGAGGGGCGGATGTCATTCTGGTTCCAGAGCAGACACCGCAGATTAATGACAATATCCTCAATGGCATTTGCCAAAAAATTGTACAGTTACGCCAGACCAAGCGGCAGTTTGCCCTGGTGGTGATGGCGGAAGGTGTTCATAATCAAAATGGTGTCAAGGAGAAATATATTGGCGACACCTTAGCCCAACAGATCCAAATCCATGGGAAACGACTCTGTGAAACAAACGAACCAGACTTTGGTTATTTACGGACCATTGAAACCCGAGCGACCACACTGGGACATATTCAACGCAGTAGTACGCCGTCTTCGATGGATTGTCTGATTGCAACAGCCTTTGGGTGCAAGGCGGTGGAGTTAATTGCAGCCGAACAGTATCAGCAGCTAGTAATCTGGTCCCAGGGAAGGGCAGACAGTAAACCTTTAGATCAGGTCATTCCCTTAATTAAACAGCGTCATCAGGCTCATTGTTGTCCTAGACCTGTGTCACCAGATAGTCCCTGGGTACATATAGCGGTTCCGGCTTGTTTTGAACACACCTTGATAGTGCCAACCCCTGAAACCTCAAAACCGAGTGTATTCAGTGCGAATGAGAACCGCTATATTGCTCAGAATTTAGGCATTTATCTGGGTGAGACTGTAGCTATGCCAAAGCTGTTTGTGTTGTCTCGTACTGGTAATAGCTGATGAAGTATGTTGATGAATACCGAAATAGGTAGTGTTTGCTGGAACTATTTAGTGCAAGCCATGATGATTGGCTGACAATGGAAGAACAACTGATAGCAGTGTGGAGACAACGGGGTGCCTTGGACAATGTGGCAGTGGCCCAATGGTCCAAAGCTATTGCTGAACCTTCGTCGCAGTCTTACTGATTTCATGTTTATGATGCCTTATATGTGGTTATCGCAACGGATTTATAATTAATGGTTAGCCCCTTGTATTCCCTAGTGGCCTTGTTACCGATCGCAACGATCTTTGTCTTACTGGTCATTACTCGTCGCCCTGCCAGCCAGGTCATGCCATTGGCCTATTTTGTTACAATTGCCAGTGCCCTCTTGATTTGGCGCGTTCCCTTTGTAGAAGTTGCGGCTTCCAGTATTCAAGGATTGTTTGCAGCGACTGAAATTCTTTACATCATTTTTGGGGCAGTGCTATTGCTGAATACATTGCAAGTCTCTGGAGCACTGGCCACCATCCGCCAAAGTCTACTCGGAATATCGCGGGATCGTCGAGTCCAGGTCATTATCATCGCTTGGTTGTTTGGTAGCTTTATCGAGGGTGCGTCGGGCTTTGGGACTCCAGCTGTGATTACGGTACCATTGCTGGTGGCAATTGGTTTTCCGGCGATGGCAGCGGTCATTTCAGCGCTGATTATCCAAAGTACCCCGTCCACCTTTGGTGCAGTTGGCACACCGATTATGATCGGCATTGATGCTGGTCTGGATGGGGTTCCGTCCGTTCAGGCGCAACTGGTGACTCTGGGACTGACACAACCTGATTATTTGGCCTTGGTTGGGCGCTGGGCTGGAGTCTTTCACGGTATTATTGGAACTTTCTTACCCCTAGTACTCGTGGGAGTGTTGTCATTAGGATTTGGGGATCGCCGTCAGTCTGTTGTTCGGCGTCTTCGACAGGGTCTTTCTATCTGGAAGTTTGCCCTCTTTGCTGGACTGGCCTTCACCATCCCTTATACGCTGACTGCACTTTTAATTGGCCCCGAGTTCCCATCGCTTATTGGTGGTTTAGTGGGTTTGAGCCTGGTGGTTACGGCTACTCATTCTGGTTTTTTGATGCCAGAACATCCCTGGGATTTTCCTGAAGGGGAACTTGGCTCAAGGGGGGATTTTAGCCCCGTTGTTCCGACCATTGTTCCGGCTAACGAGTTATCTATCAATTCTCGATCTATTCTTCCCCAAGTCCAACCCCTGTCTCCCCAAAAAGCCTGGCTGCCCTATGTGCTACTGGGCTTTTTTCTGATGGTGTCGCGCCTAGAATTTCTACCATTCCGAGCTTGGCTCCAATCTGTGACCATTCGATGGACTAATATTCTGGGAACGAATGTTACTGCAACAATTCAGCCACTCTATCTGCCTTCGACAATCTTTATCCTGGTGGTGATGATTACCTTTTTTCTCCAGGGCTTATCATTTCAATCCCTTGGAGTTGTGCTCAGAAAGACGATGCCCTTATTGCGAAAAACGGCACTTGCTCTGGGGGCAGCAGTCCTCGTCGCCCGAGTCTTCATCAATTCTGGTGCCAATATGGCTGGGCTGGAGAGCATGCCGCTAACCCTGGCTGATAGTATGGCCTTGCTTGCAGGAGCGGTCTGGCCATTTTTTGCCCCTTTGGTCGGTACTATTGGCTCTTTTGTTGCAGGTAGTGTGACGGTGAGCAATCTGATGTTTTCAATGTTTCAGTTTGGTGTAGCTGCTCAAACTGATGTTTCCACGGCCCTGGTTTTAGCCTTACAATGTGTCGGTGCCTCAGCTGGGAATATTATCTGCATTTCCAACATTGTTGCTGCTGAAGCCACTGTGGGGCTGGTGGGCCAAGAAGGAATTTTGATTCGAAAAGGGTTTTTACCCACCCTTTATTATGTTTGTTTTGCCGGGTTGTTGGGGGGAGGAGCCTCGTTGCTATTGAGTACTGGCCTCCTATGAGCCTTGCGAAGAGAACTGACAAACACTACTAATTGGGGTAGCCTAATCTTTGTAATACGAAATCCTGACTAATAGCCCCCGATATCGAAGGGCACCCACAAGGAGATGTCCCTATAGAATTGTCCATTTTGAATAGGGGTTGAGGAATTCGGATTTGGTATAAAATAGAAGATCAGGTATTTGACTTCCTCGTCAAAGTCCCCAAAACCGAAATTTAGGGGCTTTGAGTCTGGTCTCCCCCCCCCCCAGAATTTGGGAAACCCCATTATGCCTAATTGAAAGAATGGAATTATTTCCATGGAGGGGCCTCGATATCTGATAGCTAATTGGGAGTACCTACTTACCGTTAATGTGAAAACCTACTCTATTCCTTTCTAGTCTTCTGCTAACTCTCTGACAGAGATCTCATGCTCGACCTTACGTTGTACTTCAAGCTCTTCGGCCAATTCTTGGTTGAGAAAATGGTTGAGGAAGGTCCGAATGGCGGCAATTGCCCCCAGCTTACCCAAGGCCTCAAAGGAGGGGGCAACCGTGGTTGCCACAATGTCAGCCCCTAGCTGGAATTCTAATGCTACGGCTAACCAGATACCAAAACGTAACCGGAGCAACACGAGAGAAAACTTCCGTGCATGGCGGCGATTGAGTGGAAAATGATGGCGATTTAGTGCGATCGCTAATTGTCCAGTCTTAACTAAACCAATCAGGACACAAAAAGCAGCGATAGATTCAAGTACTAAAGTTAGACCTGCAACAAACAGACCTAACTTTGCCTCTAGATACTCAATAAATTCCATACGGCTTGTCTAGAAACTCAGAAGTTACTGTTTTTCTATTGCCATAATACATAAGTCAGCAATATCTTTTGTATCCATATTTATTCTTACTGAGAAGATGAGATTTTGTACCACCAAGCTAGCTTTAGAAGTTTAGCTGTTGGAAAACCTGTTGCAGAACCTGGGCAGAATGACATAGTTGTTCTTCTTCCGCTTTACTGAGTTTCAGGTTAACTGTTTTAAGAATTCCTTTCTCATTTAGAACTGTAGGCCATCCCAGACAGACATCATGGATGCCGTAGGGCCCATTCACCAGGCTACTAACCGTTAGAATACGCTCCTGGCTGCGCATGATGGCCTTAATAATGTCAGTAACAACTAAGCCAATGGCATAGGCAGTGTAACCTTTCCGCTGAATAATCTCATAGGCCGCATTTTTTACCTGATTAAAAATGCTTGCAAGTTCGTCCTGTTCAGAGGTGCTTAAGGATTCCCAGCTATGGTCAATCAGCTTTCTGCCGCCAACATTGGCAGTGCTCCATAGGGCAACTTCGCTATCGCCATGTTCACCGATAATGTAGGCATGAACACTGCGGGGATCAACCTGCATCCGCTGGGCCAGCTGATATCGAAACCGGGCCGTATCTAACACAGTTCCGGAACCAATCACCCGTGAACTTGGGAACCCGGTGATTTTCAAGGTGGCGTAAGTCATTATGTCCACAGGATTGCTAACAATTAGCAAAATTGCATTGGGACAGTGCTTGACCACATCACTCAAGATACTTTTGAAAATAGCAATATTCCGCTCGACCAGATTCAATCGGCTTTCTCCTGGCTTTTGAGCTGCTCCAGCGGTAATAATCACCAAATCGGCCCCTTGCCCGACATCTGCCACAGTGCCTACTTTGAGGGCTGTCGGCGTAATAAAGGGCATACCATGGATTAAATCCATTACTTCCCCTTCAACCTTGTCCTGATTAATGTCTTGCAGGATTAACTCATCGAAACAGTCTTGAATCAAAATTGAGTAGGCGCAAGCAAGCCCGACTTGTCCTGCGCCAATAATCACGCCTTTACGAGGCCTTAAGGGGGCGGGTTTTTCAGCTTCTGGGTGCTGGGTAAAAATTGACTCTAACATAAGTACTGGATCGATATAACGGAGGCCACAGGTAGGCTTGTAGTTTTGGGTAGACACTAAAGAGACCGAGTCAATATAACGTTATGAGTGTTTGTTAATTGTTAGATTGAATGCGTCGTTGCCATTTCATCCATAGGGGATACCCATCAGCATCTCGCAGTTCAACAGTGCGATCAGTAAGCTTTATTTCGGAGGCGATTACGGTTGTTGTATCATTCCACGTGTTACGAATCCCTGTTATTTCGATGGTGTCATTGGGTGAAATGGCAACCTCTTGATCTTCTAAATACCAGGCTGGACCAAGGTGAACTGAGACTGTTTCCTGTTCGGTCTGCACTTCTAGCCATGTGCCTTGACCAGCTGGACCAACTTGTTCAATGGCTGCCACCTGACCACTAACCGTTTCTAACGCACTTGGGTCATATAGTCCGTCATACATTGGACAGACGTCTGGACCATACCAAGAGTGTCTACCTGGACCTCCCCGACCATGTCGTTCGTATCTGGGCATGACCCAGTCAGAATCAGTAGTTTAGGCTCGGAACATAGGCCGATTAATCACTTGTGCCTTCAGCGGTGTCATGGTCAAGGCAAAATAGGTTAAACCAGCACCAGCCAAAGCAGCGAGGGTAATGTGGGTAATGTAGCGTTGCATTGGAAACCCTCCCCTAATGCGCGTTTGTTATTTATACTCCTATTATAAAGTCTCTACATCCTGTGCCATGGGTTTTAGCGCCGTTACTTCCCAACGGTTGCCTATCGTATCAGTGAGCGTCTGCTGTGATTGGTAACTCCATTGATCGGCTGCTTGCAAAAACTGTACTCTTGCTAAGGCTACAGGGGCAGACCATAGGAGCATGAGCAAGAGGGTGAGTCCCAGGATAACTAATAGCTTTGTGACAGTTTGGGCAAAGCTAGGATGGTGATCTGAGCTGATAGGGCGTTTCATACTGCCGATCTCCTCGTGAGTTATTGGCTAATGCCTGTAGTTTTTGATGTCCTGGGGTTAGCCAGGATTGTAGCCCTGTTGATGGCCGCAGCTCTGATAACAGTGTTTTTAATGTGTCACCCTCTAGAGTTTCTGTTTTCAACAGTTTTTGGGCAATGCGTTCTAAAATACCTTGATTTCTCACTAAAATTTCAAGGGCCATTTGGTAGGCTTGGTCAATGATTTCTTTGATTTCTCGGTCAATGGTTTCTGATAGATGGGGACTAATGGGACGACGAGGTTGGGCAAGGCCGTCTAAAAACTGAGCCTGGTTCCGTTCTATCGCCACCGGTCCCAGAGTTTTACTCATGCCATAAAGGGTAATACAGCGTTCTGCCAGATCGGTTGCTTTTTGAATATCATCACTGGCCCCAGTGGATACTCTGTCAAAAATCAATTCTTCAGCAGCTCGTCCCCCTAACAACGTCATCAGCCGACCCCGAATCTCATCTTCCATCATCAAGAATCGATCATCTTCTGGTAACTGGAGAGTGTACCCTAATGCGGCGACTCCTCTGGGTACGATGGAAATTTTCTCTACATGACCAGAGCCTGGCATCAATGCCCCAATAATGGCATGACCTGCTTCATGGTAGGCGACGGTGCGTTTTTCTAAATCGTTGAGGATGCGTGATTTCTTTTCTAGCCCCGTTAACATTCGTTCAATGGCTTCGTTGAAGTCAGCCATCATCACTGCTTCTCGATTTTTCCTGGCAGCCAGCAGTGCGGCTTCATTGATTAAGTTGGCCAGGTCGGCTCCAGCAAAGCCAGGAGTGCGGGCTGCCAGTTTGGATAGTTTTACGTCATCCCCTAAGTGTACTGTTCTGGCATGGACCTGCAAAATAGCTTCTCGACCCCGACGATCAGGCCGATCGACCACCACCCGTCGGTCAAATCGACCAGCCCTGAGCAGTGCCGGATCTAATACTTCTGGACGGTTAGTTGCCGCTAATAAAATCACCCCCGTGTTTGGCTCGAACCCATCCATTTCTGCTAAAAGCTGGTTCAGAGTTTGTTCCCGTTCATCATTACTAGCAAAAGGATTATTCGCGGTGCGTGATTTGCCTAATGCATCTAGTTCGTCGATGAAAACAATGCAAGGGGCCTGTTTTTTAGCTTGTTCAAATAGATCTCTTACTCGGGAGGCCCCCACCCCTACAAACATTTCAATAAATTCTGAGGCTGAAATGCTAAAAAAGGGCACCTCTGCTTCGCCAGCAATGGCTCGAGCTAATAAGGTTTTGCCGGTCCCCGGTGGGCCAACTAGCAAAACTCCCTTAGGGATTTTTGCTCCCAATCGAGTGTATTTTTGGGCATCTTTGAGAAATTCAACAATTTCTTGTAATTCTTCCTTCGCTTCATCTACACCAGCTACATCATCAAATGTGACTTGGGTACTACCCTGGGCATAAATACGAGCTTTACTCTTGCCAACATTGAGGGCAGCTGGCCCTCCTTGCATCTTATTGGCAAAGGCTCCCCAGAGCATCCATAACAACAACAGGGGCAAGATAAAGCTCCAAAGCCCAACTAACCAGTTCCGTTCATTGGCAGCGGTGGCGGTGATTTCAACACCATGCTTGCGTAGAATTCGGGATAGATCTGGGTCATCGGGTAGGGGGGTGGTCACTGATGTTTTCGGTGCAGTCTCAGTGTCTACTGTTTCTTGAGCAGCAGGTGTTTTGAGCGTGTATTGAATCTGATACTCACTAATGTTTACCTTAGCGACCTGGCCACTTTCAACCTGGGTGAGAAATTCACTGTAGGGTATTTCCTCGGGCTGTTGTGGCATGCGGGAAACTGTGAAAGTCATGATCAACAACCATACCGCCAGCCAGCCTAGATTGATGAGGCTGGATTTGAATCCAGGTGAATTCTTTTGTGATGGATTTGAGCGAGAAGATGAGGAGCGTTCTGGCATAGCATTGAGTAATAGTATTTACACAGCTGCTACAGCAGCTAAAAGTTTGGTTGGTGGTGGGCTATTGGAACCCCTAACTGGGTTTGGGTTGGTGATCCAAGATCCAGTTTTCGATCAGGAAAATAGCTATTAACAAAGCAATTTGAAGCGCCGGAGGAGAGACTCCAATCATAATCATCACACAGGCTGTAGCAGTGAGCCCGGCAGAGATGACTTCGAATCGTTTATCAGCAGTCAAAAAGATTCTTAAAGCTATGAGCAAGATGGCAGCAGCGGTAAAGAATGTGGTCCACATAATGATTTCCTCCTATGGGGTGCTAGGGGATGAAGAGAACTTAGAAGCTGGAGCTAAGCCCTCATTTACACCATAAAAGAATAGTTTGAGGAATTCATGAGGGGAAGGCAGGGGAGTAGGAGAGGAGGGGGAGTAGGGGAGTAGGGGAGTAGGGGGCATTTGCTCATAACTTCCTCACTTTTTTAAGCTAGTGTTTGCCATGTGAGAGTTTACCGTTAGCTACATTGTCCCGATGCCTTGCCTATGCTTGAACCCTTTGTTAGTTCATCTTCTAATGGACCTGCTGTATTTCACATGGAGCAGGTGAGTAAAGTGTATGTGATGGGGGAAGTCAAGGTGCATGCCCTGGGGGCTGTGAACTTGGACCTTTATGAGGGGGAATTAGTAGTGTTGCTGGGACCCTCAGGCAGTGGCAAATCTACCTTATTAAACATCTTGGGCGGATTAGATGTGCCGTCTGGTGGGCAGGTCTATTTTCGTAACCAGGCGATGAATAAAGCGGATGAGCAGTCGTTGACCCGATTTCGTCGTCAGTCGGTGGGGTTTGTGTTTCAGTTTTATAACCTGATTCCCAGTTTGACTGCACGGGAGAATGTGGCTCTGGTTACGGATATTGCGAACTATCCCATGCCGCCGGAGGATGCTTTGGAACTGGTGGGGTTGGGAGCGCGATTAGATCACTTTCCGGCACAGCTGTCGGGGGGAGAACAACAGCGAGTTGCGATCGCACGTGCTATTGCCAAACGTCCCGAAGTTCTCCTCTGCGATGAACCTACTGGAGCCCTGGACTTTGAGACTGGTAAACGGGTGTTAGAGACCCTGGAGCATGTCAACCAAGAGTTCGGCACGACAACGGCTGTCATCACCCACAATGCCGGGATTGCTGCCATGGCCGATCGTGTAGTACATATGCGTAGTGGCAATATTGCCGATATTAAGCGGAATGAACATAAAGTATCTCCGGCGGAGTTGGAGTGGTAAGGGGTATGGGAATGAAAGCCCTGGATCGTAAGTTATTACGCGATCTACTCCGCATGCGGGGCCAGGTACTGGCCATTGTGCTGATTGTCACCTGTGGCATGGCTAATCTGGTCACTATGATGAGTACCCATGGATCGCTACAGCTCACCCAGGCGACTTACTACGATCAGTATCGATTTGCCGATGTATTTGTACAGTTGAAGCGGGCTCCCAAGAGTTTGGTGTCTCGGTTTGAAGAGATTCCGGGGGTGGGAGCGGTGCAAACGCGGGTGGTACAGGATGTCACCCTGTCGGTGGAAGGCTTAGCAGAACCGGCCACTGGGCGTTTGATTGCTATTCCAGAGCAGCCTACGCCCATGCTCAATGACCTATTTATTCGGGCTGGACGTTACCCCGAACAAGGGGACGAGGTGCTGGCTAGTGAAGTCTTCGTTAAGGCTAACCAGCTAGAGTTAAACGATACCGTTGGTGCAATTCTCAATGGTCGTTGGCAGACCCTACGGATTGTTGGAATAGCACTATCACCAGAATATATCTATGAGATTCGAGGCACCGAGATTGTCCCCGACAACAAACGGTTTGGCATTCTCTGGATGCAGCAGAAGGCACTGGCTACGGCCTTTGACATGGAGGGGGCATTTAACGATGTCAGTCTGAAGTTGATGCCGGGGGCCAGCGAAGCAGAGGTGATCTTTCAACTAGACCAGCAGCTGGAAACCTATGGTGGTCTGGGCGCATTTGGCCGAAAGGACCAAATTTCCCACACGTTTATTTCCGATGAGATTCGTCAGCTGTCGGCCCACGCTGTCTTTGTGCCGAGTATATTTCTGGGTATCGCGGCCTTCTTGCTAAATCTGTTACTGAGTCGCTTAGTGAGTACCCAGCGAGATCAGATCGCAGTGATGAAAGCCTTTGGTTATGACAATCTCACGGTGGGGCTACACTATCTGAAGCTGGTGATGGTCGTGGTGCTATTGGGTGCAGTTTTGGGTGCAGGGCTGGGCTGGTGGATGGGCCGGGGGATGACCCGTCTTTACTCTGATTTCTATCACTTTCCGCTACTGCAATATGAGGTGCGTCCCCAGGTATTACTAACGGCCCTGTTGGTGAGTACAGGGGCAGCGACCCTGGGGGCTTTTCTGGCAGTGCGGCGGGCAGTATCTCTACCACCGGCTGAGGCGATGCGGCCTGAACCGCCGACCACTTATCGTCCCACCCTGGTGGAAAAATTAGGTCTGCAGCGGTGGTTTGCAGCTCCCAGCCGCATTATTCTGCGTAATTTGGAACGGCGTCCGGTGCAGGCACTGTTGTCGGTAGTGGGGATTGCGGTTGCGATCGCTATCCTAGTTTTGGGGCGCTTTTTTACCGATGCCATGGGTGCCCTGGTGGATATCCAATTTCGCACCATCCAGCGAGAGGACATTACCCTGGTGTTTAACAATCCCTTGTCCAATCGAGCCCAGTTTGACCTGTATAACTTACCGGGGGTATTGCGAGCTGAGCCGTTTCGGGTGGTGCCCGCTCGGCTGCGCTTCGACCACTACCACAAATTGAGTGGCATCAATGGTGTAGAGCCCGGTGGCGAACTACGTCGCCTATTGGATCGTGCGCAGCGTCCTGTCACCTTGCCGCCGGAAGGAATTGTCTTATCCACTAAGTTGGCAGATATTTTGCAGGCCCATCTGGGAGACCAAATCACGGTAGAAATCCTGGAAGGGGCGCGACCCACCCGTGCTGTACCTGTCACCGGTATCTTTGACGAACTGGTGGGCATTTCCGCCTATATGGATATCCACGCGCTCAATCGCCTGATGCGAGAAGGATTTACGCTCTCCGGGGCCTATTTGCAGGTGGATGCCCATGAGCAACAGACGCTCTATGCTCAGCTGAAGAAAACGCCTGCTGTTGCCAGCGTTGCTATGCGACAAACAACTATTGATCAATTTAACGAAATTCTCACCAAAAGTATGGCGGGCTTTACGATAGTACTGGTGGGGTTTGCTTCAGTGATTGCCTTTGGAGTGGTGTACAACGCGGCTCGTATTGCCCTATCAGAACGAGAGCGGGAGTTGGCCACCCTGCGCATTATTGGCTTTACCAAAGGTGAAATTGCCTTCATCCTCCTAGGAGAACAGGCGGTGCTACTCACCCTGGCAATTCCCATCGGATTTGCTCTGGGGTTTGGTCTGGCTGCACTGATGACCGAGATCTATGACTGGGAGCTGTTTCGTTTCCCACTGGTCATTACCCGGTCGACCTATGCCTTTGCCTTTGTGGTGATTATGGCGGCGGCACTGGCTTCTGGCCTGATGATTCGTCATCAGTTGAATCGCTTGGATTTAATCGCTGTGTTGAAAACAAGAGAGTGAGGAGAAGGAGATTTCATCATGGCTCAGTTACAAAAACAGACCGTAAGAAACTTTTTTCGACGACGGCCAAAAGAGACGTCAGCTACTGTTACTCGACAACGTATTCGCTTACCGCGCTGGTTGCCCTACGGTCTTGTTGGCCTAGGGATCGCTGTCTTAGTCGTCTTAGCATTTCGCCCTACACCGATTCCAGTGGATGTTGGCACGGTGACTACAGGCCCACTACAGGTGACCATTGATGCTGAGGGACAAACTCGGGTGAAAGACCGCTATGTGGTGTCAGCGACCGTAGATGGTCGGCTGCAGCGGATTGATCTGGAAGCGGGGGATCAGGTGGAGGCTAATGCGGTTGTGGCCCAGTTGGATCCATTGCCACTGGATAGTAAGGTGCGTATGGCTCAAGCGCGGTTGCAGGAGTTGCGAGCTGAGCTGATTGGAGTCGATACCCAACGGCCTAAAACGGAAGCGTTGGCCCAGGCCGCAGCCCGATTACAGTCAACCCAGGCCACACAACAAGCGACGGCAGCTGAGGTGGAAGAGACTCGTGTCGCTCTGGAACAGGCACGTCGCGATCGCACCCGCGCTCAGAATCTAGAGCCCAGGGGGGCGATCTCGCGCCAGGCGAGAGAAGCCGCTGAACTAGAGGAAGACCGTCTGGTGCAGGAGTTGGCGGCGGATGAGAAACGATTGGGGAGTGCGATCGCAAACGTTTCTGCTGCCCAGGAAGCACTTGCCCTGTTAAGGGAAGAACAACGCGATCCCGATTACTTGGAGGATGCCTATCGGGCTCAAATCAGGGGTGTGGAGGCAGAATTAGCTAACCTGGTGGATGAAGCTGATCGAACAACGATTGCTGCACCGATTAGTGGAACCGTACTGCGGGTACCGGATAAGAGTGCGCGATTTGTTCAGGCTGGAGACCCGTTGATAGAGTTGGGCAATCCAGGTGAGCTAGAACTAATGATTGATGTGCTGTCTACCGATGCGGTACAGATTGAGCCTGGGGATTCGATAATTGTGGACCAGTGGGGTGGTCCAGAACCATTAACAGCGACTGTCAGCTATATCGAACCAGCTGCATTTACAGAAGTTTCTGCCCTAGGCGTGGAGGAGCAGCGGGTAAACGTGATTGGCACGTTGTCAGGATCAAGGGCTCATGCGTTAGGAGACCGTTATCGAATTGAAGCTCGCATTGTCACCTGGTCTGGTGATGATGTGCTGCAGGTGCCCGTTAGTGCTCTGTATCGCTGTGGAGAGAGTTGGTGTGTATTTGTGGTGGACGATGATCGCGTCCAGCCTCGTGAGATTGCTATTGATCATCGCAGTACTATGGCGGCTGAGGTGACAGACGGTCTACAGTCTGAAGAACGCGTTGTCTTGCACCCTAGTGAGCAACTCCAGGCTGGACGTCAGGTAAAAGCCCGCTAGTGATTTCCTATCATGTCAATCTTTCGCGGGCTAAAGGGCAGCAACCTTACCCAACGCAATCGCCGAGATGCCACTCAACATCAGTCCGATTCCCAACCATTGGAGAGTCGATACCTGTTCTTTCAAGAGAAATACGCCAGCAAATGTCGTCGAAATAATGGTTAAGCCAATCACCACTGGATATACTATCGATACGTTGAGTTTGCCTAATATGGCCACATAAAAAATTGTGCTGATGCCATAGGCCACGAGACCACTAAATAGATAAAGATTTAAGGGGTTTTGACCGGCCCCCAGCTTGAGTAAACTTTGACCTGTGGTGTTTAAGGTCACGGACATCAGCACAAGCAGCATTAGTATAAAGGGATTTGACATTTCTTTTTGGCTCTATATGGGTTTCTGGGAGGTCTGAATCGAAAAACGCTTTTAGCCCTTGTCATTCAAGGGTTTTAGCCTAGGATGCGCAGAGCCTCTGGAAAATGCTTTGGGTAAGGCTTACAGGCCATTGCATTAGTCCACCTCCCTGAAACAGCTATTGAGCCTTCTTTTTTTCTATAAACCGTTTAACTTCAAGGTATTCAGGCTGATGAGCACTGTGGCTATCAAGGCCAGACCCCAGAGTATTGCTTTTTACCAGGATTTTGATTAACACATAATTTTGAAATATCTTTGTCGATATAGCAAGCCATATCCCCACTCAAACCTAACCACTACACCAGGCCTCATACTCTCTCTTGATTAATCAGATTTGGCAATGGCTTCAAGTTGTTGAAGATAGTTAAGGGTTTGTTCTGCTGCTTGAACATCAAGTTTGCTAATGGCAAAGCCCACATGGACAACGACATAGTCACTTAGCTGGGCTTCAGGTACGCAGGCTAAGCTGACCTCTCTCACCACTCCCTCAAAGCTAACCCGGCCCATGCGAGTCAGTCCCTCCCCTTCGATGCTGATGATTTTTCCGGGTACAGCCAAACACATCGTTGTTCTCCTGGTGAAACTTTAAACGTCACACAAATGCTGGTGCTATCCGCTGGGATAACGCTTGGTTTAGATAGGCATAAAAGTTGGTCAACCCTTCACCAGTTGTTGCTGATAGTTCAAAAATAAGCGCCTGAGGTGCAATTAAACGCAAGTATTCTAGAGTTTCTTTGCGATTAAACCCAACCACATCAGCAATATCAGTTTTGGTAATCACAACAGCATGGGCAGACTTAAACATGGTGGGATACTTTAGCGGTTTGTCCTCTCCTTCAGTCACGGACATCAGCACAATTCGTAAATCTTCCCCCAAGTCATAAACTGCCGGACATACCAAATTGCCTACATTTTCGATAATTAGTAAATTGAGACTGTCCAACGTCAATTGTTGTGCAGCCTTGCCGACACTTTCAGCCTCTAGATGACAGAGATTGCCTGTATTAATCTGGATCACCGGTTGCTCTGTTTGGCGCAATCTTTCAGCATCCCGATTGGTGGCCAGATCGCCCACAATCACTCCAGGCCGTACGACCCCCTGGTACCGATTTAGGGGATCTGCTCCAGCAATTAAATCACAGTCACGCAGGATACGCTGAATCAGGGTTGTTTTGCCAGTGCCTGGTGATGACAAAACGTTCAAAACTAGCAGATGTTGAAACAACACACGATTATGTTCTGCATAGTGATCGTTTTTGTCTAATACATTCTGATGCAGAGATAACGTCTGCCGAGTATTTTTACACCCACAATGCCCACACATAGCTAAATACCTCCCTATGAAATCTCTAAGGATGACAGCTCCAGGGCCTTCCCCTGGCGAATGTCCGCACTCAATTGATGACAGCATGGACATTCATACACCCAATCGAGGGGTTGAAACATTTGTTGACATGATGAGCAATAACAGCTCACTGGCACCGGTATAAGTTCTAGCTTGGCCTTTTCTGCCAAAGTGCCGTTGCTTACCACATCAAACGCAAATGCCAGTGCATCGGGATCCACTCCCGACAACTCTCCTACTTGAAGCTGGAGACGATGAATTTGCCGAGCGCCCTTTGTTTGAGCATGGTCTAAGGCTACGGATAGAGCAGCCTGCATCAGGCCGATTTCATGCATAGAACTGGGTGCCGATAGGTGACTAGGAATTGTTCAATAATGTTATTCAAACGATATGAGGATTTTATGAGGTCTCACCGATAGCACTCATCAAGCAGTTGCCCATCAGCATCAAGCAACTGTATCTGTAGTGGCATTTTTCCAGCTGCATGGGTGGAACAGCTCAGGCAGGGATCAAATGCACGAATCCCTGCTTCCACACGGTTCAACATCGGTTCTGGAATCTCAGAACCGTGGATATAGTGACGGGCAATCTGGGCAACAGTACGATTCATGGCCAGATTGTTCTGGCCAGTGGCAATAATCAGGTTGACATAGGTGAGTAAGCCAGTTTCATCAATTTTGTAATGATGAAAGAGAGTACCCCGTGGAGCTTCCCCCACCCCTACAGCTTCAAGTTGATTGACATCAGCGCTGGCTCTGAGACGTTCGCTCTGGAGGTCTGGATCATCCAGGGCAATCTCAATGCGCTCAATACAGGTGAGAATCTCAATCAGTCTCGCATAATGATAGAAAAAAGAACTGTTACTCATACCGTACTGACGGAAACGTTGCAGTTCAGTTTCAGCTAGAGGTGTGCCGATGCGATCGCAAACATTCAACCTTGCCAACGGCCCTACCCGATACAGACCATTCTCTAAACGACAGTGTTGTGTCTGATCAGGATATCCCAAGGGCTTATAGTAAGGTGACTTTAAATAGGAATCTGGCTGTACTGCTTCCCCAATAAAGTCTCTGTAATCACTTGAGTCCAGCCGATCTGCAATAACATTGCCACCGCTATCGACCATGCGCAAACAGCCATCATAATGCTCCCAGGTACCATCAGTACTGACTAAACCCATAAATAAACTTGAAAAGTTACCAAAGATATGAGCCTCTTCTTGAAAGTCTTCTAGCAGTTGCTTAAATAAGGTAAGCGTTTCTAAGATCGTTTTCTTAGCCTTAGGTAAATGCTGACGAATCTGCTCTCGTCCGGCTAATGACAGACTACCCCTGACACCTCCTGGCACAGCCCAAGCTGGATGAATCTTGCATCCCCCCAGTTGTTTAATCACTTCTTGGCCAAACTGACGTAGTTGAATCCCCCCTCGGGCCAACTCAGGCTCAGCGGCCATCACTCCAAATACATTGCGTTGAATCGGATTACTCTCCCACCCCAACAAGAGATCGGGACTGCTAAGGTGAAAAAAGCTCAGAGCATGGGACTGAATAATCTGTCCCAAATTCATTAATCGTCGTAGCTTCTCTGCCGCAGGGGGAATTTGCACCGCCAGTAAGCGATCACCTGTTTTAGCCGATGCTAGTAGATGACTGATAGGGCAAATACCACAAATACGAGCCGTAAGCCCCGGCATTTCCCAAAAGGGACGGCCCTCACAAAATTTCTCAAATCCACGAAACTCAGTTACATGGAATCGTGCATCTGACACTTCCCCACGATCATCAAGGTAGATAGAGATTTTGGCATGGCCCTCAATCCGGGTAACCGGATTAATCACAATTCGTTTACTCACTGCTAACTGAGATAGAGCAATCCTATCTCCCTAAGGACTGATGTACAGGCGTTGCATGAAACACCTCTGCAAGGATATTGCTAAACCTGCTAAAATCTTCCTCCTAACCTTGGGGTACAGACTCTCGTCGCATTTCCTCAATCATCTGCCAGGCGATATCACAATCTTGTTCAATCTGAGCATCTTCATCATCAATAATACGAGCGTGCTGTAGAGCAGCATTGACTCGCTGAGATAGTTCATCTCGAGACGATGCTCCCGGATGCCCTTTCATCAAAATATCCGTCATTGAAACAATCCCTAAGAGCTGTCCATTTTCAATCACAGGAGCTCGATGAATTCCAGTCTCAGAGAAGATTTTGGCAGCTTCTTGCAAAGTCGCCTCCAGTGGCATGCAGATGCAGGGGCGTCGCATGATTTGATCGACACGAACAAAATGAGGAGACCTGCTTTTCGCAATTACGTTATAAACAATATCTCGTTCCGTCAAAATGCCATAGGGGCCTTGATCGTAAAACTCTTCTACGATTAGCGATCGCACCCGCTTAGTGCGCATCAACCAAATAGCATTTTCTACTGTAGCCGAGCTACGAATAACAATAACCGGCTTGGTCATGATGTCTTTGACAAATAGCATAACCGACCTCCTTGAGCATTGAGTCCCATGTAACCAGATGTTCTACCTACTTTAGTTGTATGTTGAAAGCTTGAGGAACCTGTGAGGAGTTGCCCCATTAATGGGATTTTTTAGAGAAATAGGAATCACTATGGGCTCGTTAAAAAATAAGCTCATGGTTCCACCTGCTAAAGCATTTATTTAGTGAGGCTTTCAGTTTCAAAACGTGAAGTCATTTTTTAACAGCCCCTATCACCTGGTAAAGTTTGACCCACCTGCTGGGGCCACAGCTTTACCCCACCTAGCCAAATCTAATAAGTTCGGGACCTGTCAACTCGGGCTGCTTCCCCTGGAGTAAAGGCTCTAAAACGGCTCGAATTCTTTCTGCATTGGGCGGACAGCCAGGTAGATAACAATCTACCGGTATCACCTGGTGCACAGGTATTACCTGGTCTAACAATGTGGGGACCAGGTCTCCTTGAGGGAGTTTTGGCTGAACGTCTGCTTCTAAATAGGCACGGTTGAGAACAGATTCAGCCGACTTTGATGGCCCAAACACGTTGCGTATGGCGGTGACATTGCCGGTGACCGCACAGTCTCCAAAGGAGATCAGAAATTGGGTGCGATCGCGTACCTGATGAATCATGTCTAGGTGTTCTTGATTTGCGATCGCGCCCTCCACCAACGCTACATCTACCCCTGCTGGATAGGTCTTAATATCCGCCAGTGGACTATATACGAGATCCACCTGACTGGCCAACTCAAACAGCCATTCATCCAAGTCGAGGAACGACATATGGCAGCCAGAACAACCCCCTAACCATACTGTTGCCAGCTTTATTTTCACCATAGTATTTTTTTTCATCCAACCTAATCAAAATGCCACTGTGTCATCTGACCCACTGTTGTTGTTGGCGAGCCGTCATAATAAAGCTCAGTTGCTCGCGCTCATGCTGCATTTCTCCGACAGTAGAACCTCGATGAAACAGTGCTCCAGTGGGACAAGCATTCACACACTTGCCACAAGACGTACAACTACTCGCTTCGCCCCAAGGTTGATTGAGATCGCTAATCACATGGGCCGTATGCCCTCGTCCAGCCATATCCCATGTGTGAGCGCCCTCGACCTCATCGCAAACTCGAATACAGCGCGTGCAAAGCACACAGCGATTATGATCAATACCAAAACGAGCATGGGAGATATCCACTTTGCGATCTGGAAACTGATAGGTTAAATCGACATGATCGATCCCCATTTCCACTGCTAGATCCTGTAGTTCACAATTACCATTGGACACACAGACAGCACAGACGTGATTTCCCTCAGCTAGCAACAGTTCGACAATCATGCGCCGATAATGCTGGAGCCGCTCAGTGTGCGTCTGTATCATCATACCTTCTTGAACGACTGTCACGCAGGCAGGTAAAAGCTTAGATACCCCTTCCACCTCCACCAGGCAAAGACGGCAGGCACCTACAGTAGATAAGCCTTCCAAATGACAAAGTGTAGGAATTCCGATGTTGGCATTCCTAGCCGTCTCCAGGACAGTTTCTCCCTCACGGGCACTAATGAGTTGATTATCAATGGTCAGCGTTTTAACGGACATTATTGTCGGGACCCCTTCGCCTACGTTCCCTCCCCGTGCTAAGTAGGTTATCCAAATTAGGCTTCAGACACCGAGGCCCCCTTCCGTCCCCCAATCCTGGGGGAGACTAGACTCAAAGCCCCCAAGATTGGGGGTTTGGGGGCATATTCGAGGAAGTCAAACTCCTGATTCTCCATCTTATAAATGATTAGGCCAACCTACTTAAGGGAAAAACTCTCGTAGACATATTGCTTGACTGGGATTTTGTTTATGTGCAATCGCCTTAATTCTAGTTTCAGGTTAATTTCAAAAGTTGAGAAACTTGTGAAGAATACAGAAGGCGACATTATGTTCACTTCCCCGACTGTTGATCGGGACTGAGCACTGTGGATATGCTCCTGTAGGAGCTAAGTGGCTGACCCAATCAATGAGGCAATTGTTTGTAATGCTTGCTCCACCCCACGTTCTGCTAAGTCTGATAGAGGATGACCCATGGTAAAATCATGGGCAGGGACTTCAACCCACCAGGCTTTTGGAAAATGACCATAGACAGACTGAGTCAGTGCTAACAGTGAACAGGGGCTGCAGGAATGGCCAAATCCAGGCACCGCAGACCCAGTGGTTTCTGTCCCACAAGCATCTAAAGATTTAACCTGTACCCTATCAGTGTTGTTCAATTTACAGGCATCAACAAAGATGGCAACACTTGCCCTGGCAAGTTTACTGGAGAGTTCTGGAGTAAGTTGATTGACTGAGTAAGCTTCAAGACCAGGTGTTTGTAATGCCTGAAGTTGAGCAACTACTTTCTGACCAATGGCATCATCGCCCTTATGAGGATTGCCATAGCCAACTACGACAAAGGTAGGGCTGATCTCTGAGGAAAACATATTTGTAGAGTTTGTCATAATCCTTTCCTCTACTCATCTGCTATAGTCTTTTTTGCCGTTGTTGATTTAGGGTATGAATCGAGCTGTAAGATTTGCAATGTGCCGATACTTGATAGATAAAATCATACCGGGGCTCAGCAACGCCTCTTTTGTATCTCTATTTTAGTGGCGATCTGATGGGATTCGACTGGGCTTTAACTAAATGTTGTGCGTAACTGTTTGATTACGGACAACGATGAATAGAGAAGTCGGCTGAATGTTAACCTATGTTTTCTCCACCATGGCCACCAAATACTCATCTCGGAAATATCGCAATGTACTCAACACTGGATTCGGGGCCGACTGACCTAGACCACACAAACTCGTATGTTGCACCACATCACACAGCATCTCCAGTTGCTCTAAATCTGCGGGTGTTGCCCGATGCTCCTTAAACTTCGTTAGCAACTGATAGAGCTGCACCGTCCCAGCTCGACAGGGAATGCACTTCCCACAGGACTCATCCATGCAAAACTGCATAAAAAACTGAGCCACATCCACCATGTGGGTATGCTCATCCATCACAATCATGCCGCCTGAGCCCATAATCGACCCCAGTGCTTTCAGCGATTCATAATCCACAGATGTGTCAAAGGCGTCTGCCGGAATACAGCCACCAGAAGGCCCGCCAGTCTGTACAGCTTTGACCTGAGCACCATCAGGGGCACCCTGCCCCATCCCCTCTACAATCTCTTTGAGAGAAATTCCCATGGGCACTTCAATCAGCCCTGCATTTTTCACCTTGCCCGTGAGAGAAAATACTTTTGTCCCCTTGCTCTGCTCGGTCCCTATGGAGGCAAACCAGTCAGCTCCCTTACGGATAATGGGGGCGATATTGGCATAGGTTTCCACATTGTTGATTAATGTCGGGCGGCCCCACAATCCTGACTCAGCGGGGTAAGGGGGACGTGGTCGAGGAATGCCTCGCTTACCTTCAATAGAGGCCATTAAGGCGGTTTCTTCTCCACAGACAAAGGCTCCGGCCCCAATGCGTAGGTCCACTCGAAAGTCAAAGGGAGAATCAAAAATTTGGCTACCGAGCAGGCCATGGCGTTTGGCTTGACGGATAGCCGTTTGCAAATGATTAATCGCCAGGGGATACTCTCCTCGCACGTAGATATAGCCCTGGTTAGCACCGACGGCGTAGGCTGCGATCTCAAGCCCTTCCAACACCCGATGAGGATCACTTTCCAACACACTGCGATCCATATAGGCCCCTGGATCGCCTTCATCCGCATTGCACACCACATACTTTTGTCCCGGCGGCATTTTTGCGACTGTGGCCCATTTCAGGCCGGTTGGATAACCTGCTCCGCCCCGCCCCCGTAGGCCACTGCGGGTAATCTCATCCACCACTTCTGCGGATGACATCTCTCGTAAACAATGATGCAGCGCTTCATACCCCGATGCCGCAATATACTCTTCAATCTTTTCTGGATCAATGCGTCCGCTATTTTCTAACACAATCCGATGCTGCCGGGTGAAAAATGGACTGTCAGTAGGCTGAGTTTTGAGGTCGACAGGTTCAGGATGAGGCGATTGCGTGAGCGACGACACAATAGCAGCAGACTGTTCTGGCTGCACCTGTCGATAGAGCACCTCAGTGGCGTTTTCAGTTTCCACGCGTACCAGAGGTCCCTGACTGCATAATCCCATACAGCCCACCCCTGACACTTGCACCTGGTCTGTTAAATTACTGGCAGCTATCGCTGTTTTTAGCTGTTCTTTCACAGCAGCACTATTGGCAGAAAGACAGCCTCCAACAGTGCAACAACGAATGTGATATTTTTTTTGAGCAGCTGATGTAGACTGTTTTAATTGAGTTAAATCCATAACTGAGGCCAATACTTGATGAAGTTGTGAGATTCAATCCCCTCTTGGGCTACGGTGTACACACAAGTACTGAAAACTAGCTTTCGCGGTTGCCTAACCCCCTCTAACTCCCCTTCGTAAGGGGGAGAACTGGATCTTCCCCCCTTACGAAGGGGGGATTGAGGGGGGTAATGCAGGATTTCGAGCTCTTTTCCAAGATGTGTGTACACGGTAGGGATTGGGAGGGAATAACAATATCGACGCCGCATTTTGAACACTGCATTAAGCTTCCACTCCTAAACAAGTATTCAGACGTTCCCCTACGCTCTCTACAGTTTGATGTCCTTCAAGCTGATCATCAAAAACCACGGTGGGGGCAATGCCGCAGGCACCCAAACAGCGAGCGGTCATCAACGACAGCTGACCATCCGATGTTGTTTCTCCCACCTGGATACCAGTCTCTTTTTCCAAAAAACTGAGCAGCTGTGCGGCCTGTTTGACATAACAAGCCGTTCCCATACAGACCACACAGCTGTGAACACCTTTGGGAGCTAACGAGAAAAAGTGATAAAAGGTAGCCACGCCATACACTTGACTGGGGGGCAGTTTCAGGCGCTGGGCAATGTGCAATAGCAACTTAATATCTAAATAACCAAATAGCTCCTGAGCACGATGTAACACCTCAATCAGAGCATCCGGACGATACTGATGTCGTTTCATGGTGGCTTCTAACAGGCGTAGTCGCTTGTCATTAGCGGGGGGAGCCTGAACAACTGTGTTATTAGGCGTCATGTTTGTTCTACAGTTGTCAAACATACCCTAGGTCACATTCCCTTCCTCCATCACAGCAATAGCTAATGTGGTTTTCACCACAGAGTCTGGATTAAGACTAATGGAGTCAATCCCTTGTTGGACTAAGAACTGGGCAAACTCGGGATAATCGCTGGGGGCCTGGCCACAGATACCGATTTTGCACTGGTTCTTTTTAGCTTTAGTGATCACCTGACGCACCATGGCCTTGACTCCAGCACTCCGTTCGTCAAAGAGGTGAGAAACTAGAGCAGAATCGCGGTCTAACCCCAGGGTAAGCTGGGTGAGATCGTTAGAGCCAATGGAGAATCCATCAAAGATCTGGCTAAACTCATCAGCCAAAATCACATTATTGGGAATCTCACACATCACATATACCTGCAACCCATCCTGACCCCGCTGTAATCCATGACGGGCCATCTCATCGAGCACCTTTTGTCCCTCCTCAGGCGTACGACAGAAGGGCACCATGGGAATTACATTGGTTAATCCCATCTCCTGACGGACCCGCTGCAGAGCCTGGCACTCAAGCGCAAATGCCTCTCGATAGCGCGGGTCAGTATAGCGCGATGCGCCACGCCAGCCGATCATGGGATTCTCTTCCTGGGGCTCAAATGTTGCCCCTCCCAATAAGTTGGCGTATTCGTTACTCTTGAAATCAGACAAACGAATCACCACAGGGTTAGGATAAAAGGCCGCTGCAATCATGCCCAGACCATGGGCTAGATTGTCGATAAAGTAGTCAGGTTTATGGGGATAGAGGGCTGTAAGCTGGGCAATTTCATGTTTGGTTTGGTCTACCTCAAGCTGATCAAAGTTCAGCAGTGCCAAAGGATGCACCTTGATGTGGTTAGCAATAATAAACTCCATCCGTGCCAGGCCCACACCATCACAGGGAATTTTGGCTAGGCGAAATGCTTCTTCCGGATTACCCACATTCATCAAAATTTGGGTGCGGGTACGGGGCATCTGGTCAATGGTAGTTTCTTCAATGACAAAAGGAATCTTCCCGTCATAGACTTTACCTACTTCTCCAGCGGCACAGGTGACGGTCACCATCTGGTCTGTTGCTAAGCGCTGGGTAGCATTACCACAGCCCACAATGGCCGGAATGCCTAACTCTCTGGCAATAATCGCCGCATGACAGGTGCGCCCACCCTGATCGGTAACAATGGCGCTAGCCCGTTTCATAATGGGTTCCCAATCTGGGTCGGTGCGCTGGGTAATCAACACATCTCCGGGTTGAAAATCAGCAATATTTTGTACAGACTGAATGACCCGAGCCGGTCCCTGGCCAATCATTTCTCCCACGGATTGACCGGTGACAAGAGACGTGAGTGTTGTCGCATCAACTTGCAGTACGTAGCTACGCAGCACAGACTCTGATTTTTGAGATTGAACCGTTTCTGGTCGAGCTTGAACGATAAAAAGTTCGCCACTGAGACCATCTTTGGCCCATTCAATATCCATGGGGGTATAAGTTCCCCGTACCTGAGAGTAGTGGTCTTCAATGATGCAGGCCCAACGCGCTAGGGTCAAAATCTCATCGTCGGTGATGGCATAGTGCTGACGGTCAACTTCAGACACTGGAACATTCTTGGTCAGCTTACTACCGCCCACATCGTAAACCATTTTGATTTCTTTACTGCCTAAGCGTTTTTTCAGAATAGGTCGGTAACCCTGCTGCAGCGTGGGCTTAAATACCAAATACTCATCGGGGTTTACGGCTCCCTGAACAACATTCTCACCAAGGCCATAGGCCGCCGTGACGAGGGCCGCATTTTTAAATCCGGTTTCGGTGTCGATGGAGAACATCACACCGGAGGTGGCGAGATCTGAGCGTACCATCCACTGCACACCTACCGAGAGCGCGACTGTAAAGTGGTCAAAGCCCTTAAGAGTACGGTATGAAATAGCCCGATCGGTAAACAGAGATGCAAAGCATTTATGGCAGGCCTCTAGGACACCTTTGACGCCATGGACATTAAGATAGGTTTCTTGTTGTCCGGCAAAACTAGCATCGGGTAGGTCTTCAGCGGTGGCGCTAGAGCGCACGGCCACGTCAAGGGTGGCATTGCCACGATCAGTACATAGCTTGAGGTAGGCCTGGGCAATGGCGGTTTCTAGCTCGGGGGGAAACGGGGTATCAAGGATTAAGGCTCGCACGTTGCGACCACAGTGCCGCAGTGCCGTGACGTCTTCGATGTCTAGGGAGGCGAAGTGCGATCGCAACTGCTTCTCTAAACCAGCCTGCTGAATAAAGTAGCGATAGGCATAGGAGGTGGTGGCAAACCCCGTAGGTACCAGTACACCTTGGGGAGTGAGCTGTTGGATCATCTCTCCTAGGGATGCATTTTTACCCCCTACCCGTGGAATATCATGGATGTTAATCTGCTCAAATTCGAGGATAAACTCAGTTTGAGTGTTGACAGGAGCCACATTCACACGTGTTGTTTGCACCATAAAAATCCAATCCAAGAAACAGTAGTTAGAAACGATTTTTATCGTTTCCAATTTTGGTATAAACCAATAGTTTCAGGAAGTTATATCGACTACACTACCTCGCACAGCAATCACTCTTCCCGACACTACTCCAGTCACTCTAGAGCTCATTGCTGATTAGTTTCTGGGATATCCCCTTCAAAGGGTTGTACCCCTGTCTTAGGATAGTCATCATCACTGGGAGAAAAGATTCGCTTAGCCGCATCTAGCACCCAAATTATTGATTGTTTGATAGACTGGCCAATGGCATTAAGTCTTTTTTGTACTGCACTCATGGTAAAGCTCCTTCCGATCAGTCTCATGTCGAACACTTTTAATGTACGGAGAAAGTTTGGGGATACTATGAGGAAAATGTCTGAAGAGGTTGCCATGGAGTGCCTGTACATCAAAAGATAGAATCTAATTGAATCCTCATGCCTAAGTCTTCTAAAGTAGGCAAATTCGAGGGTTGGGGGGCATATATCTTATAAATGATTAGCTCAACCTGCTTATATATCCTGATTGTGTGAGCGATCGTCGATCCTGATTGAGATAATCACGTTAACAAACACGACCGTCTGGTCGCTTAGTAAGTAATTATGATGAACTTGTGAGGAAGGCAAATAAATAAAGCTAAACGATCATTACTTCCAACCTAAAAAACCTGATATCTGACTTGCTAAGGTAGTGGGATCAAAGGGTTTACTAATTATCCCTTGAGCTCCCAACCGATAAAATTCGCGGCGGTGAGTTGCTTGTACTTTAGCGGTGAAAAAAATCACAGGAATATCTGTTGTCTTGGGAGACGCTCGTAAAATTTCTAGAGTTTCTATCCCCCCTTGTTGAGGCATCATGGCATCCAGCAAAATAGCATCTGGCTGTTGCTGGAGTGCAATCTCAACTCCTTCAGCACCTGATGATGCCGTTAGCACTTCCCAACCAGTCTCTAATGTCAGGCCTATTTGGGCGACAGTATGAATATCGGCTTCGTCATCAATGACGAGAATGCATTTATTAGCCACGGAAAATTCTTGTTATTAATAATCAGAATTCTAGCCCAAAGGAACTATATATAAATACGCGGTTTGTTTTATTCAGATCAGCTTAATAACTGATGTAGAAAAATCAAAATGAAGTATGACACCTAGATTGACTTAATAGCGGTTCATACTTCATTTCTCTTCTCTCCCCTCTCGGGAGGGGTGCCTGAAAGGCGGGGTGGGTTTCGATCACTTGTGCTAACGGTCAACCCACCCCGTGGCCGCTCCCAGGAGGGGATAAGTTATCCCATTCTCGTACGTTATTTGGGATTTTATTTCAGCCTCATTCCTTAGCCACCCTGATCGCATCGCATCGTAAGATTACTCTCTTGCCTGCATATGTTGTAGGCGACTTTTAATTTTCATTGGCAGATCAGTCACCATCACCGATTTACTAATAAAATCATCAGCACCCACCTTAAAGGCATCCTGTTTAGTCGGGATATCCTCATGCACAGTTAAAAATAAAATGGGCAGCTGTTGCCACCGATCATCTGCCCGTAATACCTGGCAGAGGTCTAACCCATTTACCTCTGGCATCTCCACATCTAAAACAAGCAAATGTGGCTGCACTGTCTCTAGAGTCTGTAGTAGCTGGGTTGGATCACTGAGGGTGGTTAGCTGAAATCCCCAAGGAGATAATATCGTTTTCAAAAAGTCCAGCACCTGAATATCATCATCCACAATCATCACCTTGGACGCTGTAGGATCATCTTGAAGTAACTGCTTTAAGTCCTGGATTACCTGTTGCGGCGATGTAGACCTGGGCAAAATACGATCGACTCCCTGCTGCACCCAGATCAACCGCTGTCGAAAATCCACCACATCAGAAATCACTAACAGCGGCTTCTCTCCTATCTTTTTGCCCAAGCGCTCCAAAAGGTCCATAGCTCTGGCTGCCCGAGGAGGGGGCAGCCAGATTACGATGCCATCTGAAGGATGTTCTCGAATTTTTGATTCTGCCTGAGTCAGATCGCAAACAGCCACAATGCGCAGTCCAGATGCTGTACCGAAGCTCATCAAAGCCTGACTAAACTCTGCTCCAGCCCCAAGAAGTATAATCTGCGGCGTACTGGCCATGGCAGTAGAAACGGCTTGCTGACTGCCACCATTTGCCAGGTTTTGCCTCAGCCCCTCTACCAAACTAGTCATCTGAAATACCTGTTCGTTATCAAGCGGAACATCCAGCTGTAGCAACTGCTCTAGCTTACGGGCCAAGCGCGAGCCTTCTGCAAACCCAAAGCATCCTAAGGAACCCGCTAGTTTATGGGCTTGGGAACGTCCTGCATGTTGTAGCTCTGGGCTCAACTGACCAATATCCAGCGCTGCCACAGCTGCCTCCAATACAGTCAAACGCTCTTGCATCGTGTCTTGGTGGACTTCCCAGGCTTTTGCGATCGCTGCCTCCATATCTGCCTGGGTCGGTAATTCAGAGGCTGGCACCGGTGTTTTTGCCTCAGTCAGTGCCGTAGGCTCCAATGCCTTTAGGCGGTATCCCAAACCATATACCGTTTCAATAAAATTCTTGGGCGCTCCACCAGCCTTTAACTTTTGCCTGACGCCCTTGATGTGGGTTCTAACCGCATCCCCACTCGGTGGATCCTCAAATGCCCACAGGTTGTCAATAATGGCATCCAAACTAAAGACGCGGTTGGGATGACGGACAAAAAGCTCTAGTAGCGCATATTCCTTTGGCGTCATATGGAGCTGATGGTTACCATAAAGCACCTCAAAGGTATCTGGTGCAATCGATAGCTCTCCCCACTTGAGCGTCGATGTTGCGTCCTGCCCATCTCGCCGCAGCAGTGCCCGAATGCGTGCGCAAAGCTCCTCAAAGTCAAACGGTTTGACGACATAATCATCGGCCCCGGCATCCAAAGCCCTCACCTTATCTTTGCTGTCATCCTTAGCCGTCAACATCAGAATGGGGCAGCTGATATGTTTTTGCCGACAGGTCTTGCAAAAGGTAATCCCATCGATATCAGGCAGTAACATATCTAAAACAATCAGATCATAGGTAAAGAGATCTAGAAACTCCTGAGCAATCTCACCATTGTTAGCAATGTCAACGGCATAGCGCTGCTTGATCAGACGCTCTGCTAGCATCTCCATTAAGGCCTCGTCATCATCAACCAGCAATAGGCGCATAAATGAATGCAATATACAATCAACTAATATCTCAATTTTAAGTTAGGGATAGCTGTTTTTTATTTCCCTCACAAGAAACTCAAACTTTGATCTTAAAGTCCTAGTCGTTAACAGTTATCACCTCCCTTTAGTATTTTTCAACAAGTCAACCATGGTATCAATGATTTAACGCTTTTAAAAGACTTGGAGGCAACGTTGGCTAATCACAAAAATAATCGCCTGCCAGAATCTGAAAAAACCAGGCAGTAATCTCATGCTGAGCGTTGATTATTCTCTGACCTTGACCACCTGAACTATGGCAGGTTGCTTCTCAACTCCCCCACAATTTCCTCAATTTTCCGGTCTACGCTAGAGCTAAGGCTGAACCAGAAAGCGGATCGCTGTCTAATCAAGCTCAGGAGGGTATCCCATATGAAACAACGCCGTCTCAACTCCTATCTAAAACTTATTCAAGAATTATTAGCTTGTCCCAACGGTGAAGAATGGATCCGTCTAAAGCAGCATGAAGATTTAGTCGATGCCGAATTAATCCAGGTCATGGAACAGATTGCATCACAACTTTTGCAAGAGGGCAATCGTCAGGCTGCCATTTTCTTACACAATTGGGCTGCAAAGCTGCATCATATTTTGGTTAAAGAGAAGCAACCAACTCAGTCGAATGATGATGTATCCCAGGCATATCTGTCTTTAATTCAGTCTCTTCTAGAATGTTCAGAGGACACCAAAGAAAAACTATTAGCCGAGCATCGTCACTTGATCGGGCCAGGGTTGGTCCATACGATGAAACAAGTGGCTCAGCAGCTTAGACAGAACGGTTCCAATGATTCAGCAACCTACCTCGAGAACCTGGCAACCGAACTAAATCAAGCATGGATCGAAGCTCACGATTTCCAGCCTAAGTTGAATAAGGAAGCTCCCAATAAACCTTTAAAGGAAAATATCAGTACTGCTGCCCCTAAGGTTGAGGCACCTCCAACCAACGATTTTGAAGCTGAACTCGCTACAAGCAGCTCTGGTCAGCATACCTCTAGCCTCCCAACCGCATTGCCCCAGCAACTTGCTGATGCTATTCATGAGATGTCCCAGGCGCTATACCAACTCAATCAAACACTTAGTAACCAGAACACTCATACCACATCCTCCAATCCGCTTTGGTATATGGATGTGCTAGAACGAGCAGCAACTGCCCAATGGTTACTGACCACGGACGAAATCGAGCAGTTGATTGGCGTTAAACCAAAATGCTACAGCAAAGACAAAACCTACCAACGTGGCACATGGACTTTCATGAAGGTGGGAAAACTAGGCGCACAAACTGCATGGAAAGTCACCAAAACCAGGTTAAGTAATCCAGTGCTGAATAGCGATGCTGATGAGAAGAGCAATCATCATTCAACCGATGCTCATACTCTAGCAACTTCTACAAATTCTGTTGAATCCCTTGCCAAACATCCGCCATTAAAACAGACCGTACTTAGCAATGGAACATCTGATAGTAAAAAGCTTAGTTCATTAGAAGAGATACCAGAAATGGACGATGTTTGGGCATAATAACAGAATTACCGATGGAGATATATGATGGCTGACTCGAAAAATTTTAGGAGTTTACCAACAGCCATAGAAACAGACAACAATGCTGTTTTCGAAGTAGTAGAAAAATCGATCTTAGGCCTTTGGGAAGTCGTTAACAATTTAACTGCTTTGCGTCCGCCAAAACGAGCCAGATATCGCGTCACTATTTTTGGCTCAGCTCGAATGGAACCAGACAGTGACCTGTATGAAGTTGTCAAACAGTTAGCAGGCGAACTAACTTTGATGGGCTGCGATATTGTCACAGGAGGTGGACCGGGTCTTATGCAGGCAGCCAATGAGGGGAGTGTATTAGCTGATCCTGATGACCAAGTAAAATCGATTGGAATTCGTGTTGATTTAAAACAAGAACAGGAACCAAATCCATTTGTGGAAGAAGCCTACTGCCATCGTACGTTTTTTTCTCGACTGCATCATTTCGTCCTCATGTCAGATGCTTTTATCGTTATGCCTGGTGGCATTGGAACAACGCTAGAAGCTCTTATGATTTGGCAACTACTCCAGGTTCGCAAACTAGATCAAACACCGTTTATTCTGGTGGGGACCATGTGGCAAGGATTAATGGATTGGGCAGAAACTCATATGCTGGATGGCAAAACACCGATGATTGATCCGGCAGATATTACTATCCCTCATTGTGTAAATAGGTATGAAGATGCGATCGCAATTTTAAAAACCTCGCACCACCACTGGCAACAGCTAAAAGCTAAGGCTTAGGCTACCCTCAGACATTTTGGGTTAATCCGTCGCGCCATTCGTTAGCAAAAATCGAGTAATTGCCAAAATACTCTGATTCCGAGGGCTATCATAGCCCATATTTAGTGTTATATTTAGTGTATTTTTAGTGTAAGAATTATAGTGGTGTTCTGCTGTATATGCGCTATCATAGGCATTGAAACCAGGGCGTTTTAGAATTCGCTCATGGGTGGGACTAACTGCTTATGTAGAACACAACAAAATGATTTCGGTATGTTCTAAAGCTTGTGTGATTAAAGGTAGTTATAATGTACTGATGAGGTTGTGAGGATTAATAATGTCGCCCCTATCTGAGCAAATATCTCAAAGTGTTAGTCTTCTACCTGAGGCTTATCAACGTCAGATGTTGGACTTTATCCAGAAATGAGTGAGTCTCTCATACCGCAGAATCCTGCTTCTAAATCGGATTAGGGAGAGGATTCGAAAGGTGGCACGACGGATTAACCAAAAATGTGTGGCCTGTGCTCAGTTGAGTGTGGCCAAGGCAAGACAACTCCATGGGGAGTCTGGCGATGGTTGCTGGGTGGAGAAACGGTGTCATCGGCGGCGATCGCACTATCGGAATCGGCAAGGGTTGAATGAAAAGCGACGGGTGGAGTATCGTCAGCAGGTGGAGGTGGCTAAACCGGATGATGGGGTAGAACGGGTTTCGTTAGAGGTGGCCGAGAGTACGTTGCCCTATGCGAATTTGTATATTTGGCGAGAGAAACGAAAGGATGCGCCGGTGCATGCGATCTCAGCCACGGTCATTCAAGATGGTCAAAAAGTGTTAGAAGTAGAGCCGATTCACTGCGCCGGATACCGCAAGCGTCAGCTAGAACGTTATATGGAGCAGAAAGTAATGCCCTATTTGAAAGAGCGTTTTGGCATTACCCACTTTTCCAATGAGATTCGATTAGAGCCTATTGAGTGTCCTCTTAAAGATTGCCCCTTGAAAGAGAGTTTTGAGTTTGGTGGGGCGACAGATGATTAATGTCCGTCAGCTAGAGTTGGATTTAGGCGATGCCTTTGAAGATGCGGCAGATGTGCCGGAAGAGGCGAATATTCTGGAGTTATGGCAGCAGTTTGAAGTGGTAATGACGGAGTTAACCTGGCGGGATCAGCTGCGGATGGGTGGGGAGGTATTGGCGCAGCTGGCGGAGATTTGTGAGGCGAAGTCCGAGGTACTGTGGGAGGACTGGCAGGATGCGAATAATAGTGCTGGCCCGGTGGTGGATGGGGACTGGTTGCGAGGATTGACGCGGCAGACCCAGGAGATTGATTTTTCGGAGTTGGTGCAGCGTTCGGGAAATAATTCTGCTAAGGAGCAAGAGGCTGTGGCAGAGGATGACTCTGTTGTGGGAGAGGTGAATAAAGAGGCTGTCCTAGCGTTAGTGGATGAGCTGACTATGGAGGAAGCTAAGGAAAAGGCATTGGCGGTATCTCATTCAGAAAATGTATCAGATTGGATTGAGACGTTGTCGATCAACAGAGCTGATGTCCCTCAACGATTAATTGATCTACAGCGGCAAGTGAAAATGCCGCTGGTGGAGGTTTGGATTGCGGTGCTGTTGGGTGGCTTTTCGTTAGAGCAGCGTGGAGGATTTTATGAGACTGAGCATCTCTGGATTTGTTAAGGGCTATCTGCTCTCGATATCATAATCAATTCGGGCAGAAGCCCCTTGCTTGTCGATCACGTCTGTATCAAACGGCTACTCCTATGTTCGCCGTTAACAAACTACCTGTGGTGCCGTTAAAAGTTCGCTTTGAACTAGGTGGGCAAAATAGTTAGCCAACAGTTCAGTATCTAAGGTTGGACAAACAATAGAGCTATCAAAAGCCAATAAAACAGCCCCTGACAAGACTGTCAGAGGCTGTGAGATAACACGATTTAACGTTGAAAGTTAGGCTTAAGCGCTGTAGCGAACGCCACGATAGGTGAGGCTGCGGCTAGCGGGCTGTGCAGGCATGGCCTTGGGGGCTCTCATTTTGAAGGTGCGCCCCATAAAGGACAGCTCCGTATCGGTTTCGATGGTTGCGATAGTCTGAGCAGCGGGAGTGTAGGATGCACCAAGATGAGTGAGTTTCATAGATAAAGTCCTGATAAGTGTGTGAGTATTTCGGTGTTCGTTGGAACTCCGAGGAGTAGACCGTTGCTTTGTTTGTTCTGAATAGGGAAACAGCGGTTGACCTATCAATTCCGATGGACTTTTTGTGATCGTTGTTACAGGGGGGATGTGCGATCGCTCACTTTCCAGACATCCTTTTTCTGCTCACCCAAGACTACGGCCCTGCTTCAAATAAGAAGCCCCCATGAACACTAAGGTTCACAGAGGGCTTCGGTTTAGATATAGGGGGTGTCTAAGCGTTAGGTAAGTAATACAGTGCTCTGTCTATTGACCTAACGCTTAGGCGATATAGGGTTCGAGATAGGAAGTTATGCCATAGGTTGCTTTGTCCGTGAATCCACTATATGCCGATAGGTGGTAGACCACCCCCTTGGCAGCATAATCCCATCGTTTGCTTACATAACCATCATGTCTTCTTAGGTTAGGTGTGGGATCACAGCGTAATGAGTTGTTTTGATATTAACTGAAGGATTCTGGGGCTGCCTGATGCCTTGGCCCAGTGAGTTGTAGCGTTGGGCGATTGGTCTAGTGAGGCTTTAAAGCACAACAGCACCCAAAACGATCTACCTGAGGAACTCTTCTACATTAGACAAGACGCTCAAGAGTTGTTGTTAGAAGAGTAATCTTGACTAAAAACAATGCTCTCTAGTGCAAGCAAGAAGAAATATCAGTGACCTGGTTGGGTGCTGGTATTGAGCCGTCAAACGATTCTGTTGAGATATCGATTGTTGATCTCCTTTGTTGTGGTTACGAGCTTTGCAGCTCATGTATTCAGCATATTCCTTGAGTGGATCAATGCCTCTTCTCTGACATAAACGTTAATGTTGTTAGGTTTTGTTACTGGTCAGCACTCGGTTATCTTGGTTGTTAGGCGGTCAATGGTTGTTGTCGGCTGAGATCGCTATTCCGAAACTGAACCAAACAGCCCCGATTCTGACGCTTGTAACGTGTCATAGAAACTTTCTTTTGCCTTTAGTTCCAGGGCACGTTTGGTGTATCGCCCAAACACATTCATGGACTTGATGCGCATTAGCCTGCGCACAAATTCAGGATTCATGCCTTCTAGAATCAGCTGAGTTCCAAAGGTATGACGCAGCTGGTGAGGGTGAATCTTTTCATCCAGTTCTGCTAACTCAGCCAGATCCTTGATGCAGTTGTATATGCCCTTGTAGCCCATCCGCTGCCCCCGGTTTCGGTTAGACAGGCTAATAAACAAAGGCGCATCAGCACTCGTATCAAACCCCTCGCTTAGACACCATCCCAAGTAGCTATCCAATGCCCCGCAGGCCTGCGCCGATAACGGCACAACCCCATCACTACCCCACTTAGCCCCTTGAATTTTGATGGATTGATCACTGTAGTCATCCACATTACGAGCCGCCACTTCGTTCGCCCGCAGCCCATGCTTTAGCAGCTCAACTATGGCCCGATCGCGGTTGTACCGTTCACCCCGAAACGGCAGTACCTCTTCTAATCTTTGGATGATGGATACCTCCAAATCCTTTACCTGGCTCGGCGCATCTGTCACTTTCTCAAGACTTAAGGCCGGATTGTACTGAATGAGTCGTTTGGCCGTCAGCCACTTAAAGAAACTCTGAATAGATGCCAGTGCCTGGTTGATACTGGCGGGAGATAATGTTTTCTCTAATGAGTTGGCTTTAGGTGTTGTTTTTAAATGAGTCTTATATCTCGTTAAATCCTGATCTGTAACATCGGGCCATCCCTTTCCGGCTAACCACCGCTGAAATTGACGCAGCTGCCGAGTGTAAGTTTTCTTTGTACTGGGTCTTAACTCCCGATCCTCAAGAAACCGATCCATCCAATCAGGCTCACTAGTTGCCTGAGGCACTACAGGCCCTTTGAGCTGGGGCTTGCCATCTTGGAACTCAATAAATGTGGGTTGTGGATCAGAGTTAGCCATGGGGTGCTGCAATACTGGTACAAGAGTATCATGGTGTTTCTGGACTAACTCAGTAGCCCTGTGGTTGACAGAGTGTTAGGAAATGCGGGCACAAACTTAAAGCGGGAAATTTCTCAAGGGTAGAAGTCAGGAGCCAGGAGCCAGAATCCAGTCCCTTTCTGGCTCCTGACTTCTGACTCCTGGATTCTTACCCAGCCTAGATTTCCCGCTTTAAGTTGAACGCCTAGCTGTCTAATAAAACTATTTAGAGCTTGTTAAAAATTAAGCTCATGGTTTTATGATTTTAGCTAGGGAATTATATTCAAAATATTTAAGAGAAGCTGTTTAGGAAACGTAGCGTAGACTATTGGTGGAGTGCTTCAAGATATTGCTTGGGGTCCCTCCGAGTTCCCCAAACCCCCTGGTTAGGGCCGGAACGCCGCCCTAAAACCCAGCGTACTGGGGCATTCCGAATGGCATTAAATTGGGGTTACGGCGGGGTCGATTATAGGTATTCTGGATCGATTTCTGCGGAGAATTTAGCGCATAATACTCAAATCATAAAGTTGTTTCTTAACGATCCCTTAGCTAGAACTAAGTTTGAAAGATAGGTGCCCATGGTGAGCACCTCCAGTCATGAATCGTTACCGATATCGTTGGTCCCATTGGTTAGGACAAACCTTATCCATTGGGGCGTTAAGGTACAAAGCTAATGTGACACGCCAACGTCCTAATGCATCAGGACGTTGGCTATATCTAGAGCGTTATGCCTCTTTAACTCGTTCTTTGAACGCCTTCCCAGCAGAAAATGCAGGAACAGTCGTCGCTGGAATCTTGATCACCTCACCCGTTTTAGGATTACGCCCATCTCGGGCTTTACGGTCCCGTGGTTCAAAACTACCAAAGCCGATCAGCGTGACCTTCTCCCCGTCCGAAACGGTTTCCATCACCGTATCAATCGTGGCTGATACCACGTTATCGATCACATTCTTAGGTAGCTCAGTAGAAGCTGCGATCGCATCAATCAATTCACCTTTGTTCATAGTAGGCAAGCTTAAAGCAACTCAATTCGTTGTAAGACAGCTCATATTAGACCATATAGCTCGCTTGTTGTAGAGAGTTCTAGAAATGTTTGTTTTCAAACGGATTGCATAAAATTCCAAAGTCAGTAGAAAGCAATCAAGTAGAGACTAGGGTAAGTGTGGCTGGCTGTATATGTTCTGAAAGGTCGCTTAGGGATAAGGATTTTATAAGATCCAAGTATGCGATATCCACCCAGGGCAACCAACAATCTACAAGTAGCAAACAGTGTCATATCGATCATGTCTCCTGGGGTACCAATGGGCTGAACGCCAAGAGCTATGACGGCTTCAATGGTCGAGAAATCGATCTCTTATCAAGAGAAATAACGTCTCATTATCTCAAGGGGAATCACTGCTGAAACAGTTAGAGTCTACTGAAGCAGTTGTATGGTTGAAAGATAGTATAGGTGATGGTGAGCGGTGTCTAAGCGATCGCACCTGCTTAGATGCGATCGCTTAGCTCTAGCTAATCTTCACTTTTTTGGTCAAAATCGCCATTACCTCATTGGGGCGCCCGGTGGGCAGCGGGCGGCTCCAGTCGTTGGGCTCGGTGTAGTTGAGTTTATGCAGGAGTTTGATGGTGGTCTGCACAAAGGTCAAACTGCCCAGCAGCAGATGCCGTCCGGTTTCGTAGGAGGAGTCTGGCAATGGAGCAGGCTGACAGATGAGCGCTGATGCGCCCTGGCTTGGGTCTTGAAACATGGTTCTGGTTCTCCAGAGATACGACAAGGAAAGCCAGAACCCAATGACTCAGCCCCCACAATGATGCATGGCAGATCGCAGGGGTTGAGGCATAATAAGCCCAGCCCAAGGATTGCTTCGGAATCCGCAGGTTAGCCATCGGTTAGGTGTGTCAGCACCTGCCGATGGTGCCAAGTTATTAGGTTCTAGTAGAACAGCTGCACTTGCAGCATTGAGTCACTGTAGACCGGGGGTTAGGCTTTCGTCAAGCCAGCGCAATGGGCTGTATTACTCTGTTATCAAGGCACTTAGGGGATATGTCTAACTTGGAAAATGCTTATTTCACGGGTTTAACTGTCAAAAACGACAGATATTGAACCCATCGAGCCATGACATTCTGAGTGATCCAATAAACATCGCACCCATGATAGGTGTTGGTAGATGTGGCTCAATAGTTTATTTGAACTGGTAAAGAGACGTTTAAGCTTTCTGGATAACTCCGAGGCTAGGGGTATTATCCAGAAAGTTTCTGGGTTAATTGCTTATAGGGTGTTTATCCAGAAAGTTTCTGGATAACTCCGACTAGAGGGTATTTATCCAGACAAAGTCTGGATAACGCGTAGTTATGTCCCTAGAGAACGGAAAATGAAGCGAAGATGATGACGGAAGAGCACCCGAACATCTCTGTATTAAAGTGATTTAACCCTGCCAACATAGCCGAAACTGTTGACGCTTTAGCGGAAGACGTGATTTGGCATTATTACAATCCTCGCCTTCCGGATCTTCATGGCGACTATATCAGACGTGCCGGTATAAAAACCTTCTTCGAGAAACTGAGGCTGCTAGCTGGCAGTGCTTTTAAGACCAACATGGTCCCGTCACTGCTGTCGGATTTACCGTTCTGGCACATGGTGCGTAAAGCTCACACGCGGATTCACCAGCATCTAAAGAAAGAGAAGCCGTTCCAACAACTGATTCTGGAAATTGTGCATCCGGGGCTGGTGAATTCGCTCTATTTCCAGAAGCTGGGCGATTAGTAGTTTGTCCACATAAAGCCAATTGAAAACCACTATGATTAAGTTCAAGGTTATCTGTCGCCACTGATTTAAGCCGTTAGGAGGCAAAATTCTTATGTTGAATATAGCGTTTCTCAGTTGTCTTGACTATAGTAACAGCAGTGAGTAAACCACCCAATAATATCGTTGTCATTAATTTC
>NZ_JADOES010000017.1 GCF_018739885.1 Leptothoe spongobia TAU-MAC 1115 | reverse complement strand
TCTCTATTGAGCGTGATTGAAACTTGTCGATTGCGAAAGGTGAATCCTTGGCCATACATTGCTGAGGTGATTGCTCAAGGTCGAAAAGGCCTGCCTCCACCGTCTCCTCCTCAACTCCAAGAAAGTATTGGTTAGGGGAGGAAGTGAATTTATACAAATTTGCTATATCCTCGGCCATTAATAGGGTATTTTTTTCGCCCTAAGCATTTACCTCCAAGGAACACACATTCTATGGTTTTCACTCCAACCGCCCCCGCTCAGACTCTGACCACTATTCAAGGCGAGCCCGCTGTCCCCCTCGACGCCATGCCCGCTAGCTGGCAGCGCATCGCCACCGGAAACTGGATGAGTGAACCCAAGGTATATACGGCCATGGCCCAGGTATTTTTGGCTAAACACCAGCAGGGCAATGTGCTCTTTTGCGAGCGCCCAGAAGCAGCCCATCTCAAAAACGCCTACTGTGAAGGAAATGGCCAGCTAGCCTATGAAGCTGTCGAACACTATGGCAAGGCTTTTCTACCCGAAAGTTATCCAAACTTTAACGAGATTCGTCGCCAGGTAAGTTCATCCCAAACCCCAGAACGTATGGCTCTGATCGATACGGTCAGTGAATTGTTTGAGGAGCTGGGCTACGATGTCCCCGCTACATTTTATTGGACATTTTTACATCCGCTACAGCGAGACAATTTATTTGAAATTCGCTCCTTCCGTTTTAGTGAACAAGATCTAGGCGTTGCCCGACAGTTTGACGCCATTTTACACGGGGGCTATGTATCGATGTTACGACGGCTGATCGACAGTATTTCCAGTCGCCATGGCTATTTTATTGAGCATGGCTGTGGCTGTGAAAACCATCTCGCCAAGCTCAAACCCTGCGACTCTCCCTTTGAGTACCAGCTACCAGCTACCACTCGACGCAAAACTCTCCGGGCCTTTTTCTGGAGCATCATGGAAGAGTATCTCCTGTTTGAACAGCGAGCCGCGACAAAGCTAGTCTACGCGGATAGTGTTGATTTTTAGGCAGATATCAAAAGACAGGAGAGAACGTTAGGAATCAGGGTTCATAGGATCCAAAACAACGTAGAGTCGTTCCATGGAACGACTCTACGTTAAAAGAAATTACCTTGTACTTTTAACCGCTAATGCAGGCTGGACTGGATTGACATCACCAGCATTACAATAAACCTTCCAAGGGCTATCGTTACGGTGGAGCAAAGAGCCCTGTTCAGTAATACAAATAGCCACCGAAGCATCTTCGTTAGGGCCACGAAACAATGTGGCAAAGTGATATTGACTACCGCCTAGCTCGTACTGATTACAGTTGATCGTGATCTCACGAACAATAAAATTTTTCTCATAGGTAGCACAGTAGTCTTGAATATTCTCCAGGCTTCGTCGAATATATTGCTGACGCCTGGCCACAGGTAACTTTTGAGCTATGGTTAGAGTCTCTTGTAATAGACGACGTATTGTTTGTTTAACATGCTCCATGGTCTTCACCACCTAAAGGACTGCGGTGATGACCCTGATATTGATTATTAATAAAATGAGTGCGTTGCTGATTTACTAAAACCTGGCAACAACGAAGGTAGAATTACTGAAGATTTTCCGCTCTAATGAATTCTCCCAAGGGAGTTGAAACGACTAGCAATAGAGAACACGGGGGTAAAACTTAGTTTATAAAGTTCAGATGAACGATGTTTAAATTTCGCTGAACTTCCTAAGCCAGAAACAATATAACCAGTGGATTTTCAAATGGCAATCGCGGGTAGTCCAGAAGCTATAGTGTCTATTGATACTACATATTTAATCTCACAATCTGTTTTGTCGCTTAAGTGAGCCGCATGAGAGGATTGTAGATTTTCAGGAAATTTTGCCAAAAAAGTGCCACGTCAATAGTTCATAATGACTGAACCCTGTAAGTATATTGGACAGTCCATGGCGGGTGATGACAGCAATCTCAATCCTGTAACCTATATTCCCGATTTATCGCCTTCGGCGGAAGTACATCAGGATCACTTCATTGTCTGTGGCTTAGGCAGCTTGGGACAGCAGATTATTGTCAATCTGACTAAGTTTAGTCTTGATTCTTTCGAGGTACAGATTGCCGGTATTGATCGAGTACCGGTAACTGAGTGGGAATTAGAAGAACTACCCAATATGCTAAGTCAACCGCCCATTGTGGGGGACTGTCGCCGTGATCATATATTGCAAAAGGCAGGGATTGAACGATGCCGTACGGTGCTGATCGTCACCAGCGATGAAAGCATCAATGTGCAAACGGCGATTGCGGTGCGACGATTAAATCCTAAAGTGCACATTGTTGTACGGTCATCACGTCAGGGATTAAATCGGTTGCTAAGCCGTCAGCTGGGGCAATTTGTGGCGCTGGATGCCACCGAGCTACCGGCGATGACCTTTGCCCTAGCAGGGTTAGAGGACAATACCCTGAGTGTATTTAATATTGATACGTTTCAGTTTCGGGTAGTGGAGCGGCAAATTTCCGTTCAGGATCCTCAGTATTGCAAAATGCCAGTGCATCAACTGCATCGGCAGCATACACGACTGCTCAATCTAAAACCTTTTAGTAATCCGCATCAACCCATTGGCTGGGCCACGACGGCATCATCGATGTTTCATCGCTGGCAGCCCCACGTGCGGGTGCAGGCGGGTGACCAGGTTGCTTATGTAGAGGTGAAGACGCTTACCCCTAGCCAGATTATCAATATACCTAAACGCCCCGGTCCATGGCATAAGCTACGTCAGGGGATTGGGGATGTCCTTGATGGTGAGTGGCGACGACGACTATGGAATTTTTGGCGGAGTTCGGAACAGCAGTCATTACGACGGGTGGTTGCGATCGCACTTACCACCGCCCTCATTCTCTGGACCACCGGCACCTTCCTGCTTAAATTTAATATCATCGATATCAGCTGGACCCAGGCCATTGCACTGGGTGCTGTCCTCATCCTTGGTGGCTACGGAGATGTCTTTGGTGGATTTGAAGACAGTGGAGCCCCCGGCTGGGTGTTGATCGCCTGTTTGATGATTGCCACCACCAGTTTGCTCATGGTGATCGGTGTCTTAGGTTTACTAGCCGATCAGCTGCTCAGCTCCCGGTTCGAATTTCTACAGCGTCGTCCCAAATTGCCCAAAGCAAACCATGTGATTGTGGTAGGTCTGGGTCGAGTGGGTAAGCGTGTGACCCGGATTTTGAAAGATCTGCGTCAACCCCTGGTAGCCATCACCCATAATTTGGACAATCCGGCCCTGCGCAATCAAATCCCGCTGTTGGAAGGCCCCATGTTGCAACAGTTACAAGCGGCCAATCTCTCCACCGCCCGTAGCGTCATTGCCGTCACCGATGACCCCGTCCTCAACCTGGAAGTCGCCCTAATTGCAGCAGAAGCCTTAGAAAGCGAAGATCGCCCCTTTACCCCCGTCATTCGTACCCTCAGCCAGCTGTTTAGCGATAATATCAAATCGTTTTTACCCCAGGCTCGTTCGTTTTCCGTCTATGCCCTATCGGCAGAAGCCTTTGCTGGAGCTGCCTTTGGAGAAAACATTCTGGGACTATTTCGCCTTAACCACCAGACGATTCTGATTACGGAATACACCATCGAACATGGAGACACCCTCAACGGCAAGCCCCTGGCAGAGATCGCCTATGGCTATGGAGTCGTGCCTATTTTGTTGCGCCAGTGTCAACCCAATCGACAGTACCACAACTATCCGATGCCCTCTGATGATTTACGGGTACATCTTCGAGACAAACTTTATGTGCTCTCTTCCATCAATGGATTACGCCGAATCGAGCGGGGAGAGATGACGCCACCACGACAATGGCTGCTGGAAGTGGATGCGCCCCTCAATCCCAATATGTTGTCAGAGGCCGGTAGTGTCTTAGCCAAACTATCCAATGTAGACCTGGAGCACTGTCGTCGGCTGATGAAAACCCTCCCCAATTCCCTCCAACTAGCCCTCTATGACTATCAGGCCCATCGCCTCATGCAAGAGTTAAAGCGATTTGTGCCTATTCGACTGTCACCCTTGAGATAAGACTGCTGAGTATTGACACTTGTGAACGATATCAAATCCGAATTCCTCAACCCCGATTCAAAATGGACCATTCTGTAGGGGCATCCCCTTGTGGGTGCCCTTCGATATCGGGGGCTATCAGTCAGGATTTCGTATAAGACATTATTTGACTAAGCTCGAACCTTCACTAAGATGACGGACTACAGTAATTGTGAATGTCTTTGAGATTGTCGTCGATCTTCGTCCGATGATGGTTTTGTAAGTAATCCTCTAACCAGATACAGCTTTTATCTAGCAATTTAGTCAGTAGCTGCGTTTGCCCTCCTTGAATATCCAGCTCCCATAGCAATAATCGATCATCTTCTCCAACGGTCGCTAGTCGGCTTTTATCGCTACTAATACTGAGATTTGTTACCCGGTCCTCATGGCCCCGCAATGTTGTTAGCAGGTTACCGTCCGAGGCGGCCCACAGGTTTACGGTGTGATCGTAGCTACCAGTGGCAATTAGCTCATTGTCATGACTAAATTGAATAGTCACAACACCATCCTGATGTCCCTCCAGGGTTTTGAGTTCTTCTCCTGCCGTACTCCAGAGCTTGGCTGTACCGTCAGCACTGGCTGTAGCAATGGTTTGACCATCGGGACTATAGACTACCTCGTGGATCCATCCTTGATGCCCTTCTAATTTCTTGGGGGATTGTCCTTCAGCACTATCCCGAGGAATAATTTTGTTATCAGGATCATAAATAATTTCATACAACTCTTCTCCCGGCTGTGGAAGTTTTCCATCTATATTCCACAAACTGACAAAATGATCCCAGCCGGCAGTCGCTAAGGTTTTACCGTCAGGGCTAAAGGCAATACTCAAGACATCTTTAGGCAAATCAACAATTTTGGTGACTAATGTTCCATCCCGTCGCCAAATATGAATGCTACGATCGGCCGCTCCCGTGGCAATCAATTGACCGTCCTGGCTAAAGGCTAATGCGTACACCGGTCCTTCGTGATCGTCTAAGCTAGCTAACAAGTTGCCATTACGGTCCCAAAGTTTTGCTGTGTAGTCAGAACTCGCCGAGGCCAGAATCTTGCCATCTGGGCTATAGTCGACTTTCCAGACGACATCACTATGATCATCTAAAACCTTGATCAGGGTACCGTTTTGATTCCACAGACGAATATTTTTATCAGCGCCTGCTGAGGCGATGACCTGATCATCAGGAGAAAAAACAACACTGTAAACGTTGGCCTGATGGTCTCTCAAGGAGTTAATCAGAGGGCGAGCCAATTCCCAAATGCGAATGGTGCGATCGCCACCACCGGACACGAGCAATCCACTCTCTGGATTAAAATTCACACTGTGGACCTGGGCCGTGTGTCCAAAGACGGTAGAGATAGGCTCTCCTTCCAAGGTCCAGGTTCTGACAGTTTTATCCCAGCTGCCGGAGGCTAGATATTTACCATCCGGACTAAAGCTGACATCGTAAACCAGTGCATTGTGGCCTCGAATGTCTCGAATCAGTTGCCCCGTGCGACTACTCCATATCCGAATGGTCTCATCCCAGCTAGCGGAAGCCAGCATAGAGCTATCTGGGCTAAAGGCAATGCCCTTGACCTGAGCATTATGCCCCCGCAACGTTCTTAATATTTTCCCGTCTGGGTTGTATAGACGAATGGTGCGATCGTCTGCTGCCGAAGCCAGAATCTGTCCATCGGGACTGAAGGTAACGGAGCGTACAGAGGCAATATGGTCAGTTAGCTCGCTTAAGGGGGTGCCATCCTGTTGCCAAAGACGGACGGTTTTATCTTCACTGGCAGATGCTAATTTTTTCCCATTGGGGGAGAACGCCAATGATGTAATTGGCCCTGTATGAAATTCCATAGTGGCTAATAAGCGGCGGTCTTGCCCCAATTGCCAAAGCTGAATGTTGCTATTTTCTAGCCCCAGGGCTAGTTTTTTCCCATCAGGGCTAAAGGCCACACTTAGAACTTGTGTGTTCTCAACATTAAATCGATCAAGCTCTTTACCATCTGGACTCCAAATTCGTGCCGAGCCATCAGCACTGGCGGATGCAATCATCTGGCCATTGTCACTCACCGTGGTATCCCAGATAATGCCATCGTGGCCGTCTAGCCGATTGCGTTCTCTCACCCAAAAGATTGCCTGTTGCAGGGCGGTTAATACTTTGGCATTGGGTAATGCTTGATCTGGCTCGGCAGGCTGACGTTTTTTCAGGGCAATGCCCGCATGCATGGCTTCTAACAGTGCCTCAAAGGGCTGATGAGAACTAAATAAGGCTTCAGAAGTCTCCATCTGAGCCAAAATCTGTTGGGATTCGGCTTCTTTTTGGGCAGTTTCTGCTTTAACTTGAGCTCTGTCAGCCTTTAATCTTAATTGATTGGCAAAAATACCGAGCGCGATCGCAGCCAAAGACACCAGACTAATCACACCAATACCAATCCGCTGCAACCGAATGGCAGAACGCTGCCGCTTAATTTCTTCAGCCGCCGAAGCTGTTACAAAATCTTGTTGTAATCTTGTTGGCTGAGGCGTTTTCCCTTCAGCCTCCAGCAGCCAGGTTTCCGTTTCACGACGAGCTTTCCCCCTCAATAGAAGACTTTCATCACGGTCCTGCTGATCCCACTCTAGAGATTGCACCAACAAGCGTGTATGAAATCGCAAATAGGCTGGATCATTCTCCAGAGCCCGTAACAAGGTACTTAAATTCGTCTTAAAATTTTTCTGCTTGCCCTTGAAATCAATCCACTGCACTGACGCCAAGGCAGGGGGCAACTCCTTAGTATCCACAGGCCGGTACAGCACCGTCAGCATCCGTTTGTTTAGGCTATGGGCATATTCAACTTCCTCAGCACAATAAGGTGATTGAATAGCATTAGGAGAAATCACAAAGAGAAAGTGATCGGCACTCTCAATTCCATTAAAAATTTCGGCTTGGAAGTTAGCGGCCCCAGCCGCGATACTTTCTTGATCAAACCAGGTGGTTTTCCCATGTACCTGAAGCTCCTCATTGAGCTGACGGGCAAAGTCAGCATCGGCCCTGGAGTAAGAAATAAAGACGTCAATAGACTGATCGGGGGGCTGACGCAGACTCTCCTGAATAAAGTCTTCTTGTAGTGGTAGAACTCTCTGTTTGCCATGTTTCCGGGCTAGTTTTAGCCAGGCCTCAGCAGAGCGCAGATTATGGCCCCGTAACAACAAACTGGAGTTTTTCTCATTACGCTCCCATTTAAGGGCCTTGACAAGCAACTGCTTGTGCTGATGATAGTAATCACTGTCCTCTTGGAGCAGCTTCACCAACTTATCTACATCTCCACGGTAGGCACTGCCATCATGGTCATCTTTATTGACAAAGTTAATAAACTGAATCGCTCGCAAATCGTCAGAGACCTGATCCAAATCAACCTGACGCATTAATAGCGGAATAATCTGCTTATTTAGCTGCCGAGCATAGTCCAGTTCCTGCTGGCAGTATTTTGAAGCGAGAGAATCCGGTGAAATCAGGTAAACCATCCGACTGGCTTCCTCAATCCCCTTATTAATCGCCGCCCCAAAATCCACCCCCACTTTAATATCAGTGCGGTTAATCCAGGTAGTCAATCCTTCTCGCCTCAATGCCTGGCGCAGCCGATCCATCAGTGCCCTGTCCTTTTCAGAATAAGACAGAAACACATCGGTCATTAGACCGTTAGCATTTTTGATACTTTCACAGATAAATTCACACTGAAGCTCCGTGGGCTGACAAGGAGCCTGATCTAAGCTGTCAAATTTACGTGAGAGCCAACGTTCAGCCTGCTGACGGCTTTGTCCCAGGAGCAGATATTGAACCTGTTTTTGATGGCGTTTCCAGGCTAAGGCTTTCGCCAGAATAGTTGTATGGTCATGGACATAGTCTTGTTGCCGCTCAAAGATATCCAGTAGTCCCTGTAGCGAGGATTGAAAATCATCAATTCCTTCCCGAAAATACACCCAGTTTATTTTGCTAATAATGGGATGCATATTGGGAAAGCTGGAATGCAAGCCTTTGGCCTGATAGTTTTGCCAATCTGCTTCTGTACCATTGGGATTGCGCGTTTGCCAGGTCTCACGATCAATGCTTTCCACATGGAGCAGTGGGATAATGCGTTTTCCCAGACGCAGAGCATGCTCCACCTCTAAGCGACAATAGGGTGAGTTGACCGAGTGAGGGGCAATAACAAACAGAAAGTTCTTGCTACGCTCAATACCATCGTCAATTTGATTTTGATAATCCACACCCAAAGGAATGTCATCAAAATCAAACCAAACGTCAAGATTTTGTTCAAGGAGGCAAGCATTTAGCTTGCTAGCAAATGCTTTGCTATCGGCCCTACCGTAAGAGATAAATGCATCCTGTAAAGCAAATGAGTCTGATGTCATGAAATTAAAACCAACTCAAAATCCACCCACTCAGCAGTAAGGCATGCTGATGTGCCGTAGTCATATCGTTCCCCGGCATAAGTGCCGCTTTTTACATTAATAGCGCGCTCAGGAAAAAATGAAACTTGATTTGATAAATCCCTAACGGGATTTAATAAAAATGAAGCAAAAATATCCTGACAGATCACGTCTCTTCACCAATGTCTTTCAATCAGTACAGACATTGCCACGACTGATTTAGGGGATGCAGCATGAGGAAACGAAATCATCCGTAGTAATTACTATTTCTTACATCTCAAAGATTAATTCTTACTGAGAATCAGCAATGCCAAGAGTAAGTCTACCTACCTACCAGGGACTGCCCACCAAACTAAATGCAGCCCAATAATAAGGATGCCGAAAGTCGGCCCGACCTTCAATTGCAAGTTCGTCAGGCAGCTGGTGAGACTCGGCCAGACCTTTCAGCTGATCGTCTTCTATAGAAATATCGCCCCGTAGCATGGCTAACTGAGCTTGACGCAGCGCTTCAGCTTTGATAATGGGTTGATTTTCTTGCAGCTGCCGATAAAACTCAATCATGAATCCGGCTGAGGCTTCATCATTAACATTCCACAAACTAGCGATGGAGGTTTTGGCTCCAGCAAGCACTGCAAAGCCTGCAAAACCGAGTTCAGCTGAGCGATTACCTAAGGCGGTTTGGCAAGCACTCAAGGTGATCAGCTCTACAGTCGGTCGGTTTAGGCCAATGGTACGCAGCTGGTCTAGCCTTAGTCTTTCGTCATGCAAGTAAAGGTAGGACTGGGATAAGTCACCGACATTAAACTCCCCATGGGTAGCGAGGTGAATGATGCCATAGGGGATTTGTTGTCGCTCATTCTTGAGCATATCTAGACTAAATGCATCGTCCTTTAAAACTTTGCTAGGCCGTTCAGATGCGATCGCATCGATCTCAATCGACACCCCTGGGAGAGGAGCCTGATTAGCAAACGTAGAAGCCCCAGCCACTAAGGCACTGACATTATTGAGATCTTGATAGGTCAAGTCTGTCAGACTCAGACTAGGCATGAGCCCAATATTATAGTTTTGGATAATGAAATTCTGCCCATCATGAAGCGCTGCTAAGGGGATAGACCGCAAACCCGTATCAGTAATAAAACTGATCGTGTCAATATTTTGTGCTTTAAGCTCAGCTTCTAAAGGCTCAATCAACAATTTATACAGCCCTTGGCCTGGCTGTAGATATGTCTTGGTATTGATGCGAGTCGGTGTAGTCACCTGACGACGAAATCGTTGAGCTAATTTGAGGACTTCTCTTCGCGTAGCAGAGAGTTGTACATAGTGAGGTTCTCCTTCCGCTGTAACCAATAACAGTTCTAACGGATCTGACGCTGTGCTGGTCTGTAAAATATTCGCTGCATCTGCAGGGCTATCACTGGCTCCAAACACAGCATAAATTAGGGCTGGACGTTTGCCCGTTTGTCCCTGGACCTTACGAAGATTGGCCCGAGCGGTGGATAAGTCTGCTGCCGCTCCCCCTTGACCATTGAACATCGACAAACTGTCACCCTCAGCCAGGCTTGATTTTAAATGGTTGGCAACGTCTGAAGTAATTTTTTCTTCAAAACGTTTTATTAAAACTTCAGGCGTTAATAACGTATTAACGCCGCCGCCTGGGTCTCGTTCATCATGGGGCAGATTTACATCTGCCTGACAGTCAGTAACGCACGGGTCAATCTCGGGAGGCTCTACGACTGGAGGCTCTACGACTGGAGGCTCTACGACTGGGGGCTCTACGACTGGAGGCTCTACGACTGGAGGATCATCAGTTGTGATGATCTGAATATCACCAGCATCAAAACTGCCCAAAAATGGCTCATTAGGATTGCCATCTTCTAATGTGGTGGTACCGGTAGTCAGCGAGCCTGCCGTACCGTTAACAGTAGCATCGCCAATATCAAATGGAATCCTATTGCCGCCCCCATGGGTAATCGTGATAGTCCCATCTGAGGCAAATCCATCAGTTACAATTGTCGCACTGAGTTCTTCTGGATCTAAAACAATTATTTCTGGTTCTGGAACAATCACTTCCAAATCCTCTCCCTCAGGAAAAGGTTCAATAATCTCCCCTCCAGGCTCCGATGAACCACTGGGAGGTACAAAAGAAATGACATCTGTCCCCCGGACATTGCCAAGGCTAGATTCAACAATGACATCTCCCCCTGCTTCAGTCTCACTAATGGTGTTAATAAAACTAAAAACAACATCGCCTTGAGACTTGAGAGTCACCTGACCACCGTCAACATTAAATGCATTAGCCAATATTCCATCCACGGAGATAAAGTCTTGTGACTCAACAGTAACATCACCAGCAGCAGCACTCACCACCTCGAAAGGGCTTGTCGAAATAAACTCGGCCACATCTACCGAGCCTTGCAAAGCCGTCAGTGTAATATCTCCTCCAAAGCTACTAATACTGGGGAGCACTTCTATGGATTCTTCCTGCGCGGCAAAGTTAATGGAGCCCTGCTGGGTTTCTAGCAAAATATCATCACCAGCGGTAAATAACCCATCGGCCACAAAAATATTGTCATTAGCCTGAATGGTGATCTCTCCAGATACAACATTTCCTTCTACATCGATACCACCTGTGTTTATGTCAACAGCATTTACACCTGCTTGGTTACTAATGATAGAAACCTGACCACCCTGGGTAAGGATGCTGCCTTCAACGGTAATCTGACCATTTGCTGTGAGGTTAAGATTGATAGAATCTGACGGCAGAAATGAAAATTCTCCCTCTTCTGAAATGAAGTCGATTTCGTCAGAGCTATCAAAGATATCTTCTAAAATATTGATTTCGCCCTCGGCCAAAAGATTGAGCGTACCATTGGTGGTGTCGTAGTCCAGGGGCGTTTCCAGGGTAATGTTGCCATCGCCAGGTGTATCCCCCATTGTCCTTACTTCAACGTTGCCGCCATCGGCCAAGGCATTGAGAATAAGATCTACACCCAGAAGGGACTCATCCGCGCCAAAACCACTGGCATCAAAAGGATTAACCCCACTAATGTTGATAACAACATTACCTTCAACAATCCGAATGTTGGGAGGATCCAATAACCACAAACCACCCAAACCATTGACTGCAGAAATATCGGGGGCAATGGCAACATTCAGCTGACCTAGGCTACTGGTTTCAATAAAGCCACCATCACCACCGTTAGCACCACCACGAGCAAATAACTGCCCCGCCGAACTCAGCAAGTTCGTTCCCCAGGCAACTATCTTGCCACCATTGCCATTGTCTCGGGCATCGGCTCGAACGATAGACGTCTCGTCAATCACAGTTGCAGTAGCATTGGGAACGCTGCCAGCACCTGATTCGTCTCCCCCAATCAGTACTGTGCCGCCACCAATATCTCCTGACGCATCCACATTGGTACCGATTAGGGCAATCTGGTCACCGAACACACCAATATTGCCACTATCAGCATCTAGCTGACCGCTCACAACAACGGTGTTGCTATCTAGAGGCACCTGAAGGGAAGATCCAGACAAACTAACGGTACCGTCAAGATGAACGGTAATATCGGTCGCCATGCCCAGAGCGCTGGCCCCAGTCAACAACGTCGGTATGGTTGCAACTGTGAATGCAGATACCGGCTGAGCTGCCTCTACCGATAACGTTTCCAGTTCTAGATCCAGCAATGAACCCGTTTGGCTGAGCCGGACTCGATTTTTGCCAGGAACAGCCATCACTAAAACCTCACCCCCAGGTGCCGATAGCGGCCCTGTGTTGATCACCTGTCCCCCTAGCAGAGTCAAGGCCTGCCCTGACCCAACCGACAAATCCCCCGTATTCACCACTGCGCTTGCTTGCTCATGGTCAAACCCATAGCCAGTGGGGGTACCCGTCAAACGCGTATAGTCATTGGTACCCAAGACATCTAACAGTTCTTCGCCAAAGATCAGCCCGGTTGCTGTTGAAGCTGAGAAGGAACCACCCAGATTAAGCTGGGTATTCTCTCCTAGAAATATCCCGGCTGGATTGAGCAAATAAAGATTGGCATCGCCATTTACACCCAGTCCACCATCAATGATCGAGGCATCGCCACCGATTACCCGACCGACAATATTCTCAACCGTAACAGGGTTAGCAAATTGGACAGACTCTCCGGTGAGTAAACCAAACTGGTCAAAGCTATGGAAAAGGGTAGTGCTATCCCCCGATAAATTACCCCCATCGATTTGGAATTGGGTGCCATTTTGCTGAACACTGGTGACGGTGTCCGCTGACGTAATTGACTGAGCTTGAGCTGCTGCCACAACTGCAACAGGCCCAAACAAGCCGATCAAAAAAGGCAAAGCATAATGACGATTGAATAGACAAATCATGAATGAGCACTAGTGGAGGAACTAGATAAAAACGAACCTAGGTTCCACTATAAACAGTGAACAATGGTTCTTTCATAAATGCCCCCTATGCCGAACGTTAATATACGTCTCTACATAATTCTCTACCATGGACGACCAATCACACTAAACGCTGCCCAATCATGGGGATGGCTAAAATCTTGAACAGCGCCTTCCCCTAGAGTCAATTACTAATGAACGTTAAGGGGTAACCTCTTCTTGGTCCTGTCTCACTAACCGGGTGGAGATTAACTCAATCCGACGGTCTAATCTGGCAATTTCTCTATCTTCTCCAATTTGTTCATAAGCATCGCGGGCTTGGCGAAGATGTTGGAGAGTATTGTCAAATAACCCCAGAGTAGCGTAGACATCAGCCAAATTGACTCGAATAATCGCTTCACTAAGGGTATCAGCATTGGCTACAGCTAAGGCTAACGCCTGGCTATAGGCCTCAATGGCAAGCTGATTGAGACCGGTTTGACTGTAGGTATCCCCTAAGGCGGTATACACCAAGTCACTAGCTGCGGGGCTATCGGCCAACGACTGTAAAATGATTAACGCATCAGCATACATCTCCTCTAGAAAGAAGACTCCAGCCCTGGCTAAGGTAACTTCTTGGGTAGGACTTTCATCAACAATAGCAGAACCGTCAGACCCCGTAGGTGCAACATTATTGAGCTGGGCTCTTAACTCTTCATAATCTTCTTCAAAGAGTAACTGAAAGCCAGATTCATAATATCCTTCATCTAAATCAGAAGACACGCCTGTATCCGTGACAACCTCAATGGAGTAATAATTTCCAGGATCTAAAGGTATCAGTGGTGGAAACGCAAGGTGAGGAGTATTGTCCACTGTTGTCCCTTCCCATAGGGCCATCTCAGGTCGATCCCGCTCTAACGTCCAACGCCAGATCCTCACAGTATAGCGATGCGCGCCTTCTACTGGATTCCAGCGAATTGTGTAGGGCTGGTGTGAATTTGGCCGCCGGATCCAAGCATTACGAGGCGAGATTATATAGGGGACAGATGCATCATTACCACCAATCAGGCGGCCAGTGCGTTTACCTCCAGCACGAGTGTTAGTTGCCCGTCCCCGCGAGCGGGCGCAGGCCTGCCAAAAAAAACAAGCCTCTGCTGCAGGTGGATTCAAAGCAGGTTCTACGACACCTAATCCCACCCCAATGGCAAGGGCAAAAATAAGATGGCGATGGGAACGACGGCATAAAACAGGATGACGTAAAACGTGATGCTCAACTCTATATAACTTGGGCAATCGTGGCAGTATCATTGCTAAAAATCGAAACATGGTAATCACCCTTTACGTAAGCGATAGGTCATATAGCCCACTGCACTGCCGGTAATCCCCCAACCGACGAGTGCTGGTACCCAAGGCACCCAGATTACTGGACCCACCATGAAACCATAGCAAGCTAACGTCAATAATCCGACTGCCCCAAACCCGGCAGCCAGGAGTGGCCCTGGCCTAACAAATCGCCAAAAGACAAAGCCGCCAACACCAGACCACAGTAAAACCCAGCCTACTTCTCCTACAAATGGCCACCAGCGGATCAGAGGTCGCTCCTCCAAAACGGCATTGATCAATTGACTAATCATTTGTCCGTGGAGATAAATCCCAGGCACTGAATCACCATAGGGAGTGTTGAAATCGTCGGAGTTGCGATCGCTAAAGTCCGTGTAGCCAATCAGTATAATGCGATCTCGAATCAGTCCAGGATCCACCTCATTCTTAATCACAGCTTCAAGAGAAACCTGCTGAGCAAAATCTTTGAGCCGAGCCCCTATTTTCTCTTGAGTATTTGGATCCTGGAAGGTCCAAAAGTTAAGCAGAGTCTGACGCCCATCCAAGGTACTCCAATCTCGACTGCCTAGATTTTTCCAAGTTGATTCTCCGGTCTCAGTATGGTAAGCAGTACCATCTCCGCTAAGAGCGGGCGGCACTACATCTCCTAAAACAATTGACTCAATATACTCACCAAGGTGATCACTGTTGACAATAATGTCAACAGCAATATCCTCAGACTCAAGATAGGCTTTGGCTAATAACAGAGTAAACGATTCTTCTGCAACACAAGGACTACCATCAGCCGCCCACTGAGTTAGATAATGACGACGAACAATTTTGCCCCCATCCAGTAAAAGGTTTGCAAACCCAACGCGTTGTAAAGGTATCCCGTCATTGCCGATATCACTTACCTGATCACTAGCTGTCTGACAAATACCAAACAGATTATCGGTCCAAGCAAAATCATTACTGAGGGCTCCTTGAGCCGGAAAATCACGGAAAACGTCCAGACCAATCAAACGGGCATCATGGCTGTTCAGCACCCGAATCGCCTCAGAAAGAGCATCTTCAGGAATCGTGCCAATTCCAGGTTCATAGCGACCCTCAATTATTTGTTTCCGCAGCCACTCTCCACTAGGGGAATCCACCTTAACGATAAGCAACCGTTCATCCTGCTCAGTTTCGTTAGGACGCCACCGCAAAAACTGATCGTAGGCCCGAGTTTCCAGCGATTGAAGACCACCAAACAGGCTTATGGCAGAGACGGCTAATGTGGTAGCCATCGTGGCCAAAGCCACATAGCGAGCCTTAATTTTTTTAAATGGCAATGCCTGGCTTGCCTTAATATAGGTTTTCTGCAAATCTGTGACTGGCGGTACCTTATCTTTGGTCTGCTGTAGCCAACGCTCTGAGTCTGCCAGGTCATTTCCCCGTAGCAAAAAGCTATCATCTCGCTGGGCAGCATCCCACTCAGCCGCTTTGACCAAGAGACGAGTGTGCGATCGCACATGATAGGGCTCACTCTCTAAGGTACGAAATAACTCCCCAAAATTCACCAAAAAATCACCACCATGACGACGAAAGTCGCTCCACGGAAGAGAGCTAATATCTTCTGGCATGGAAGACTTCACCACATCTCGATAAACCACCGGTAGAACCCGCTTTTGACGAGATTGGGCATAGCTCAGCTGAGCTATGCAGGCATCACATCGCACCGAACTAGGTGACAACACAAAAAGAACATTCTCAGCATTGTCCACCAATTGCTGGGTATCGTCCCACCGTTCTGTCTCTCCAGCGGCCCCATCAGGAGACAACCAGCAACTTTTCCCCTGAATCAACAGGGTGTCATTGAGCCGTTGGGAAAAATCACAGTCATCAATATGGTGAATAAAAAATACTCCCAAGGTTTGATCGGGAGACTGCTGCTGACTAGCCTCTAGAAATGCCAGCTGCAAGGGTAATGCACCACCAAGGGTACGATTTTTAGCATTTTGAGCCCAGGCAAAATAGGTATCTTGCATGCGGCGCTGTAGCAGTAGACTAGGATTGCATTTCTGTCGTTCCCATTTTAGCGCCCGCACCAATAGACGTTTGTGCTGGTTGTGGTAGGGAGCATCTCGACGGATGCTGCGCAGCAGCTCTGCTAAATCTTTCTCTAGGTCGATAGATACCTGATTATCTGTCAAATTAATAAACTGTAATTTGCGGATCGTGTCAGGTATCTGCGTGAGATCCACATCCTCTATCAGCATCGGAATAATGCGCTTGTGGAGATCTAACGCCTGGTCAATCTCCATTTGACAATACTCTGATTCCAGCGAGGCCTGGCTAATTAGATAGACAACATTGTCGGCTTCCTCAATGCCTCTCTGGATAGCCATCTCAAAATCTTCCCCCATACGGATATCCACCGTATTGGTCCAAACGGTGATCCCCGCTTGCAATAAGTGATAGCGAACAATTTCCTTGGAAGCTAAGTCCTCTTCAGAATAGGAAATAAACACCTGAGTCATGCCGCCATCAGCGGTCTTAATACTCTCCGTAATAAAATTTGCCTGTAGCAAGCTGGGCTTACAGGGTGGTTGTTCATCACTAAACTCAGTCAACAACCAGGTTTGAGCCCTTAAACGATCTTCTCCCATCAACAGGTATGATGCCTGGTTTTGGTGGCGTTCCCAGGCGAGGGCACCGATCAAGAGTTCAGTATGCTGCTGGACGTAGTCCCCGTGGTGACGACAGAGCGTTACAAGTTCATTAACAGCAGCCGTTAGATCATCCACTCCTGCTCGAGCATTAAGCCAATTGATCTTACTAATGTCGGGATGCATGTTGAAAAAACTAGAATGCTTCCCTTGAGCTTTATAGGTTTTCCACCGATCCGGACTACTACCAGGGTTACGCTCTTTCCAGGTGGTGTAGCCAATTTCTTCCACCTGCAGGATGGGAATAATCCGTTTGTTATATTTCAGCGCTAGGGCGATTTCTTTGCCACAGTAAGGAGAATTAACCGAGTGGGGAGAAATTATAAATATAAAATTGTGGCTTTTTTCAATACCGTCGTTAATTTGCTCTTGAAAGTCTACCCCCAGGGGAATGTCATTTTGATCGAACCAAATCTGAAACCCTTGGTTATTCAGTTGTTGACAAAGATCTGTGGCAAAGGCTTTACTATCGACTCGACCATAGGAGATAAACGCATCGTAAAACTGGTTGATCCCCTGACTGGCTTTGATAAATGCTGTGTGTAGGTCGGTGGGCTCACTGCCCACAGGACTAGACTCCGATAGCCAGGTTTGGGCCATGGTAAAGTCACTGGATCTGAGTAGAAATTTGCGATCGCGCCCCTGACGCTCCCACACCAACGCCCTGACCAAAAAACGTTTATGCAAATCCACATAGTCCGCTGAGCTACGTAGAATGCGGATCAGTTCATCCACCGCCCGGTCAAAATGAATTTCAGACGCCAGGGAAGAAAAATCAATAAACTGAACCATACGTAGGTCAGTCGGCAGTTTCGCCACATCCATTGACCGCACCAGCAATGGGATGATCCGTTTGTGGTAACGGCGAGCATAGGCCAGCTCTTGTTGGCAATACTGGGACGCAAGGGAGCTAGGAGACAGCAGAAAAACAATATTATCGGCCTTCTCAATACCACGATTGATCGCCAGCTGAAAGTCTGTCGTGGTGGGAATATCCACAGTATTTACCCAAACTGTAAATCCCTCCCGCATCAAGCGCTTACGCACCTTCTCTTGAATGGCAATATCCTCTTCGCTGTAGGATACGAAAATCTGAATCATCTGGTCATTAGCACCCTTTAAACTCTCAGCAATAAATTCACAGTGCAGATCGGTAGGGAGACAAGGAGACTGATCCTCCTTAAAACGCGTATTCAGCCAGACATTGGCCTCAGCTAAAGTATCCTCTGTTATTAACTGACTGGGCTGGCGCTGTTGACGCTGCCAAGTAAGAGCCTGAACTAACAGCTGCGTATGTTGACGAACATAGGATTTATGACGTGCCAGAATGGTCTTTAGTCCAGTCATTCCTGCATCAAAGTCATCAACCCCTTCACGAAAATATACCCAGTTTATCTTGCTAATTTCTGGGTGCATATTCGGAAAACTACTGTGGACCCCTTTCTCTTTTAAAGACTGCCAGCCAAACTCACTGGCATCAGGATTCCTTTGTTGCCAGGCTTCATAGCTAATTTCCTCCACGTGCAGCAGCGGAATGATCCGCTTATTAAAAGCTAACGCCAGCTCGATTTCTTTAGCGCAGTAGGGCGAGTTAACAGAATGGGGAGAAATTATAAAAAGAAAGTTATCCGCTTTCTCAATACCGTCACTGATCTGGTTCTGATAGTCCACTCCCAGGGGGATATCATCAAAATCAAACCATACTGATAACCCCGCCTCTACCAGACAATCTTTGACTTGTCTGGCAAACAACCGACTGTCTGCCCTACCGTAGGAAATAAAAATATCCTGCAGGGAGGAAGATGGTAATGTCATAGGATTTCCAGGATCCGTTTAAATCACAGCTTTAGCTGGTGATGTAGCCAGCTATACCACCTATACCCAGTTTAAATCGAGACTGAGATCTGGTCCTAGAACTCAGATTAGAAGCAGATTAGAAACCATAGTCCCATCGAGCCCGATATCCCCGGGCATCAATATGGGTAAATACTGATGCGCTAGCTATACCACCTCGATCTCCCCACCAGGGCTCTAGCCTCCGATTAACTTCTGGAGGAGAAATGCCCTGTACCACAAAATCTACAGCATCCCCAGATAGATGTCTTGAACGACTAGCCCCACCCGCTTTGCGATTGGAGGCAGGATCACGGTACCAAGAATTTACGCTAATGGGACGTCCACCCAGATATTCTCTAACCTCTTCCATGGCTTCAGCAATTTGAAGAATGCCATTGACCACGTTCTCATCAACAGGAATGCGACTACCGTTTTTAGTGGCTTCAGCCCAGCTAAAGTGGCCATTTTCCAAAATAGGTTCCCCCAGATATACCTGACCCAGTTTGGGAACCGTAATCGGACGCCCCCGATCTTTCTCTGCAATTTTTGTTTCTGGCTCAGCGGGGGGATCCTTAGGTTTGTTATTAGGCTCAGTCCCTTCTAACTGAATATGCTGAGCAAAGACATACCAGTCCACGCGATCATCCTGTCCCATCAGCACCCCGTCAGGAATGCGCACTTTTACATGGTTAGCTTTATCGGGATCATCCCGAAGCAGTTCCAAACGGGTCCCGGCGGATACCCGAATCTTGTCCGCCTCTGATAGTTTGAAGCTCTGATCGGGTCTAAGCTTAAAGAGGGTGTCCGTCAGCACCAGCAGCTCAGTCGAGGTTTTTGCACTGCCCATATCGATCAGCTCCTGCAGCTGCAGATAGCGCACGATGGCGGCGGCACCAATACGAGATGTTTTTTGCTTTAGCACATTGGTGCCACCCCAAACCCAGGTTGATTCTTTCCCAGCCCCCGACTGAAAGCCATTCCACAGATCAAACCCCCATAAAAATGCGCCCATGGTGCGGGTCTTGGCCTGGTGGTACCTTTTGGCAATCAAGATATCGGTCACCTGGCGCTCAAACTGCTCTGGCTCCCGAAAGTTCCATTCGCTGTAGTGCAAAATCCCGACAAACCACCAGGGCACACCGATCACTTTTTCGACGGATTCGTAGTGCGATCGCAATTGCACCATACGCCCCACAATCCCCCTAACCGTAGGCTCTATCTCTGGCTGCAGAGCACAGTTATCAAACGCTGCCTTGTACACTGCCTCAAGTTTCTCTAGAGTTAAATCCATGGAAGTTTGTGTATGAAACAATCTGTCAAAAAATAAACAAAATTAAATTAATCCCTATTCGTACTAAGCAATTTCACTAGTTCTTTCTACCCATTCAATGAGTATTTCTTTACAAAGCTCTTCAAATCATTACGTCTGATGCCCCGTAACAAACTAGAGTTATAGCGTCAAAAAGCTTCTTTACTTCGACTTTTCATAGCTTTTGCGGATACAGCAAAACCAAGTAACATTTATAAAAACTTTATCCCTACTCAAACAATCGAATTTATACTGTAGCGATGGTATTCCCAACTAGATAATCAAGTTAAATTGTTCGTAAGTTAATTTTTATAAATCAGAAAGTCAGATATTTAAGCTAAAGCGTGTACCTTTGAGTTGCGCTCTATCCTGGTTAATTCCTTAGTTATTTATGTATTACTCCTAGCTGTTTAACTGACGTTATTCAACTATGTGGATAAACTCAGAGGGATAGTCCATCCCTATCTATATCCACGTAGTGTGAGTCTTTAATTTATATTGTCTCACTCACTCACATCCTTGGATTAGCACTGTCTGTTTGGATACCGCCCCATTGAAATTGTTTTTGCCCCGCATCTAAATCAAAACAAAATGGCCAAAAAAAATGCTTACAGCCAATACCTCAAAGAGACCTTAGGAGGACTGATCGACAAGCTTGAGGTTACAGCTCTGCATAAAGAGTTTCTCAAAAATCGTTGGTTAGACCAGGTAATGTGGCTAGAAGGACGTGCCACGAAAGAACGTAACCATCATTTCAGGCTGCGCATGGTAACCATTATTGGTGGCGTGCTTGTTCCAGCCATGGTGGGTTTCAAAAGTGATAGCGAGAACATTAATGTAACCGTTGGCTGGATAGCCCTTGGTGTCAGTCAAGCCGTGGCAATCTCGGCTGCTGTAGAAGAGTTCTTTGGCCATGGTGATAAGTATCGGAACTATCGTAGTACAGCAGAAACTATGAAAATCGAGGGCTGGCAATTTATGCAGTTGGCTGGTCCCTATCGCAAATTCAAAGTCCATGAAGATGCTTATAAAACCTTTGCCCAGAGGGTAGAGGCATATATCCAAAAAGACGTGGAAGGATTTGTTGCGCGTTTAGATGAGAAACAAGAAGACGATAAGCGCGATGCAGACGAGGCTACTCACAATTCAGAAAAAGCACTGATGCGCCTCAATCAAGAACTGGAAGAACGGGCTCAGCGTCTAGAATTGGATCGAGCGCGCCTTGCTGAACAGGCTAGCCAGCAACAGTCCATAGAAGACAGCGGTTATTCAGGGTCTTTGCTAGACATACAAATGCCCTCTGATATACCGGCAGAAAGCTTTGAGGAAAGCCCTGACGATGCTGCTATCGCCCAAGAGACATCAACCGGAATCCAGTCCCTAATGTCCTCCTCCCCAAGAGAGACAACGGGGCAACGCACCTCTCGTCCTTCATCTAATAAAACCATTAAATCCAGCAGTTCCCTACCGCCACTAGGTCAACATGCTCTGGAATGGGAGGAAAACGTTAATTTCCAGGCTCTAAAAACAATTTTGACTGAGCAAAACAGTGCTGTAGAAAGTGAGTCTCAGACTAACGGGGGAGCGACTGGAACTGCCATCACAAATCAACTAACTACCCCTGACCAGGTATCTCAGATTTTGGAATGCTCCCTGGAAGATTGCAAAACCTATCTACCAGGCATTCTAAATGCCATGAAAAAATACGATATTTATGACGGTTCAGTGCTAATCGGTTTATTAGCTACCATTCGCATCGAGACGGGCGGATTTAAACCTGTCCATGAATGGGGGGGAGAGAGCTACTGGAAACGCTATGAGGAACGAGCAGACTTAGGCAACGTGCGCCCCGGTGATGGGGTGAAGTATCACGGTCGTGGCTACATTCAGCTGACAGGTCGAGCTAACTATAGTACCTACGGGAAAAAGCTAGGGGTAGATCTGGAGGGTAATCCCGATCTTGCCATGGACCCAGAAGTGTCAGCCCAAGTTCTAGCTTGCTACTTTAAAGAACGCGGTGTGGCGACAGCTGCCCAGTCCGGTGACTGGCGAAAGGTCCGTAAGTTAGTCAATGGTGGGTATCATGGCTGGGATGTTTTCTCTAAATATGTTGAACGTGCCCAGGCACAATTGGGATAGACCACTAGAAGTTGCTCTCTGGGTTTTACTTCACCAAGAACTAAACGTTTAGTGGGACAGGGTTAAGATTTGGTCCCACTCAAAAAACAGTAATTATGTAATACTCACTAGAACTAAAGGTTTCTGTAATCTTGCGGGTAACTATTGCGCATATCCTCAGAAACCGACCATATATTTTGTAAACTTGCACAGGTTTGACAGGAAACTTGCACGACTTTAACAGGATGGGGGTATTTTGGGGATGTAAGTGAGTTAACAGATATAGGTCAGTTGGCCGCTTTTGTTAAGAGATATATGAAATGCCTAAGACTTTAGCCAGTGAACTCGTTAAACACAGGTTTTCCAATGGGCAACTTGCCAAGATTCTTAGGGTGGCCGATGGCACGGACTACGAAAAAGCTCTATCAACTGTAGGATTATATAGACCTACGTCAACATTGCTAGTCATTGGTGGCGCTAGTCATATGACTCAAGAGAGTCAGGCAAAGCTAATACAGTTTTTCAACGGTCCCTTAGCAACACTGTCAGAGAAGTTAGATATTACCGTATTAGATGGTGGCACTGATGCCGGGGTTACCCACATGATGGGGCACGCACGCCATTATATAAGCGGCCAATTTAACTTAGTTGGTGTGGCCCCCTTGAGAAGGATAATTTTTCCGGGTAAACATCAACCAAAGCTATTAGACAATATTGATCCCCAATTAACAGAAGAATACGATAAAGACTGTCCCCCGGTAGAACTCGAACCCCATCACACTCACTTTTTCCTAGTGTCTGGTTATAAGTGGGGAAGTGAGTCACGCTGGCTAGCAGAATTTTCTTCAGTATTGGCTGGATACAACCCATCCATGACTCTACTTATTAATGGTGGTCAGGTATCGCTGATGGATCTGAAGCTTAACTTAGAGTTAGGCAGAAAGGTTATTATCGTTGCTGGCAGTGGCCGCTTAGCAGATACGGTAGCCAACACAATCAGCGGGGTAAACCCTGATAATGAGACTATCCAGCATCTAGTTAAAACTTACTATCCCAGTCAGCTATCTGTCTTTGATCTCTTAGCGACTTCATTAGATGATCTAAGAGATCAATTAAGTATGTATTTCAATTGCTAATAAATAGCTGTAACCCTGAGGGGATTTTTATCGCTAGCCTAGGTATATTAGGGATCAGGAGGCTCAAAGCAAACGACCAAAATCAATTCTTAAGAATTGAAATCAGTACCTGACAAGGTATGCTAGAGTTCTATGGCAATACGTTACCATAATCGGTGACGCATAGTTTTCGGTACGATACGCTCACAGTTCAACTCGACCAGTTCAATTTCGACTTCGACTTGATTCTAGAGGGATCTCCCGTATAACTCGTTGCATATCAAACTTAGGAGATTCTCTATGTCCATTTATGTTGGAAATCTGTCCTACGATGCTACTCGTGATGACATTGATGCTGTCTTCGCCGAGTATGGAACAGTCCAGCGTGTCCATCTACCCACTGATCGGGAAACCGGTCGTCCTCGTGGCTTCGCCTTCGTAGAAATGTCTTCAGAAGACGAAGAAACTGCTGCCATTGAGGCCCTAGATGGTGCAGAGTGGATGGGCAGGGATTTACGAGTTAACAAGGCTCGTCCCCGTGAGCAACGCGGCGGCGGCGGCGGCGGCGGTCGCTTCTAAACCAGCCTAATTTTTGGGTGACGTGTTTGCAACTTCACCCTGTTCTATAATGGGGCGCTCAGGCTGCCCCATTTTTGTCGTTAAAGGAGAATACTATGGCCCAGGTTATCCTTGGGGATGATGAAGGTATTGAATCAGCACTACGAAGATTTAAGCGTAAGGTTGTTCAGGCGGGCATTTTTTCAGATATGAAAAAGCATCGCTACTTTGAGACACCTGCTGAAAAGCTCAAGCGTAAGGCCATTGCTAAGCATCGCCAGAAGCGTTGGAGTCGTAACCGCAGCAATCGCAATAACAACAGAGATTAGAGTTAGAGTTTCAGCAATCATTCATCATGATTCATAGGTGGCTTTCTTGAACTTGAGCAGGCCACCTTACTATGTAGTTTTTTGATTCCTAAATCGGATTACAATCTTTTTTAGCCCTAGAGAAAATGTCTCTTTTGATTAGACTATTTTCCCTGGGGCTATTTGATATCAAGCTAAATGCAAGTTAAACGAGATAATCTTGCAGGGCTTTAACAGCCAGAGTTTTCTGTTGTAAAGAACGGATGGCCTCAATGGCCGCCCGCGCCCCTGATAGGGTGGTAATCGTCGGAATTCGGTAATCAAGGGCCGTTCGTCGAATCATCCGATCATCTTCTTGGGCAGTTGCCCCCGTAGGGGTGTTGATAATTAACTGAATATCATTATTTTTGATGGCATCAAGCACATGGGGACGGCCTTCATGGACCTTGTAAACCAGACTGACCTCTAAACCATGTGTTTGGAGGACATGGCGCGTTCCAGCCGTAGCAATCAGTTGAAAGCCCAGGGCTGAGAGTTCCTTAGCGATGGGGACCACGGCTTCTTTTTCGCGATCATTCATAGAAATAAACGTGGTGCCTCTCAAGGGTAGCTCTTGACTAGCGGCCAGCTCAGCCTTGGCAAAGGAACGACCAAAGTCAACGTCAATCCCCATCACTTCTCCCGTGGAACGCATTTCTGGCCCCAATAGGGTATCGGTGCCTGGAAACTTACTAAAGGGGAGTACGGCTTCTTTGACTGATATATGGGTCGGGATCACCTCTTTGGTAACCCCTACATCCGCTAAAGTTTGCCCAGACATGATCAAGACAGCCGTCTTTGCCAAAGGAATACCGGTTGCTTTGGAAACAAAGGGGACTGTCCGAGAAGCACGGGGGTTGGCCTCTAAGATATAAACATCGTCATCTTTGACTGCAAACTGAATATTCATCAGGCCCACAACCTGCAACGCCTTGGCTAGCTTGACCGTCCAGTCACGAATGATATCAAGGGCTTGAACGCTAAGGGTAATGGTGGGTAGTGAGCAGGCAGAGTCGCCAGAGTGAATGCCCGCTTGCTCAATGTGTTCCATGATGCCACCAATCACCACATGACCAGAGAGATCGCAAATCGCATCCACATCAACCTCAATGGCATTCTCCAAAAATCGATCGATCAAAATCGGATGGTCAGGCTCTACCTGCACCGCCGTAGTCATATAGCGCTCTAAATCCTGATCAGAATAGACCACCTCCATGGCTCGCCCACCTAGTACATAGCTAGGGCGTACTACCACCGGATAGTTGATTTTTTGAGCCACCTCTAGCGCTTCTTGATAGCTACGGGCAATACCGTTAGGAGGTTGGGTAATATCGAGATCCCAGAGAATTTTTTCAAATCGCTCGCGGTCTTCAGCGGTGTCAATGGAGTCGGGAGAGGTACCCCAAATCTTGGTTTGAATGGGATTCCCATTAACCTCCGGCTCCGTAGCTAGATAGGCCTGCAGTGGCACCGCCAACTTTAACGGTGTCTGACCACCAAACTGAATAATCACTCCTTCTGGGTTCTCAGCCTCAATGATATTGAGCACATCTTCTTTGGTCAGGGGCTCAAAGTAGAGACGGTCGCTGGTGTCATAGTCCGTAGACACTGTCTCTGGATTAGAGTTGACCATAATGGTCTCAAAGTCATTGGCCTGCAATGCATAGGATGCATGGCAACAGCAGTAGTCAAACTCAATTCCTTGGCCAATGCGATTAGGGCCACCGCCCAAAATCATCACCTTACGCCGGTTTGATGGTTTGACTTCGGTCTCGGTTTCGTAAGTGGAATAGTAGTAAGGCGTATAGGCTTCAAACTCTGCAGCACAAGTATCAACCGTCTTATAGACAGGGATGATCCCCAAGGACTTACGCTGGACTCGCACCTGATCTTCGTCGGTGCTAGTGGCATAGGCAATTTGACGATCGCTAAAGCCCTGTTGCTTCACCGCCATCATTTGCTCAGGGGTAATGGCCTCCAAGGAGGTGCGCTTTAGCCATTTTTCAGTCACCAGTAGATCTTGGAGCTTATCGATAAACCAGGGATCTATACCGGTGAGTTCGTAAATATCTTGGGCACTCAGTCCCAGTTGTAGAGCATGGCGCAGGGCAAAGATTCGGTCTGGGTTGGGGGAGCGCAGACTGGAACGAACCTTGGCAATGGTGGGTAGCTTTTCTCTGCGATCGCATCCCCAACCCGACCGCCCTGTCTCCAAAGACCGTAAAGCTTTCTGAAACGACTCTTGAAACGTCCGACCAATGGCCATTGCCTCTCCCACTGACTTCATCTGGGTAGTCAATAGGGGAGCACTACCGGGAAACTTTTCAAACGCAAACCGAGGAATCTTAGTGACTACGTAGTCAATGGTAGGTTCAAAACTAGCAGGAGTTTTTTGGGTAATATCGTTAGAAATTTCACTCAGGGTATAGCCTACGGCTAACTTGGCCGCAAACTTAGCGATGGGAAATCCAGTGGCCTTAGAGGCAAGGGCCGAACTACGAGATACCCGAGGATTCATCTCAATCACAATCACCTCGCCAGTATCTGGGTTCACTGAAAACTGGATATTTGAGCCCCCAGTTTCCACCCCGATCTCACGAATAATCTTGATGGAAGCATCCCGCAAACGCTGATATTCCTTATCGGTCAGGGTTTGGGCTGGCGCTACCGTAATCGAATCCCCGGTGTGAATACCCATGGGATCAAGATTTTCAATCGAGCAGATGATCACCACGTTGTCAGCAAGATCCCGCATGACCTCTAGCTCATATTCTTTCCAACCCAGCAGTGATTTCTCAATCAGGATTTGCGAGACCGGACTCGCATCTAAGCCTGATTTAGCAATAGTTTCAAACTCTTCTTGGTTGTAAGCAATCCCGCCGCCAGTCCCTCCCAGGGTAAACGCAGGACGAATAATCAAGGGATAGGTACCGATGTCATGGGCAATGTCACTGGCCTCCTCCATGGTCTCCGCCAATCCCGACGGACATACCCCCACCCCGATGCGCTCCATCGCCTCCTTAAAGAGACGACGATCTTCTGCCATTTCGATCGCATCTAGCTTGGCCCCAATTAGTTCCACATTATGCTGAGCCAGAACTCCACTTTTAGCCAAATTAACCGCTAGATTGAGGGCAGTCTGTCCCCCCATGGTGGGCAATAGCGCATCAGGTTTTTCCTGCTCAATCACGCGAGCCACTATTTCAGTTGTCAAAGGCTCAATATAGGTACGATCCGCTGTTTCGGGATCGGTCATGATGGTAGCCGGATTGGAATTGATTAGAACCACCTCATAGCCTTCCTCCCGCAGAGCTTTGCAAGCTTGCGTGCCCGAGTAGTCAAACTCACAAGCCTGACCGATGACAATCGGACCGGAACCAATTAACAAAATCTTGCTGAGGTCATTGCGGCGAGGCATAAGCGAACGTTGGGAAAATCGAAGGACAAGTCTGGGATTCCTGAGCGCAGGGCCAGATCAACAAATCCAAATTATTGTAGGGCTTTCTTTCACTTCCAAGGCGGAGATTTTTCAGGAGTTTGCAACCACCCTCAGGGGTAAGCCCTATTTTCAATCGGCAATTTGTCTTAGGTAACAAGCGCATAACTCATGACCAAGGCATAGCCGCTGCTAATTTAGAAGATGGGTCGATCGATTAAAAATGCCCTATAGCACCATCTTCCAGAGAGAAATCACACCAAGGATCAGCAATGCCTGGGAATATATTGGTTCAATATCATGGCTGGGATTCATATTAGTTTTGACTTAAAAAATTGGTATCTAATTTTCTGCCCTACGCTCAATAAAAATGCCCTTATAAATATGGAGGATTGCTGACACCAATGCCAGCAATCCTCCATTCCCTAAAAGCACAGCTGATAGGATTTACTCCCACCTACCATGCTCTCAATGAAGCAGATTAGCGATTAACCTTCACCGCCTTCACCGCCTTCACCGCCTTCATCGCCTTCACCAGTAACGGCATCTTTGGTTTCTTCTACAGCATCCTCAACGGTTTCTTTAACATCACCAGCAGCATCACCAGCGGCATCGACTGCTTTACCAGCGGCATCGCCAGCAGCGTCTACGGCATCACCAGCAGCATCGCCAGCAGCGTCTACAGCATCACCAGCAGCATCGACTGCTTTACCAGCGGCATCACCAGCGGCATCACCAGCGGCATCGACTGTTTCACCAGCAGCATCAACTGCATCACCAGCGGCATCAGTCGCATCTTTAACAGCATCGGTACCACCACCACAGGCTGCTACTGCAGTAGCTACACCCAAGCTCAAAAATAGTTGAATTGCACGAGTCTTCATTTTGATTATCTCCGTTTTGCTTATCCCACTTAAGGGGGTGATTAAAACCACCAAATGATCATTTTGCCTACAAACCAACCATTTCCTTTCTTTGATAAAAAAAACTGTGGTGATTTACAGAATTGAATAAGCCAGTCAGGGAATGAATTTCAGTCATACGGACATTTTTAGAGGCGATATTTTCAAAAATAGGGGTCTATTGCAGCAGATGGTTATGCATAGCTATATGATTACTTTAGGTACTATTGCTTTCTAGTCTCAATAACTGCCTTTCCCTAAACCATTTTGTTTGTTTTCCTTCAGCCCTTATGCCCACGGCTTCGCAGGTTTCGAATGTAACCACAACACCTCTACCCACGGTACTAGAGCTGCATAATGTTACTAAGCAGTATCAACAGCAAACAGTTCCCGCCATCAATCAAGTCAGTCTGCAATTGCGTCAAGGTGAACTGCTAGCCCTATTGGGACCCTCAGGTTGTGGTAAAACAACTTTGTTGAGAACCATTGCAGGGTTTGAAAATCCTGAAAAAGGTTGGATTGAACTAGCAAAACAGCCAGTATGTGGTCAGGGAACTACCTTGCCACCCGAGCGTCGAGATGTTGGCATCGTCTTTCAGGACTATGCGCTGTTTCCCCATTTGTGCGTTATTGACAACGTATCCTTTGGCCTTAAACATCTCGGTCGTCATCGCCGATTACCTAATGCACAGATCCAGACCCTAGCCCAAGAAGCCATTAGCCTGGTGGGTCTGGCTGGGTTTGAGCGTCGCTATCCCCATGAACTATCTGGAGGTCAACAGCAGCGGGTAGCGTTGGCACGAGCACTGGCCCCTCGCCCGTCATTGGTTTTACTGGACGAACCCTTTAGTAATTTGGATGTCCAGGTGCGTCTGTACCTACGTCAGGAAGTTCGTAGCATTCTAAAAGGCGTAGGAGCATCAGGAATTTTTGTCACCCATGATCAGCAGGAAGCCCTGGCTATTGCCGACCGAGTCGCTGTGATGCGAGCTGGACGGATCGAGCAACTGGCAAGCCCGGAAGAAATTTATGAGCAGCCTGCCTCTCAATTCATTGCAGATTTTGTCACCCAGGCAAATTTTCTAAAAGCCCAGCGCTCAGCAGGTGGATGGAAAACGGCCCTGGGACTGGTAGATACGGCTATGGTAAATCCGACGGATGCGACCCAAGGCATGTTGATGCTGCGCCAGGAAGAGCTGTATCTCAAAGCGGTGGAAACTGATGCAGAGATGGTATTAGTGATTTGCGATCGCGAATTTCTAGGCCGTGAATACAAATACACCCTCAACCATCCCAGTCTAGGGAAGTTAAAAGCCCGGACCCCCATTAGGTTTGCAACGGGTGATACCGTTCAGGTTAGTGTTAAGCCCAATCCCTATGGGTTAAGGGTGTTTGTTTAAATCGAATGCAGAGATGCAAGCAAGAGAGCAGGGGAAATAAGGGAAAATACGTCTTTATCCCTCAGTCCTTTAGTCCTTTATTAAAACTGACTATGCCTATCGAAGTAGTTGCGGCAAAAGGGGACCTCTTAACTTAGGTTTACCAATTAGCTGGGGAAAAAATCTATGGAGCAGCTGAATCACCGGAACACTAACCAAAAAACTGATCAGCGTTAGCGCCGTACAAAAGACTAGTACAGCCCAGCCATTATCAAATACCGACAGTCCAATTTTTTCAATCACTGGTTTTGCAAAGCCAGCAAAGAAAAAATTAAGCCCCAACAAAATCAATGTGTTTTGACCAACAAAGGTGAGCCCCTTGCCTGCAGGTATAAAAAGCGACAGGGTGATTATAAAAAGAGAACCGGTAATGGCTGTTATCGAAAAGAGGAAAAGATTGCCATAGCTGGCACCTGCCATCAGCACCAGACTCCTGTCTGCAGCAAACGGACCTTGATTTAGCCCAAACAGCGCCAAAGTTGAAATCAGAGTTAGTCCCAATGCTAAATATCTATAAAAAGAATTTTGCACTAATGTCATAAACTCTGACTGCTTGAGAATAAAACCAATCTGATAAAAACTAAACCCAACCAGGGCTTGGTTAAAGTACCAAAAATCAAACCCTCGAAGCGGTAGCCCCTGTAGAGTATTGGAGTTTAGCCCGATAAAATAGCCACCCAAAAGTGTTAAGGCGGCTAAGCCCCCTCTGCGCCATACATCAGCCTTAACGAAGGGGCGAGCAATGTAGTTTAGCAACTCTACCGTAAAGAGACAGAACAGAAACCAGGTAATAAAATTGCCAAACGGATATCCCGACAAAAAATCCAGCAAGACATTGGTCTCTTGGTAACGCTCATAAAAGCCAGAGCCTCCACCAGCTAAGAGAAATTGAATGCAGACAGCAACTAGGTTAAAAAATATTGCTGGCAGGATACGTGTTAAAAGTCTATGGGTCAGAAATGATGAGAATTTCTGTTTTCTATCCTTGTAAACAAACCCTGACAGGATAAAAAACAGGGGCATGTGAAATGCATAAATAAACTTGTACTGAGAAAACGCAGCTGTACCAACAACAAACCCCTGCAAGTCTGAGATTCTTTCTACAAAGTGGCCATAGTACACCAAAAACATCCCATAGGCCTTTGCCGCATCTAACCAGGCTAGTCTCGCCGTCATCGGGGGCTGGGCTGGGGAGGACTGGCCGACAACAGGGAAAGGAAATCGCATAACGTTTTAACTTTGTAGTGAAGACATTAAGTAGCGCAGGCATTAATGTCAGAGCTTTGACCGGAGTAGTGGACGATGCCGTAGTGGGATATCAGTACAACAGTTACGCAGAACCTTTCCAAAAGCGTAAAGTTCCAGTCTCACGGAATGAATGCCTTAAAGTTTGTATTCGCCTGTTCTATTCGCCTGTTCTATTGCCTGTTCTAATAATGCCCTTTCTGTACGTACTAATGACTAGTTTGGCTCTATGCCTGCGATGTCCGCAAATAATCTACAAGTGACTGTCGCATTACGTCCACGGGGGATGGCTGCTGCGTCCAGATTTCTAAAGCAGCTGCCCCCTGCTGGACCAGCATTTCTAAACCATCAAAGGTGCCCAGTCCAACGCTACAGGCCTGTCGCAAAAATCGAGTGGGGCTAGGCGTGTATATCAGATCGTATGCAATCGCGTGATCAGGAAGCAGATTAATCTGAGCATCCGTTAGGGGAGAAGCCTGGATCTTGGGAGCCATCCCCAATGGAGTTGAGTTAACCACCAAACTTACCTTGGGCAATAGGTCATCTAATTGCTCCCAGGTATGGATCGAAATTGGAGGTTTTAAGGGGGACATTTGCCAGCTTTGAGCAAACGCTGCCAACTTTTCAGCATTACGACCCACCACCATGATTTCTGGAAAGCCCAACTGATGACAGGCCGCAACAACAGCTCGGGCGGCACCGCCATTGCCCAGCACCATCGCTGGCGACTGACTCCAGTCTCGATCTAACACCTGTAACGGCGCAATAAAACCAGCAGCATCGGTATTAGTACCACACCAACCTCGATCGCTCCACCACACGGTGTTGACTGCGCCAATCGCCTGAGCCACATCAGAAATAGTTGCCAACAAAGGCATGATGGTCTGCTTGTGGGGAATGGTGATGTTAAATCCCTTTAAACCGACAGCGGCAAAGCCATCTATGGCAACGTTGAGTCGCTCAGGGGCAATGGGAAAAGGCAGATAAACGTAGTCTATACCCAGGGTTGAGATCGCAGCATTGTGCATAATCGGCGACATCGAGTGCTTGACCGGAGAGCCAATCACCCCCAATAGTTGGGTCGTTCCTTTAATAATCAACGGTTTGGTATCCACAGGATTATCCTGAATCGTTAAGGATGCGTAGCGTTCTCAATTACTTATAATGAAATCTGCGACCTGGCAAGAAACTTCATTTTCTCAAAGGTTTTCACCAGGATTTCATTGCCTCGATCAACCACCAGCTCTAACAATCATCGTGACTGCCACTCCGCTTTCTACTTCTGTCCCAGCCAACCTGACTGCCCCTGAGGTGCGCCCCGATAAGTTAGGTCGTTTTGGCCGCTTTGGTGGCAAGTATGTCCCCGAAACGCTAATGCCTGCATTGACGGAACTGGAGGAGGCCTTCTACACCTATCGCCATGAAGCTGGGTTTCAATCTGAGCTAAATGGACTGCTCAAGGACTATGTGGGTCGAGCAAATCCCCTATATTTCGCTGAGCGTCTGACTGAGTATTACGCCCGTCCCGATGGTAGCGGCCCAAAGATTTATCTCAAACGCGAAGACCTAAACCATACCGGTGCCCACAAAATCAACAACGCCCTGGGTCAGGTGCTGCTAGCCAAGCGTATGGGTAAAAAGCGGATTATTGCTGAAACCGGTGCCGGTCAGCACGGCGTTGCCACAGCTACGGTCTGCGCTCGATTTGGCATTGCCTGCGTGATCTACATGGGTGTCCATGACATGGAGCGTCAGGCCCTGAATGTATTTCGCATGCGACTGATGGGAGCCACGGTACAACCCGTTAGCGCTGGTACCGGCACCCTCAAAGACGCCACCTCAGAAGCCATTCGCGACTGGGTCACCAACGTGGAAGATACCCATTACATTTTGGGGTCGGTGGCCGGTCCCCATCCCTACCCCATGCTCGTGCGAGAGTTCCACGCCATTATCGGTCAAGAAACCCGCGCCCAGTGCCAGGAAAAGTGGGGTGGTCTGCCCAATATTTTGCTCGCCTGCGTCGGTGGGGGGTCTAACGCCATGGGGCTGTTCCACGAGTTTGTTAATGAGCCCTCAGTAAGGATGATCGGCATAGAAGCCTCCGGCGAAGGTGTCAGTACTGGCAAACACGCCGCCACGCTGACCGAAGGACGGGTAGGTGTGCTCCACGGAGCCATGAGCTTTTTACTCCAGGATAGTGATGGGCAGGTGGTTGAACCCCATTCTATTAGTGCAGGCCTCGATTATCCCGGTGTCGGTCCCGAGCACAGCTACTTCAAAGATATTGGTCGGGCAGAATACTACGGTGTCACCGACAAAGAAGCTCTAGACGCCTTTCAGCTCGTCTCTCAGCAGGAAGGCATTATTCCCGCATTGGAAACTGCCCATGCCTTTGCCTATCTAGAAAAGCTATGCCCGCAGCTAGAGGGCAATCCCACCATCGTCATCAACTGCTCCGGACGGGGCGATAAGGATGTACAGACAGTGGCAAAAATACTAAAGTTTGACACCTAATGGAAGGTTTAAGGTTTCCCACCATACCTCTGCGCCAATACTGATATAGCCAACTGATATAACCAAAGGACACCCTAAACTTGGAAAACTTTGAGGTTTGCGATCGCGACATTCCTAAATCCCTACTTGAGCGCTATCTAGCCTCAGATGCGATCGCAGTCGATACCGAAACCATGGGTCTCAATCCCCTGCGTGACCGTCTATGCTTGGTACAACTCTGCGACACCAAGGGTTACAGTTCTGCCGTCCGCATTGAGCGGGGCCAAAGTAGCGCCCCTAACCTACAACAGCTACTCGAAATCCCCAGCATCCTCAAAATTTTTCACTTTGCCCGGTTTGACCTAGCCACCCTAAGTCATCACCTGGACATTGATGTCACCCCCGTCTTCTGTACCAAAATTGCCAGTAAGCTAGCCCGCACCTACAGCCCTCGCCATGGCCTCAAGGAGCTAGTCAAAGAAATCGCAGGCATCGATCTAGATAAAACCGCCCAGAGCTCTGATTGGGGCAACGTCCATGACCTCAGCGATGAGCAACTGGCTTACGCCGCCAACGATGTTCGCTATCTGCATGAACTCTCTAAGCGCCTCACACTAATGCTGCAGCGAGAAGGACGTTGGTACCTAGCAGAGGAATGTTTCCAGTGTTTACCCACTTTTATCCACTTAGATCTGCTGCAGTATCAAAATATTTTTGAGCACTAGACGTTATAAAGTTTGAGCACCCTGTCAATAATAGTGTTTGACGACAAACATTTGCTACACGCTAGGTTTTTCAAAAAAACTGACTTGACCGCTAAGGGATAAGGATTTTATAAGATCCAAAAATTATGTCTGAAGAGGCGTCCCATGGAACGCCTGTACATCAAAAGATAGAACCTAATTGAATCCTCATTCCTAAGTACTGTGCTGCCCGTGTTTATCTTGTCATCGAACAATTGCTTAGACCCTAACGTCTAGAGAACATATACCGTATCTGTGGATAATACTGCGACTAACAAAATAGAGACAATACCGATAGCTGAAATTTGCGTAATATTCCGGAACGCCCAGTGATCCAGGAGTTAAATAATGAGGTATCTATTTTTCTAGTCTAAGGCCGCTTTATTGAGGCTCTCTTATATATAGAGTTTCCTTAAAGAAGTTTATCTACTAATGGTTTTTGTTATGTTCGTACGCCATTAATGGCATAAAAGGTGTTCATTAATCTTTTAACTATATGAAAGCTGTCATACTAGCTGGTGGTTTAGGGACTCGTCTCAGTGAAGAAACTGCCATTAAGCCAAAGCCTATGGTAGAGGTTGGTGGTAAGCCAATCCTTTGGCACATCATGAAAATCTACTCCCACCATGGCATCACCGATTTTGTTGTTTGCTGTGGCTATAAGGGATACGTCATCAAGGAGTATTTTGCCAATTACTTTCTCCACATGTCAGACGTCACCTTTGACATGCGCTTCAATCAAATGAATGTGCACGCTGGAAAAGCGGAACCCTGGCGCGTAACCCTAGTAGATACAGGGGATTCAACCATGACCGGTGGTCGTCTCAAGCGGGTAAGAGAGCATGTCGGCAACGAAGACTTTTGCTTTACCTACGGAGACGGTGTATCAAATGTCAACGTTACTGAGTTGATCGAGTTTCACAAACAGAACGGTACATTAGCAACATTGACGGCCGTTCAGCCTCCCGGACGATTTGGCGCAATTTCTCTAGAAAAAGACCAAACCAAAATCACCCAGTTCCAAGAAAAGCCTGAAGGTGACGGAGCCTGGATCAATGGTGGCTTTTTTGTTCTCAATCCCCAGGTCATTGACTACATTGACGATGATTCCATTTCTTGGGAAAAAGAACCGCTGCAAAAAATAGCTCATATGGAAGAGCTATCAGCCTACAAGCATGATGGTTTTTGGCAGCCCATGGATACCCTTCGAGATAAGCGGTATCTAGAGAAACTGTGGCAAGAAAATGAGGCTCCTTGGAAAGTGTGGTAAGGCTCACTCTGCCTAGATAGTTAGAAGAGTTTCCCATGCTCACTCTCTAGGCAGTTGTCCTACTTATTGAGCCATCGTTTGCCATTGCTGATTTGTAGGATAAATTGATCCAAACCTCATTTCCCATTGCCTTCAGTGCAAACAAACTATACCTATGAAATTTATAGAAACTGGCTTAGAGGGAGCATTCGTTTTAGAATTGGAACCCCGTTCTGACGATCGTGGCTTTTTTGCCCGTGCCTTCTGCCAGAGAGAATTTAAAGAGCATGGTTTAAACCCAACCATTGCCCAATGCAACTTGGCGTTTACAGAAAAAAAAGGCACCATCAGAGGCTTACATTACCAGACCCCTCCCGCCACAGAAGCTAAATTATTCCGATGTATTAGTGGCTGTAATTTCCATGTCATTGTTGACATGAGGCCTGATTCGCCCACATATCTAACCCATTTTGGAGTTAAATTATCTCCCCAAAATCGTCGAGCCCTCTATGTTCCTGAGCTCTTTGCCCATGGATACCAGACCCAAGAGGATAACTCTGAAGCACTGTATCAAGTCAGTGAATTTTATTCCCCTGGAAATGAAGCAGGGCTAAGATATGATGATCCCAAGCTAGCAATCGATTGGCCAAGTCCTATAAGTGTCGTATCAGACAAAGATACTGCATGGCCTTTACTTTAAGAGATTTCGATAGCACTGGCGACCCCAGGGGTAGGCAAAACACATCAAAATTTAGACAGTCAAATTACTGACAACAGTTAAATTATTGTATTGGGAGATATCTTTATGATTATTGTTGACGATGCCCTAAAAGCACGCCATGAAGCAGGTAATCCGGTCCGCGTGGGAATGATTGGCGCGGGGTTTATGGGTCGTGGGATTGCCAACCAAATTGCCAACTACATGCCAGGAATGGAATTAGTTGCCATTGCCAATCGTACGGCTAACAATGGGTTGGACGCCTATGGTGCAGCTGGCATTACAGATGCTAAAGAAGTCAGCTCCCTCACCGATTTAAATCAATCCATTGCCGATGGCAAGTATGCCGTCACGTCGGACCCATCTCTCCTCTGCCAGGCCGACAACATCGATGTGCTCATCGAGGCCACAGGCCATGTAGAATACGGAGCCCAAGTTACCATTGATGCCATCAAGCACAAAAAGCACATGGTGCTGATGAATGCAGAACTCGATGGCACAGTTGGCCCCATCCTTAAGGTAAAAGCCGATCAAGCTGGTGTGATTCTGACTGGCTGCGACGGTGACCAACCGGGTGTCCAGTTAAACCTCTATCGCTTTGTCAAAACTATTGGTTTACAGCCCCTACTGTGCGGCAATATCAAAGGCCTACAGGATCGGTATCGTAACCCCACAACCCAGGCCAGCTTTGCTAAAAAATGGGGACAAACACCCCACATGGTTACGAGTTTTGCTGATGGTACAAAAATCTCCTTTGAGCAAGCCATTGTTGCCAATGCAACAGGGATGAAAGTTGCTCAGCGAGGCATGTTGGGCTACGAAAGCAAAAAACATGTGGATGACATGGTCGATCTCTATGACATTGACCAAATGAAGGAACTAGGTGGCATTGTCGATTACGTTGTCGGCTCTCAACCTAGTCCTGGTGTGTTTGTCTATGCCGCCCGCAATGATGCTCATCAGGCCCACTACCTAAACTATGGAAAGTTGGGAGAAGGCCCGCTTTATAGCTTCTATGTTCCCTACCATCTGACCGTATTTGAAGTGCCCCTATCCGCAGCTCGGGTAGCCCTATTTAACGATGTGGTAATTGCCCCCATTGGCCCCCAGGTCGTTGATGTTGTAGCTGTTGCCAAGATTGATCTAAAGGCTGGAGAAACCTTAGACGGTCTGGGCTACTACATGACCTACGGCATGTGTGAGAACTGTGACATCGTGCAAGCTGAAAACCTCTTACCTATGGGTTTGGCTGAAGGTTGCAAGCTAAAGAATGATGTGCCCAAGGATCGAGCCCTCACCTATGACGATGTAGAATTACCTGGTGATCGTCTTGCCCACAAGCTCCGGGCAGAACAAGATGCTTATTTTGCACCAAAGAGAACTCTTGCAGGTGTGAAATAAGCACATGATCATCTTAGGAAAAAGTTAGAAGGAGGGTTAACAGCCTTTATCTCTCGTCTAACTGTTGTCAGGGTACATCTTTCTCCCCCATTGCCCGATCGGACAATGGCTTAAATATGGTTTTCCTGATCAGATTGGAATCCCAAACTTTCCCTAAACTCTAGAGCTTAAAATTTATGAAAACGGCCCAAGACGTTATTCAAATTGATCTCGATTATATTTGTGGCAACCTACAAGAAGAATTTTCCTGTATTGCTGGCAAGAGACTTTTAATTATTGGTGGTGCAGGTTTCCTCGGCTATTACCTAGTCCAGTCGATTTTGCACTGGAATACCAAGGTATCCGCTGATAAAATCATTGACCTCACAGTCTACGACAACTATATTCGTGGCATTCCTGACTGGTTGACTGCTCTGGAAGGCAACCCTAATCTCACGCTACAAAAGCATGACATCACCCATCCCTTGCCTGACAACATGGGTGATTTTCAGTACATTATTCACGCCGCATCCATTGCATCCCCAATCTTTTACAGGAAGTATCCCATTGAAACAATGGATGCGAATGTCAATGGCTTACGCAGCTTGTTAGAATACTGCCGTTCTCAAAAAGAGAAGGGCACTCCCGTAGAAGGTTTCTTATTCTATTCCACTAGTGAGATTTATGGTGATCCAACTCCTGAAAATATTCCAACTCCTGAAACCTATCGCGGCAACGTCTCCTGTACCGGTCCCCGTGCCTGCTACGACGAATCAAAACGATATGGCGAAACCCTGTGCGTCAACTTTGCCGAACAGTATGACCTGCCCATCAAGATTGCCAGACCATTCAATAACTATGGTCCAGGACTAAAGATTACCGATCGTCGAGTCCTGCCAGACTTTGTCCGTGATGTCTTAGCTGGCAGAGACATTGTTATGCTGTCCGATGGCTCCCCCACTCGCACCTTCTGTTACATCGCAGACGCGATTGTGGGCTACTACAAAATTCTGACCAATGGCCAGTCTGGAGAATCTTACAACATTGGCATTGAAAAGCCAGAAATCTCCATGGCAAACCTGGCTGATCGCGTTGTTGAAGGTGCCAAAGAACTATTTGGCTACCAGGGCAAGGTCGTCAAGCAAGTCAGCGAAGATAAGGACTACCTGGTGGACAACCCTAATCGACGCTGTCCCATCATCGAAAAGGCACGGACTCAGATCGGTTATAACCCCTCAATTTCTGTTGAAGATGGGTTACGTCGAGCGTTGGTTTGGTACAAAGATAATTCTCAGGCGGAGGATGCATAAATGAAAGTTTCTATTGTTGGAACCGGCTATGTTGGCCTGGTCTCTGGCGTATGTTTGGCAGAGAAAGGGCATCAAGTGACCTGTGTTGATATTGACCAGGCTAAGGTTGATCAGATCAACCAGGGAATCCCCCCCATTTACGAAGATGGGCTGGAAGAGTTGCTAAAAAAGAATATTAAAACCAATCTTCAGGCAACCACTGATTTGCGTCAGGCGGTAATGGATTCTCAGGTGTCTCTGATTGCGGTAGGTACGCCCTTTGATGGCCAGGAGATCGATCTCCGATTCATCAAAACCGTAGCGCGACAAATTGGCGAGGTACTCAAAGATAAGGATGACTACCATGTTGTCGTGGTCAAAAGTACCGTTGTCCCAGGGACTTCTGATGAGGTTGTCCTACCCATCGTCGAGGAAGCGTCTGGCAAAAAAGCTGGTGAGGCCTTTGGCATCGGCATGAACCCTGAATTCCTGAAGGAAGGGGAAGCCATCGTTGACTTTATGAATCCTGACCGAATTGTGCTCGGTGGCATTGATCAGAAAACGCTGGCCGTGATGGAAGAACTGTATGCCGTCTTCCCTGAGGTGGATCAGCTCACCACTAACTGCAAAACGGCAGAGATGATCAAGTACACGGCTAATTCTTTGTTAGCTACGATGATTTCCTTTTCCAATGAAATCGGTAATCTATGTGCGGCAACTGGCAGCATAGATGTGGTCGAAGTCATGAAGGGCGTTCACCTTGACAAACGTCTAACACCCATTTTGGAAACAGGTGAGCGCATTATCCCCAGTTTCACCACCTATCTAGGTGCAGGCTGTGGTTTTGGTGGTAGCTGTTTTCCCAAGGATGTCAAAGCCCTAAAAGCATTTGGAGAGCAGCGGTTATCCCCCATGCCTTTGTTGGGGGCTGTTTTAAAGGTCAATGCCGATCAGCCTTACAAAATGCTCACATTACTTCAAAAGTATGTGGCTGATTTAGCCAATGTTCGCATTGCTATTCTAGGGTTGGCCTTCAAGCCTGGCACCGATGACATGCGGGAATCACCTGCTATTCCAGTGATCAACGAACTACTGGCCAAGGGAGCTGTGGTACAAGCTTATGATCCCATTGCTCAACATGAGGCTGAAAAGATCTTTGATGCTGGAAAAGTTGCGTATGCCGACTCCCTAGAGACTGCAATCAAAGATGCTCAGGCGATCTTGATCATGACCCGGTGGTCTGAGTTTAATGCTCTCCCAGATCTGCTTAAAGCCCTGAACAACGCCCCTGTTGTCATTGATGGCAGACGGATGCTGGATAAACAGGAATTGGCTAAATACGATGGCATAGGTCTTTAAGGCCAGCCCTGTAAAGGTCAAATGAATACTTTTAATAATTCTGAAAAGCCTTTCTATTTAAGAAATTTAGCTTTTCAGAGCTAGAAAAGTATTATCTACAAATCAAAACTTCCTGATAGCAATAGCTGATTTGTTTAGGATATTTTTCCTGAAATAGTCTTAAACTGCCTGAATTCTCCTGAATTTAGTACATCTAAACTAGCGGGCTAGATGGCAAAGTTTGGTCCTAATCCATGAGCAATAATGGTTTTGTCCAAATATAAAGCTCATTGCTAGTACACCTTGAAAGGGCTGGTCTTTAAGGCCTAGACTCTGATAAGTCGTCCCTATCTAAGGACGACTTATCAGAGTTCATGATATGACTAACTTGCGATCGCACCACCATATCCTTCATCACCGAAAACACGTCGCTTAGCAAGAATACTCTTCACATGCTTCTTGACGGTATTCTCAGTGATAAACAAAGTATTAGAAATAGCCTCATAGGATAAATTCCGTAGGCGTAACTCCCATACATCCACCTCACGCGGTGTGAGGCCATAGCGCTTACCATCAGCCATAGCTCGTCGTCGATGAGCCTGTTGACGATCTTCTAAAATTAGCATCAGACAGTCTTCCTGCTGCACCTTCAGGTTCAACGGCTGAATCCGTACACGAATCGGCTGATGTTGAGCATCAGTAATATCCATTTCCAGGCCCAGGTGAGTTTCAATCCCACTGGCAATATTCTTAAAAACCGGATGGCATAGGGTCCAAAGCACCTTGGGAATCTGGGATAAGCCACATCCAGATTCATCCAATGGGGCTAGGGAATGACAAACCTGAGTAGCCATAGTATTGGCCTGTAGTACACGACCACTGGCAGCAACAATCAAAAGACCATCTACCAAGCTGTCAAGGGCTGTTTGTAAAAGAGAGCTAATAACAGACTCATTCTCAAAGGGCTGTAAATTAAAGGAGCTATTCATGATGGGCATCCTGAACTCAATTAACCAGAACTCAGGGAATAAGAGGGGGATACCTCAGGCCGTTAGTGATCTATATTCAGGAACGGCATCCTAGGTTCTAGGTACTTATCAGGACTCCCATCATGAATTCTGCATTCGTTCTGAAATTACTCAACAAAACTACAACAATTCACCAACGGGGCATCAGTGATATCCTCCAAACCAATGGACTCCAAAAGTTCACGCCAAGCGGGTTGAGTTACATCATTATCAGGACTGGAAAATTGATGGTCAGCTAACACAGACAGCGTATCCACTAAAAATTGTCCACGAGACTGCTCCAGACTATTGTCCGGTTGATAGTTGATCCAACCGTCCACGGAAATAGGTGGTCCAGACTCACAATATACGGTCAGATACCAGTGATAATCTGTTGCGGGAGACAAGGACAGATCTAGCTCAGCTAACGAAACACGTATAATACTAGGCCTTGTCGGCATTTCACCGGTTGTATCTAGCTGCGTCCGCCTGAGAGTATCTCCAGAGGTATCTTTGAGCGTAAACGCTACACGACTACTTGCCACCAGACTGTAGGGCAGATAAAACCAGACATCGGGCATCGCTCTATTTGTAAAACTAAAAACGACTTCTGTAGCCTCGTCGGTAACGTCCTCAACCCAGGTACTTGTATCGGGCATTAGCGCCGTTAAGGATGGCACATTTGCCGGTAAATCACACACACCACCGCGACTCCCTCCACCTCGGCGTGTCCCCTCACGCGGATGCCCCACGTTGCTAGGGCGACCGGCCAGTTGAATTATGTCAGCAGAGGGTATCTGGGCCTGACTTGGCGAACTAATGCCCCAGCCCATGGTGATGGATAGAGAAAGGTATGTGGAAACGTAGATGCACTTCATTATTTTTAATTCCTATACTTAATCCCTGTATCGACTAACAGTAATGGCTGTCCCTGACATTAGAATGGCAGCAGGTACATAGGGCACCCAGAGTGCCGGTAACGCCAGCAGACTCCAACACACCAATAGCAGACCAATTTCTGCCGTCAGCAGCACTAGGCCAAGACGTCCTGTCGATAGCCGCCAACCCATGGCACCGCCAGCTATGCCCCAAAGGGTAATCCAGCAAATTTCGATCCATTCATTCCAGGTGCTAATCAAAGGACGACCGTCCTCAACCGCACTCACCAATTGGCTAACCATATGAGCCTGAATAAAAACCCCTGGAGTCATGTCTTCCAGACGTTCGCTGTTGGTGTAAGGGGTTTTCCAAAAATCACGCTCCTCAATGTCCCCCCCGCCAAAGGATAGGGATGTGGTCCCTAAGAGAACGATGCGATCGCGCAATTCTATGCCCTCAAAGTCATCACTTAACACCTCAGATAAATCATAGGTATCAGCAATCTTTTCCAGATTGGGTAAATGGCGATAGCGTACTAGCTGTTGATACCCGTCAGCACTCGCCAATTTATACCCGCCTGAACGTCGATTGAGGGGAGGAATTCTCACCTGTCGCAGTTGAAACTGATCATGGGTATCTTGCCAAAACACATCGTCTAGATTGTCACTTGCCCCCATTAGACTCAAGTATTGGCCCGCAATGAGGGTGGCAAAACTATAATCAGCTGGACAAGGGGACTCTGGGGGACGATCGATTGTGATTAATAACCGCCGGGTAGTACTATCTGTATCTTCGAGAAAGTCACTAAACCCCAACTTGTTGCCAAATCTCACCTGAGGTGGTGGCGCAACACCTCCCATTTCTGCAGCATCCGAGGGATGCTTACATAAAGAGACTACATTCGGCATGCTTTCTAATCGTTCTTTGAGCTCGGGCAAGGCAGGATCAAGCCCATGTTCATGATAGATGTCAATGCCAATCACTCTAGGTTGAAACAATTCGAGCTTTTTCAAAACAGCCAGTAGCGTGTCATCTGTAATGGAAAACTCTGAGTTCCGATCCAGACCTTGCTGTTTGATGTCGTCTTCAGTATTTTTAATCACGACAAGACGGGCATCAGGAGTTTCAAACCAGGGCCACCAACGCAAAAAACGATCATAGGCCGCCAGCTCAAGAGATTGAAATCCCCCGAGAAATCGTAAGCTTAGGGTCACCGCTGTCATGGCCACCCCCAATCCCACAGCTGCTATCCAGGGACGATGTACCGAGTCTATAGCCTCCCCCATCTGCTGGGTGCCCAGCAACCCTTGCCAGGTGGGAGGCTGCTGGGCCAAGTTTTGACACAGGATAGGCAACCAAGTGGCACAGGGAAACTCACCCTCTACCCCCTGTAATCGCTCACGGGCCTCCCGCACAGATAGATACAAAGGGGTATTGCGTGAAAAACTCTCCAGAAAACCCTTAAGAAACTGATGGGCCACTCGGTCCGGAATAGGCTCTCGCATCACCAAGATTTGTGGAATATGTAAATCGGCTAAATCCTCAGCTAAGCCCAGACCATCGCAGGAATTGAAAAGAGCAATCGCCAGACCTTGCTGCACAGCCTTAGTCAAGGCATACTTCAGCTCAGAAATGGTCAAACTCTCTTGGGAATTTAAGCTAATTTTTCCGACGTTGCCACCACTGTGACCGGCAAAAAACAAAATATCCCAGCCTTGCTGATCCCATAAATAGTGATTAAGCGTCGCTCGATCTGGGCCAATCAAAAGAGATAAATCCACTCCAGGGAGATTTTGCAACAAGGTTCGATCCGTTTCCAGATCCAATCCAGTAGCATCTCCTAAAATTGCTAAAATCCTGACCGTTTGACTCAACGTCTGGGGAGCGTTTACCTGCTGATAAAAAGGGGCACTAAGGGCCAGTTCAGCCTGAGGATAACGCTGAAAAAAGTCCCACTGATGCCAGGGCAGGCGTCGCAATATTGGATCTTCGGTTTGGAGTACCACCCGAATAATGTCTGTGGGACTCAGCTGCTCAAGCAGCTTATTGGAAATAGGTTGAAAGATGGGATGGCTAAGCCAGGTATTGATGCGATCGCAGAGCCTCTCAGCACTGTCATGACAGTCCCCCACCCAAGATACATTGGTCACCATATCCGGTTGAGCTTCTAGGCGACTGGGTAGCCGCAGCTGACGGTAGGCCATCTGCCACTGCTGATACAGGCCTGGCAAATCTGAAACTGGAGGTAACAAACCAGGCAGCTCTAAGGTCGGTCGCTCTCCCTCTAAACCAATCTGCAAAGTCACCGAAAATCCTTGCTGAAAGCTTCCTGGTCCCAGTTTGAGCACCACAAGCTTGCCCAAATTTCTTTGCATAGCACCGTCCATTAGATGATGAAATGCTCCACGATATGCACATCTCCTAAGGTGACCTGGGCTGTGAAGGGTTCGCCAGGATGTCCTCGGAAATAAAGCTGAAGATAGTTGTCTACACTACGCGATTGAGCTGTCAAACACACTGTATCCGCTTCATCCAAAATTGTTACCGTGAGACCTTCAGGTAGATAGGCAAGTCCCCCCAAGGGATATAGTCGCACGCCTATATTTACAAACGATTCACTTTCTTGTTCTACTTCGAGCACCAAGGCAACCTGCTCTGCCCCCAGTTTTAGCCCCAGGTCCAATTGCTTGGCCCGCTTAATTTGCATCGGTGCCTCTCGCTGAGTCTGCGCTCCTCCCTGCCTAAAGGCCGGCGTCCATAGATACTGTGCAAGCAGCTCCTCCGCAGACTGCCAGCCACTTTCAAAATGCCCTTCTAGCCAATGACTCAGTCTAGTTAATTGAGAAGGCTCTTGAGCAGACTCTTGGTCCACCAAAACCTCGCGAATTTGATGGAGATGGGCAGGGAAATCATCCATCGACTGTAGCCGATCCAAGATTAGCTGAGGATGGGTCGGAGATATCTCGGTCACAAAACCTAAGAGAGAGGCTTCCCCAACGACTTCGTCTAACGCTACGGCTATGTAACCAATGCGCTCTGTCAACGCCTCTGACGGCACTAGACAATGATCTATATCAACAGATACTGGACGACACTCCAAGCGCCCTACCCCAGAAACCACCAAATCAGCCACATCTTCGGTCAATTGCATCACCGGATTCCAGCTATCGCTGGTGGAGGGCTCGGTCGGGATCCCAAGAGCATCTAAAAACTCATGAATCACCCAAACTGCCAGCGTATTCCGTCGCACCCGTTCAGCAATAGCCGGATGAACATGATCACGAGAGAACTGCTGAGCAATTATCTTGCCTTGTTGTGTGATGGGCCAGATCAGCCTAGCCACCTCAGTAGCCTGTTGCGAGTGATTCATCGAAAGATTCTCCAGTATGCTGTGACAGCGGTGATAAAAAGAACAATTAAGAACTTAAATGGCCTTCAGCTCGCCCAAACTCTCTTAAACGGGACTTGCATTGACGACGATAAAAGCTTTCGAGAGTTTTGAAGGAAACACCAAACTCATCTTCTAAAGTTTGCCAGGATGTTTCTGGCGGCAGTCGCCTGAGAATCATCTCATAGCAGTTAATTTCCGGATGATTAGCAATGTGAATCTGGCGAAGTTCACTGGCATTTTGTTCTAACCAATCCTGAACCTTCTCCAGAATGGGTGGAATCTCCGGTTTAGCAGGCAGCGTTTCAACGATGTCGGTGGTCCCCCCCTCATCGTTGTAGGTAGAGATACAGCGAGCACGAGCAGCCTGGGCAGCCTGTTCAAAGTCCAAAAGACGAAACTTCAGATAGACATTGAGCCAAGTCACCACACTGGCTACATCGGGATCGTAAGGCTTGGCGGTTTTGCCCTCACACAGGTTTTGACAAAGATAAATCCATGTCTGCTGTAAGGCATCTTGATAACACGGGCTATTGTCATGCCAAAGCCGTGGTTTTACTAACCGAATCAACTGGGTTAGATATCGCTGTCGCTCTACACTGCCAAGACAGTGGCAACATGCTTCACAAGCCAACCGACGTAATTCATCTGGGGAGTTATTCATTGATAGCCCTGGGTTACTCCGTCTGAGAACTGTCCGCATTAGCGTCTTCCCATCTATATAAATTTATACGGCTAGTAACTCATCAGCTCACAAAGCAAAGATTCTGCAACCATCCGGAATGGTTCACAAAAATACAAGATCCTGCATCAGATTAAAGCCAGAAAGCGCCACAGCTGGGCCAGATGGATATTCATTCAAAAAATGTCCTCCTCCTCTGAAATCAAGTCGCCCTAGGTAAAGTAACGACTATACACAGCAAAATTGATACCAACAGTACCCCATGGGGTACTGGCAGTAGTCAACCCATAGGCCAGAATACAGACATCGAGTCAATGTTCTAAATTTAGACATTGGCGAGTCACATTGGCCAATCCAATGATTTCAAAGCTCGAAATTGTCCTCACCGATAGAGTCCAAAGGATCAGATCGAGTCGCGCTTGTGCATGGGATACACAAATTTTGTATAGGGAGCATTTAAAGTGAACCGTACACTTGAGCAAAATCGAACGTTAAGCACGGTTGATATCAGTGAGGGCAATGTGATTGTCCCTTTTGATATCGAACCCAACGATAAAGCAACTCGCATTCGTCAACATCTGGAAAACTGTACATCCTTAAATGTTTTGACCATCGCCCAACGGTTACTCAGACCTGCCGTGATTCCTACAGGTCCTGGTCCTTCTCCTAACCCAATTCCTCCACAGTATTAGCCATCAACCATAGGAAGTGAGGGTCAACCATAGCTTTTACTTCCTACTATTGAGTTTTAAGCGGTTTGACAAGGATCGCTACAGGAATCGCCACAATGCTGTGTGCAATGAAATTTAAAGATTCACATATCGCTGTTTTTGTAGCGTGTCTTTTCGGTCTCTTGAGTGGGCAATCGGTAATTGCCCAGGAGTCCTCGGCTTGTAAACTCGTTTTGCCAGACAATCTTCCTGCATATGTTGAAAGCATTTTCAATAACGGCAGACATTATTTGTCTAACCAGCAGTTTGACCATGCTGTCCAGCAGTATGAATCAGTTCTTGACCGCTTGGAAAATACTGGACAACACTCACAATTCCAAAGCCAAGTAAGATTAGCCTTAGCCTATGCTCTGTACCAGTTGGGTCGTTCCGATGAAGCAACTCCAGTGCTTGAACAAGCAATTGAAGCACTGACAGAATCTGAACAGATTCATTTGGAAATGGGGATCGCACAACAGAATCTAGGCCAAATTCAAGAAGATCTTGGTAGTTTTGTAGATGCTGCCAATAACTACGAACAAGCAGCTAGTATTTTTGACCGATTAGGTTGCTCCCACAATCGACAGATTTCTCTCATGTCAACAGCCATCGTACAAACATGGTTGGGACAGTATTCGGAAGCCAATAGGACCTTATATTCAAATTTAAACATTAGCAATCACCCTGGTGAGGCTGAAACCATTGGCCAAATTTATAACCTGCTTGGATGGATTGCCTTTTTGCAGAAACGATATGAGCCAGCCTTAGACCTTTATCAAACTGCTTTAGACTATGGACAACGGGCGTCTAGTTCTTCGGTTGTACTGAGTCGCACTCTCAACAATATGGGTTATCTCCATATCCAGGTGGGAGATATACCAATGGCTATTTCTCATCTGGAACAAGGGCTAGCACTGGTTTCCAAGACACCCGCAGGAATTGCTGAGCGGATTGATTTACTCGATAGCTTGGGCGAGGCTCACACTATTGATCAGGAGCCTACCAAAGCCTGGATACGATATCATCAGGCCCTGAGGTTGGCAGGACAAAGCGAGTATCGGTATCGTCAGCTAATTAGTTTGCTAAATGTAGCTAAAACGTTGGCATCTGCCAATGAAATCACGCTTGCGATCGCACTCTACAAACAAGCCATCAATGAAATTGAGCTGGTTCGAGCTGGTTTGCGATCGCTGCCCTTGGAAACTCAGCGACGCTATACCGAAACCGTTGCCGACAGCTATCGAAAACTAGCCGCCCTGCTGTTAGAGCAAGACCGGGTTTTTGAGGCTCAGCAGGTTTTGGATTTACTCAAAATTCAAGAGCTAGAAGACTATCTCCACGACGTCCGGGCAGAACAACCTCAGATAATCGATAAAATACCGTATCTGGAGCCTGAACAAAGCCTTCTCGATCAGCATCGCAGGCGACTAATAGAGGGGCAATCAGATACCACCCCCGTTATGGGGCTGGAAGAATTTCTGAAAATCCCTGAGGTTACAACAGCCTTAGATAGGCTTGAGCGTTCAGACAGTTCGCAGCTGCAACCAAAGTCCATGCAGCAACTCCAAAGCAATCTACAAACCTTACCCCATAAATCAGCCGTACTCTACCCCTTGGTCCTAAAGGATCGACTAGAGCTGCTGTTAGTCCCCCAAGTAGGAAAACCGATTCACAAAACAACATCCATCGATAAAACCACCCTGACAAACCAGGTCAATGACCTGCGCAATTATTTAGCAGACCCCAGCAGTGACGTCAAAGACATTGCCGGACCTCTCTATGACGCCATCATCCGCCCATTCCAGCAAGAACTAGTCACATTAGGCATTGAAAATATTATCTATATTCCCGACAGTGTGCTCCACTACATACCGCTCTCGGTACTTTACGACAGCAACCAACAAGAGTGGCTAGCCGAACAATATACGTCCCACAATCTCACCGCCAGTGATGTGGGTGACCTGACCCAATTGCCCAGTCGCCCCTTAGATATCTTGGCAGGGGCATTTGCCGATGCGGGTCAAACTTTTGAAACTATAATTGATCAGAAAGCCACCAACTTTAATGGCCTCACCTATGCTGGCCTAGAAGTGTCTTTCCTAGAAGAAAAACTACCCGCCACCCAAGTTTTGCTAGATGCAGACTTTAGCCGTAACAACCTGAAAACCCAGCTCAATGGTCAGAATATCGTCCATTTAGCCACCCATGCCGCCTTTGTACCAGGCCAGCCAGAGGATTCATTTATCCTGCTAGGGGATGGGGACACCATTACCCTCAAAGAGCTACGCCATTGGTCACTCCCCAATGTTGACTTGGTGGTCCTAAGTGCCTGTCAAACCGGTATCAGTCACATTGAAGACGGCCTGGAAATTCTCGGTATGGGCTTTCAAGTACAGCGTACAGATGCGCGATCGGCATTAGCGTCCCTTTGGTGGGTGGATGATCGGTCTACATCCCAGCTCATGCAACAGTTTTATACTGAGTTAGCAGCAGGCAAAACCAAAGTAGAAGCCCTGCAAAAAGCTCAGCTTCACCTCATAAATAATGGCCAAGACGAACCCTATTACTGGGCTCCATTTGTTCTCATTGGCAATGGCCTATAGGAAATCCAGACGTTATTGATTTAGAGATTAACCCACATTAACCAGGCTCCGCCAAATAGGGCTGCAAATGGGGACGCAGTGCTGTGCGTGCAGCCATTGCATGCTCAAAACGCTTAGTCTGATTTTGTTGAATCAGCTTATCAAACCAGTCTTCTATAGGTTCTGGAATAGAAGCAAACTGACGCCACTGTAAATCACCACTGACGGTAGGTAAAGTCAGCTGGTCTATGGACTGTCCCGTAAGCGCTTGCAGACCAATTAGCCCCAGAGCATATACATCACTACTCATGGCCGGACGACCGATGCGCTGTTCTAGAGGCTGATAATCCCGCTGCATCAGCAACTGCTTACGATATTCAGCCGATTGCTGACTGACGCCAATCATAGCCCGTTTACCGAGGCCACTATCAACTAAAATCATCGATTGGCCATGATTTTCTCGACTACTGGTCTGAATAAAGGCATCATCCCTTAACCCAGCATGAACCTGCTTGTGTCGATGAAATATACCCACCTGCTCCAACAGACGGTCCATCAACAAGAGTACTGACTCCAGTGGCCAAGGGGTTTGTAGTTTTGCCTGGAGTAGCTGGTCTTGATTAAACGTCTCTCCTAACCCATGGACAACATAGAACGTATTATCCACCTGGCCATAGGTATATCCTGGGAATAAGGAGCGTAAGGATTGAAACTTCTCTGTTTCTTTTTCCATAACCCGCTTCAACATCTCAGCGGTATCTTGGGAATATGCCTTTAGGGTCTGCAACAATACCAAAGAATCTGTTTGTTTATCTAGAGCAATCGATATCGGTCCCAACGGTTCTTGACGCAAAAAATATTGCACCTGATACCGCTCCGCCGCAAATCGAGAAAAGGACGTTTTAGGCACAAGTGAAATATTGGCAGCCGCTGACTGTGCTCCCGGTTGAGCAAGAAGTGTTTGCTTAGGCTGGTCCATGGGACGACCAGAATCAGCGGGCTCAGCGGGCTGTTTTGTCGCTTTCACAATAGCTAGCTGAGTTTCCACCCGAGCCAGCGTTACTGCAAAATCGATAGGCTTAGTTATATAGTCATTGGCCCCCAGCTCAAACGCTCTCACCATATCGTCACTTTGAGCCTTCGCCGTCACCATCAATACCGGCAACTGATTACGAGAATAGGTTTGACGAATACGCTTTAGCGTCTCAATACCATCAATACCCGGCATCATAATATCCAACAAGACCAGGGCGACATCTTGATGAGCTTGAATGTAGTCCAGGGCAGCCTCACCACTATCGACAACCACAGATTGGTAACCACGACGGTTTAGACGACGACTGAGCATGTCGCGATTGTCTTCATTGTCATCCACCACAAGAATAGGCAACCCACCAAAGATGTTACGAGTTTTCTCAGCAGCTGCGGAGGCTGGAGTGTCTGTAACATTTGCGGCAATAGGCGTCACCGCATTAATTGGGGTCACTGAAGCCTCCGCAGGAGCCGAAGCAATCGGAGTTACTGCAGATTCTGTGGGCATCGAGAGAGCCGATTCGGCTGGAGTGAGGGGAGTGACGGAAGCCGCAGAAGCAGTAATCGGTGTAACCGAGGCTGCTGGCGACACAAGTGGCGTGTCTGGCGTAATCGGAATAACGGGTGCAGCCGCAGTTTCAGAGGTGGCCGAGGCTTTTGGTCTGTCGGAGACTAATGGCTCAGACGACAAGAACGCCTTCATTTTACCCAGCAACCGTTTTAGATCGATTGGCTTAGTATCATAATCATCACAGCCTGCTGCCAATGCTTGATCTCGATCCCCTCGCATGGCATGGGCAGTCAATGCAATAATCGGCACAGCCTGTGTATGAGGCTGGGCTTTGAGCCGTCGCGTCGCCTCCCAACCATCAATTACGGGCAAACTCATGTCCATGAGAATTAGATCAAATGATTGAGCCGATGCGATCGCAATCGCTTCTGCACCATCCACAGCAATCGACAACTCATATCCACGACGACGAAGGCGTCGACTTAGCATATCCCGATTGAGCTCGTTATCTTCAACTAATAAGATTCTTGCCATAATCCCCTTAATTAACCTCAGCCTACAACTACTACCGGGTTAATCAGATGCACTAGACACCGTATCGGTGCTAGAGACTGAATCTGTTGTACTAGGCATCGAGCCCGCCTTTGCCGATACCATCGTCTGCAGCTCATTAATCAGCTCCTGACGATTAAGATCAGCCTTTTGATACACCCGAGCCACACCTTCTAACTGTTGCTGATCGCTAGCCGTCAACGCCTTTGCCGTCAACACAATAACCGGAATATCCTGCCAGTCGGAATTTTGTCGCAGCACTTGGATAAACTCAAACCCATCCATCTCAGGCATCATTAAATCCAACACAATCAGATCAGGTAGATTTTCATCCAGATACTGCAACGCCTCACGTCCATTAGAGGCCAGTTCAACTGTCCAATCTTGTCGTTGCAAAAATCGCCCCATAATCTCCCGTGCATTGACATCATCTTCCACCACCAAAATAGTGGGAGACATTCGCCCTGAGAGGTGAGTTTCTAAAACACTGAGTAAACGACTGCGATCAATTGGCTTAGTCAGATAGTCAGCAGCCCCTAAACTATGCCCCATTGGACGATCGTCTACAATAGACAGCAAGATAACCGGTATTTCCGCAACAACAGGTGTTTCTTTGAGTTGTCTTAAAACTGACCAGCCATCCATTTGCGGCATCATTACATCCAACGTAATCGCATCTGGTAACAGTTCACTCGCTAAAGCTAGTCCCTGTTCACCACTGGCAGCACAAACCACGTTATAACCAGCCTCATCAAGAGAACGACGCAGGATTTCACGAGCATCTTCATCATCATCTATAACTAAAATCGTTTGATTTGATGACTGACCAGTTAGGGGAGAGGGGATTGTCCTCGATTCACCTTCAGACGACAAAGCAGGGGCAAAAAATGGCTTACCTTTCGGGTTACTAGGCTGTACCATTTGTGGGATCACCAGCGAAAATGTGGTGCCCTGTCCATGGGCGCTTTCCACTTTAATATCCCCCCCCATCATATTGATAAACTGTTTGGTGATTGCCAACCCTAATCCTGTCCCCCCATATTTACGGGTAGTCGATGCATCTGCTTGGGTAAAGGCATCAAAAATCTTTTCTATCTGATCATCCTTCATACCAATCCCCGTATCATTAACAATGAAACGGAACCAGGGTCCATCGTAGATAGCATTATCAACTGTCGAGATCTGCTCAACCGTTAGGGTAATGTCTCCACCTTGAGTAAACTTACAAGCATTGCTCAACAAATTAAACAGACTTTGGCGCAACTTTGTTTGATCGGCTCGAAGGTCACCAACATCATGGGGACAGAAAATTGACAGATGGTTATTATTTTTATGAGCAACAGGAACAATCGTACCAGAGATATCTTCCACCATCTCTCGGATTGAAAAGTCTTCCAAAAACAACTCCATCCGACCAGCTTCAATTTTAGACAGGTCAAGAACCGAGTTAATTAAGCCCAACAAATGTTTGCCTGCACCTTGGATTTTTTGCAAATCAGGCACAAAATCATCTTCACCCAGGTCAGTGGCTTCTTCTTCTAGCATCTCACTGTAGCCAATGATGGCATTCAGAGGGGTTCGCAGCTCATGACTCATGTTGGCTAGAAACTCACTCTTAGAGCGGTTGGCATCTTCGGCCTTGACCCGTGCCTCTTCAGCCTCTTCCATGGCTTTCATCAGCTTAGTTGTACGATCTTGCACACGACTATCCAGGTCGCGATTAAGCTCCATCAGCTGTTCCTCAGCCTGCTTTCGCTCTGTCACATCTTGCAAAAACAGGGATAAACCATCACGACCAGGATACCCCCGCACCTGCAACCATCGTTGGGTCGGAGCATAGTAAGTTTCAAAACTGACCACCGTTTGCTCAGCCATAGCACGACGATATTGTTGTTCGTAACGTGCCCCTAGAGATTCTGGAAAAATCTTCCAGAAATCTTGCTCCAACAACCCTTGAATACTCCGCTTAAGAACTTCAGCAGCCTGAGCATTTACATAGGTCACCTTCCAGGTACGATCAACCGCAACAAATGCATCAGTAATATTTTCCAAGACGCTGGTCGTACGCTGTGTGGACTGCCGTAGACGAGCCACTAGCCCGTAGGCAACCACACCAATCAACGCTAATGCCACTAAGTAGGCTGCATTTCGATAGATGGCCGCTTGCCTAAAGGCAACACGACTTGACTGGTCATAGGTATCTTCCAGTTCGCGAATATTAATAGTCAGGGGCAAATTTACTGCTTGATCCAGCAGAGCATCGGCAAAGGGCTTGTTATCTAGAACTGTTTGAGACAGCTGCACCACCTGGGATACATCCTCTGATCGAGAAAACTCACCTGCATTCAGCTTGGCTTTAACTGCATTCAGCTCTTTCTCAATCGTAGTCACCAATTGCTCATCAGTTGCCATGATGTAGATCAAAACATCATCTATAAGCCGCTCAAGATCCGCATCACTGGTATTCTTTAGTTGATTTACTAAGCTAGGTAATTGAACAAGAGCATTTTGTAACTCAGCATTGTTTTCCTGAAACTGATTCACCAGTTCAGTTTTTTCCTCAAGCAGCTGAGCATCACGACTAATCAACTTCTGTAGCTTTAGTCGGTCCTCATCAACAACAAAGTCAGGTATTTTTTGGGCCAGTTCTTCCTGAATTTTCAGTTCTTCAACTAAGGCGTCTTCCAGTGGTTTATCATTTCGCAGAAGCGTGTAGCGCTCTTTAAGCAGTGCTAGCTCAACCTCTGTATCGCTTTCAACTTGGCTAGCAATTAAATCTGCATAATTTTGATATTGGTTTACATTAACCGACTTCCCTTTAACTCCCAAAAACGCAAGGAGCAGAAAAGCGGTGACTACACCTACCCCTTTAAAAATAGCGTCCCGATTCACTAGAATAACCTCCTAAAATTTGTATCTATATAAGGAGAAAAATCATTGGCTCGACTCACAATCTTTTGACAACACATTAATGAAGATGGAAAATTAAACCGTTTAATCAACCTTGTCAATAAAATTAAGGTTGATTTGAGCATAAAAATGACAATAGAACGCTTGTTACCAACAAATACTGAAGTCCTGATTTTATTATTAAAAAATAAAAAATATTTTACAGAAGAGCTGCTGATTAAAGTACTAAGGTTTTAATAGATTGAATTTGAATAACGATACACTCCAAACATCTAATGAAGTCATTGAGAGTATCGAACTAATTTTTGCCATCACTAATAATTTCGGTAAGAGCAAAACTTCTTTATAAAGATGCTCTAGAATGGTGATTAGTTCCGGAAGGTAAGCGTTCATGATTAAGAACACTTATGTATCTTAGCCTCTTTCATCGTGACATTACATATCCTAGAACTCCTCACAGCACTAATGTGGCTTACCGACAAGTCTTATCTGACCACAGATGCACTATCGACATTAGCAGTCACTAATGCCCGTACCTCATTAAGCAAATCCTGACGATTGAAATCGGCCTTTTGATACACCTGCACTACACCATCTAAACGCTGTTGATCCTTAGCCGTTAGCGTCTTGGCAGTCACCACAATAATCGGAATAGATCTCCAGCCAGGGTTCTGACGCAAAATCTGAACAAATTCAAAGCCATCCATACCAGGCATCATCAAATCCAGAACAATCAGATCAGGGACAGTATCATTGATATAGTTAAGAGCCTGCTGACCGCTAGCAGCTAAAACAATGGTCCAATTGTACTGCTGCAAAAAACGCCCCATAATTTCCCGAGCATTAACATCGTCCTCGACTACTAAGATTTTTGGACATTCATGATCAGGAAGTTGGGTCTCTAAGATGTCAAGTAACCGAATATGGTCAACGGGTTTCGGGATACAGCCAGCTGCCCCTAACTGATGTGCACGATTGGAGTCGTCAGTGATTGCTAAAACAGGTATGGGAGCAAGTGTTGGCATAGCTTTGAGACCTTGCAAAATCGCCCAACCATCCTCTTGAGGCAACATAATATCCAGAAGGATAGCGTCAGGTAAATGCTCATTGGCCAGCACTACACCCTGCTGCCCATCAACAGCACAAACGACGTTGTAACCCGCATCTGTCAACCAACCGTGTAAACTCTCCCGAGCATTCACATCCTCCTCAATCACTAAGATAGTCTTTTCAGAAGATTTACCTGATAATTCATGAATTGCAGCAATTGACTCCCTCTCAATCAAGCGAATAGGAGGAGCAAAGAAGGTTTCCTCAGAGGGTCTATCCACCTGAACCATTCTAGGAATAGCCAGGGTAAAGGTCGTTCCCTCACCATAAGTACTATCAACTGACACATCACCTCCCATCATGGCAATAAACTGTTTAGTAATCGTTAGCCCTAAACCAGTACCTCCATATTTTCGTGTCGTTGATGTATCTGCTTGAGTAAAGGCCTGGAAAACTTTACCCATTTGCTCAGGCGTCATACCAATCCCAGTATCTGTAACCATAAATTTTAAGCCTCTATCCTCAGAACCCTGAGAATTTGCCATCATTATTGGCTCGACCGCTAAAGTAATCTTGCCCTTCTCAGTAAACTTACATGCGTTGCTGAGCAGATTGATCAAACTTTGTCTTAGTTTGACCTGATCGGCATGAAGCATACCAATATCGTTGGGACAAGACACATACAGTTGGTTAAAATTCTTTTGAGCTAAGGGCTGAATGGTTCCTATAATTTCATCCATGATGGTCTTGACACAGATATCCTCCAGGAAAAGTTCCATGCGACCAGCCTCAATTTTAGATAAATCCAACACCGAGTTAATTAGGCCTAGCAGATGTTTGCCTGCTCCCTGGATTTTTTGCAAATCCGGAACAAAATCCTCTTCCCCAATGCTTGTCACATCCTCTTCAAGCATTTCGCTGTAGCCAATAATGGCATTTAGCGGTGTGCGGAGTTCATGACTCATATTCGCCAAAAACTCACTTTTAGAACGATTAGCATCCTCTGCCTTTACCCGTGCTGTTTCCGCTTCTTCCATAGCACTTGCAAGTTGGGCCGTCCGGTCCTTAACACGGTTATCAAGATCACGATTTAGTTCCAGTAGCTGTTCTTCAGCCTGTTTTCGTTCTGTAAAGTCTTGTAAAAAGATGGACAGCCCATCGATTCCCGGATAGCCACGCACCATCAACCAGCGTTCAGTGGGCTCATAATAAGTCTCAAAACTGACTACCTGTAAGTTAGTCGCAACGGCTTCATGGTAGTACTCGGTAAAACGTTTACCGAGGGATTCGGGTAAAATCTTCCAAAAATCCTGACCTAGTAGCCCTGAAATATCGCACTTAAGAATATCAGCAGCTTGGGCATTCACGTAAGTAATTGACCAGGTACGATCTAAAGCAATAAACGCGTCAGTAATACTTTCTAGAACTCTTACGGTCTGCTGACTGGTACGGCGCAAACGGTTAATGACCCAAAAGGCAACGACACCTGAACCTGTAAACAACAGAACATATGCCAGGTTTCGATAAAGGGCAACTCGTTTTTGAGTCGTTTGCTGTATATCATCAAACTGTTTTTCAAGCGCTCGAATATTATTAGTTAGCGGTAAATCAAATACATCAGCAATTAATTGATCTGCAGCAGGCTTGTTATCTAAAACCAGCTGAACCAACTGAGCTACTTGAGGTTCAGTTATGGGACCAGAACCAAGTCTAGGTCCAAGACGACTAAATTTTGTTTCTATATCAGCAATAAGTTTCTTATCACTAGTGACAGCATAGAGAAATAGATCATCCAATAAGGCCTCAATTTCGAGACGCAGACTGCCGTTCAGACCATTGAGCAAATTGGGTTCTTGAGTCAGAGCCGTTCTTAACTCGGCATGGTGCACTTCGAGCTGCTCAATAAGCTGACGCTTTTCAGATAACAATTCAGCATTGAATTCTAGTTGCTTTCGTAGACGGGTTTTCTCGGCCGCTGATAGTGAAGGAGGAATCTGTCCCATTAACTGAGCCTGCACTTTCTCTGCTTCAAGCAAAGCCGTATTTAAGGACTGCCCATTTTGGGAAATAGTATAGCGAATATTTTGCAACGCTAGTTGAACAGCTGCCTCGTTAACGAGCTGATCCGAAATCAGTGCACTGTAACTTCGGTATTGATCAAAATCAACAGCAACGCTTTTAAGACCCAAAATTGCCAAGACTGAGAGTGTAGCGACAGCAGGTATACCCTTTAAAAAGTGCTTTCGTCTCACCTCAGGCATCTCCAAAAAATCAAATAAAATTCCCTGACTATTAATCAGAAGCTTAATAAGCAGCTTAAGTCCTATCCCAAGCGCTCAGTTTTAACCTGAAATCAACGATGAAAAATTAGACGTTGCGGATCTTCGCTATGAATTTAAGCTGTGCAACGCAAACAAATGGCGACTGCACCAGCCAGATTCATCCTTTTAAGCAGCAACGGCAAAAATAAATAGCCCCAAGATACTGGCGGGAAAACACACCCAGTATCTTAATCAACAACTTTATTTGTAGCTAATCCGAACGTTTGGAGATAATACCTTCAAAAATTCAGAAGTCAGAACACTCTATTATCGATAAACGAGGAAGAAGTCAGAGAGTTATTTAATTTCTTTGCTGTACTTGATTTAGGAGTTTAATTCTAAAGTATTTGCTCAGCATCAACCACAAATCGGCATTTTCGCGAGTTTTGCTTAACTATAGACATTTAACACCCAGCGATAAGCCCCTGATGTCCTTTTTAGCTATTACAGACATTAGGATGCCGGGTGTTGTTCCGGAAACGGGATACTAATTTGGCAGCCCTATTACTTTTAAGGCAATGTCTTGAGTGGATACTGGCATTGAGCAAACTGATCGCCCCACAGCCTGAGCGATGGGAGTCAGACTCTCCACAAGTCCAGTCATAGCTTCTAGACTAATGGTCTGACGAGCATCGCTTATGGATTGTTCGGGGTCTGGATGACACTCAATCATTAAACCGTCAGCTCCAGCAGCAATAGCAGCCCTAGCCAACGCAGCTACTAACTCTCGCTTCCCCGTAGCGTGACTAGGATCAACTAGCACTGGCAAATGGGTGATTTGCTTAAGAGCAACGACAGCCCCGAGATCAAGGACATTACGTGTATAGTTATCAAAACTTCGAATACCACGTTCACAAAGGATAATATTGGAGTTGCCATGGCTGGCAATATATTCTGCCGCCATGACAAACTCGTTGATAGTTGCGGATAAGCCTCGTTTTAGCAGTACAGGTTTATCCGTCTCCCCCAAGGCTTTGAGCAAATCAAAATTTTGCATATTCCGACTACCCACCTGTAGTACGTCAGCATGGGGGGCAAGTTTTTCGATTTGATGGATTGCCATTACCTCCGTAATCACTGGCAATCCATAGCGCTTTCGTATAGCTGAAAGAATATCTAAACCGACATCTCCTAAACCCTGAAACGCATAGGGTGATGTGCGGGGCTTATAAATACCCCCGCGCAATCCTTGTACAGGAGCTTGCAGCAGAGTTTGGGCAATTGTATCCATCTGGGACATGCTCTCAATGGAGCAGGGTCCACCTACTATAAATAAGGTTTTACCACCAACGGAGATATGGGGTGTAATGGCAATTTCACTGGTGTGATGGGCGTGGGTTTTGGCAACTAGTTTGGCGTCTTTCATGGGTTGAGAAAAATAAACAGTAAAAAAACAAAAAACCCGCAGCCTGTGGAGGCTCCGGGCAAGTCAATACAGCAAAGTAAACGCTACCTACCCGGTGGTGGCGTAAAAAAGAAAAATGTAAACTGCCAGCTGTAGCAAGGGATCATGACGGTCGTAACGAGGGAGTGAGGACGGGGTAGTAAGGTAAATAAAACAAAACCGCAGAGCTTACACCCTGCGGTTCATCGGCCTTCCATAGTAGCCCTAGGGCTCATGGCCGATGAACCTGGCTAAACCAAAAGTAAAAGAATTGCTGACACATAGAATTGAAAGACTTGAAAGTCTGGAGCAATGTCTGTATCGATACCAGTACATTAACGCGCCAAACTTAAATCGTCAACTGTCAGGTGCGTGGTATGCAACGCACCTACAAATCTATATCACTGCAATACATTCAATTTCGACTAGAACGTCTTTAGGCAAACGAGCTACTTCAACACAGGCTCTAGCCGGGGCTGTAGCTTCATCAAAATAAGAGGCATAGACACCATTCATGGTGACAAAATCATTCATGTCCTTTAAAAAAACAGATGTTTTGACCACATTGGCCATGGTGGCTCCAGCTGCAGCTAAAACAGCACTCAGGTTATCAAGACACTGTTTGGTTTGTACTGCCACATCGCCTTCACCAACTAACGCCCCACTACTGGGATCTAACGCCACTTGCCCTGAGGCAAACACCATCTCACCAGAGGCAACAATGGCTTGATTGTAGGGACCAACGGGAGCAGGAGCTTGATCAGTTTGAATAATGCGACGAACCATAATGTGACATCAAGATAACTAGCTTGAGTATTTTACCGGAAGGGTAACAATCTGGATTAGCCTTCCCATATCAACACAAATCATCGCTGACTTAACCAATCAATATCCTGATGACAAAGGATATCGACAAACTATATTGCTATTCCAACTCAAGGTATTTTGACTGAAATTCCAAGGCCGTGAGCAAACGCTATGAATGTTACTTTTTAAACAGATGAGATCAAAAAATTACCCACTTTTGCTCTAAACCATGGCTGACTTTAATCGTGTTACTGAGCTTTATCAAAAGTTTCCTGAGACATTTCGCAGTGTTATCCTCAGCACTGTCAGCACCGATGGGATCCCTCAAGCCAGCTATGCACCTTTCTTGATCGATGGGGATAAAAAAATTTATATATACGTCAGTGGATTGTCAACTCACACGGCTAATCTCAAACAAACCCACCGTGCCAGTGTTCTCTTTATCGAAGACGAAGCCCAAACTCAAGAAATCTTTGCTCGCCGACGCCTAACCTATGAATGTGCTGCCACCTCATTACCTCGGGAAACAACCCAGTGGCAAGGCTTAATTGATCGCTTTGAGCAGCGATTTGGCAAAGTTATTGGTTTGATGAAGGGCCTACCTGACTTTCAAGTGTTTCAACTACAGCCTCAAGCAGGACAATTTGTCATCGGATTCGGAGCGGCCTATCGAGTAAACACGGATGACCTCAACAGCCTGGAGCCCAGACGCCAGAGTTAAGCCTCATCAGTATTTACCAACACTCCATTCAGAAAAATATCTGCCAGCGTTTCTGCCAGCTCTTTCATATCCTGGGGCGAGTTGGCTTCGTCTGCCAGCGTCATTTGACTAAATCCAGCGACAGTAAACATACCCAGAAAAATCCGAGCCACCACCCGAGGATTCATAGAACGATAGGTGCCTCGATCCATGGCAGTTTGAAAAAATGCTTCGGCTACATCTGTCATTTTGGAAATAACTTCAGCCTGCACACGCTCTCGTAATTCTGGATGAAATTGTGCTTCCATAAAGCACACACGCAGCATATCGGTATTGGCAGAGAGATTTAACATGCGCTTACGCATTACCTTACCGATCGCCTTGTAATTGGCCATTTCACTCAGCTCAGTTAGTAGATCGGTAAGTAATTCTACCCACCCTCGAGTAGCAACTTCGATCAAAATCGCTTTTTTGTTTTCAAAGTGTCTAAAGAGAGTGCCTTCGGCCACACCCGCAGCTTGAGCTAAATCTCGGGTGGTTGTTCCCCCATAGCCACGTTTGGCAAATAGTCGTTGGGCCGCCCCAAGAATCTTTTCTTGGGTATCATCTTGGGACGACGTCAACGGTTTAGCAAATTGCATAGAATAGGCCACAGGCACATACTGACGGTTAGAAAGCTGACGTTGTGGAGCCGTCCTACATCAACAACGACAAAGCTAGATTACAGGAATAGCCCCCAAAGCCTTGGAGCTATTGTCTATCGTGAGCCGCGTAATCACACCATTGGTTAACAGAAGCTTACATTCAGCCAGCTACAGATAGCCATTACCAGCGTTTCTGCAGCTGGCCTATAGACCAGGAGTTTAGAGCATTGAAGCAGGGGATTAAACCGGAGCCATTACAGTAGCGTCACAACGAACATGACTGTCTACGACATGACAGGCCGTATCCCCTAGACAAATGCCCATACCCCGAGCTGTTTTGACTAACGTATCCTGAGGATTAACCGCTTGGTATTCAGCAATGGCTTCGGCAATGGGTACATGGACTACCTGGCGGTTTTGCCAGCTCACCATGTGATCGTATTTACCTGCGGCGATCAGGTCTACGGCTTCTACTCCAAAAGCCGTGGCTAATACTCGATCCAAGGGGGAAGGTGTACCCCCTCGTTGCACATGGCCAAGGACCGTGACTCGAGTTTCGGCACTAATGGTCTCGGTAATTTGTTCCGCCAAATATTCGCCAATACCTCCCAGGCGACACTGACCCAGGCGATTCGTTTGGACAACTTTTTCACCCGCCTCAGTACACACAGCCTCTGCCACAATAATAGTGGCAAAGTTACGCTTTATTCCCTTGATCGTTTGGCAAATATTGTCGATGGAGTAAGGAATCTCAGGAATGAGAACGATATCTGCCCCGCCAGCGATACCGGCATTAAGGGCAATGTGTCCAGCGTCCCGTCCCATCACTTCTAAAATCATCACTCGCGAATGACTAGCCGCTGTAAAATGCAGACGATCAAGGGCCTCGGTAGCGATATTCACGGCGGTATCAAAGCCAATGGAGCGTTCGGTGCTGCCCAGATCGTTATCAATGGTTTTGGGAATTCCGACTAAATTTAGTCCCCCCTGCTGAGCCAGACGGCGAAGAATGGCCATACTGCCATCTCCCCCAATTCCAATCATGGCATCTAATCCCAATAGGTGATAGCCTTCAATGATTTCTTGGGAGCGATCGCAAGTGGAGCCATCGGGCAATGGAAAATCAAATGGATTGCCTTTATTAGTAGTACCTAAGACAGTCCCCCCGGCAAGAAGTAAATCATGGGTACTCGACACATCAAACTCCATATATTCGGGAGGACGTGCCATCAAACCTTGAGTAGCCCGAGAAATCCCTAAGACTTCCCAGCCATAGCTATCAGCTCGATGTACCACAGCCCGTAACGCTGCATTGAGCCCGGCACAGTCGCCACCACTTGTAAGTAGGCCAATTCGTTTAATGTCCCGATGCTGTCCCATAGTATTCGTGCTAGCTGTTAAAATCGCGATCCTAAGACTACAGGGTTTGGGCGACACTCACATAGACTCATCTGCTATTCTGAGAAATTATTGACAGGAAGATATAATCCGCAACTTTTTTTGTATATACCGGTTACAAAATTTGTTGCTATATCAAGCTGATTAATCCCCTTGGATTAATCAACCGTCATTGTTCTTAGAAGTCTCCATGACGTCTCTTAGAACAGTGTGGTTGGACAAAATTCAGTGCAATTGCTGATGACAATATCTGGGTTCATTGATGGTTGATTTATCTTTGCCAGAACTTATCAAAGCGCCATCAATCAACTTTAACAAAGGTAGAGCAACAATATTGTTTTAGTAAATGCCTCGTCTCAGACCCGACATTCCTAGTTGAGTCGACTTATAGTCGGCGTAACGGCAAATCAATCCGGAACGCATTGCTACGCGTGTGTTGATTTGTACGTATATCAGGTCATCTTCCGGTTAGGTTCACTAACCCTTGTTAAGAACAATAAGGTTAAGGTTTTTTACTACGGAATACGATGGCAAAAGCCATTTTAGATAAGGTTTTAGGAGCGTTAGTAACATCTGCAGCAGTTGTGGGTACAACTGCACAGTTAGCGACCGCGCAGGTAGAGACTACTCAAGGTTTTGACGGCAGCTTTGCTCCCGACCAATGGGAGCTATTTAATAGCAGTCCTGCATTTATAGGTATAGATAATTCAGAAATTACAATTGAAGGCATTCCCCTAGCTCCTTTTAATGGCTCGGTGGATTTTACGGATGCCCCCGACTCACTGACTCTGCTGGGTAGTAATCAGTCTGAGATTTTAGATGAGTTTGGTTTAGATTGCCAATCGGTAAATCCTTTCTTTCTATTTTTGTGCGAAGGCAGCTTTACAAGTGTTTTTGTGACCGTGCCCGAAGCAAGTATCCTCTCTTTTAACTGGGACTACTCAACAGCTGATATTTCAACGACTGAAAGATTCGGTCCCGCCTTTGATGTATTTGGTTTTTCCATTGGTGACTTGCCTCCCAATGATCCACTTACCAACGGCAGAATGTTTACTGAGTTGATCGATCGTACTGGTCCTGTTGAACAGTCTGGCACCACATCTGTTGAGATTGCTGGAAACCAGGTATTTGGGTTCGAAATTATTACCTCTGATAACCGAAACGGACGAGCGATGGCTACCATCAGCCAGTTTCAGATAACGGTGATTGACGCTACATCAGTACCTGAGTCGGCCTCAGGTGTTGCGATCGCAGCTGCCGTTGGACTCGGTCTACGATTCACTAAACGCTCTCACGCCAAAAAGTAAATCCAGAGGAATACTATTAACCTTAAGTCATCTTCTATAGCAATCCGATGAACAAATTTATCAAATTGTGCCGTCCATAGCGGTTGTTCTTTAATCTATCTAGGGATCACTCATGATCACTGCTGTTGTGAACTATCTGCACAAAACTATAATTTCCTAATTACTCTAACTCTCTATCGCCAACATTCAGAGGCTTAGGAGCCTTGACAATCGCTTCCCCAGTCTCTGAATCAAATAAATGAACATGCTCCACACGGATACCGAGTGTGAGTCTGTCACCTAAACGAGGCACCTTATCTTCTATTCCATTCAGGCGTACTAGCAACATTGTTTCATCAGAGGCGGAGCTATCTAAATCTACAGTGAGATAAGTCTCGCTGCCTAAAGCTTCACTCCGCTGTACAGTCACCGCTAAATTCTTGGGAGCAGGCACTGTACAGCGGAGGTGTTCGGGTCGAATACCTAAAATCAGCGTCTGATTGCTGTAGGGAGCCAAAATCTTTTCCCAATGACTAGGCAGTGTCAGACGAAAGGCTGGGTGAATCAGCGTCAGCGGTGCTTGGATCTGCACCGTGAGAAAGTTCATGGGTGGTGAACCAATAAACGAAGCAACAAACCGATTAGCCGGATAATGATACAACTCTAGAGGAGCGGCAATTTGCTGAATTACTCCCTGGTGCATCACAGCAATCCGGTCTCCCATGGTCATAGCCTCGACCTGATCGTGAGTGACATAAATCGTCGTTGTCCCCAACCGTCGTTGCAGTGAAACAATCTGAGCTCGGGTTTCCGTACGCAGTTTGGCATCCAAATTTGACAGGGGTTCATCCATCAGGAATACCTGCGGATTGCGCGCCATCGCTCGCCCCAAGGCCACACGCTGTTTTTGCCCCCCTGAAAGTTGGCGAGGTAATCGCTTTAGAAGCGGGGTAATTTGCAAAATCTCAGCGATGGTTTTGACTCGTTTGGAGATCGCTTGTTCTCGTGCTGGAAAATAGTGAAAACCGGGGGGCAGGAGTCGCGTCACTCCAAATAAGGCCTGCTGCCAGCGAGTAATCGGCGGCAAATCCCCCGCAGTCCGCCGTAACCCAAAGGCTAAATTGTCGTACACGCTCAGATGCGGATATAGGGCATAGCTCTGAAATACCATGGCCACATCGCGCTGCTTAGGAGGCAGACTATTGACCTGCTGCTGACCGATGGTAATCGTGCCCCCCGTGATGCTTTCTAAACCAGCAATTAGACGTAATAGGGTACTTTTACCACAGCCAGAAGGACCGACAAGCACCATAAACTCGCCGTCTTTCACATTCAGATGAATCCGCTTAAGCACCGTCGATGATTTGGCATCGGACGATTGACGCGGAAATGTTTTGTAAACGTTGTCTATAACAACCTCGGCCACGTTTGGTTCCTAATTTGGTAGCGAGTTCAGTAGCAGGCTGACTAGCTTAAGGGCAATCAAGCTAGTCGTCAGTGCTATCTACAGATACCAGAATATCGGTAATGGTTTCACCACGGGCAGGGGTTAAGATGCGATCGCAAGGCTGACTCCGCCCTTGAACAGGAATACGGTCTATACGCAAACGTGCAGCTCGATCCTGGCTAGTCATCACCGTAAAGTCAGCATCTTTTGGTGCCTCTAGCAATGTCGCCAGGCTATCGCCATTCTGACTAAACTTAAATGACTGCGAACCAATGCCCCCACGGCTACTTCGCTTAATCGCAGCCGCCTGCATCCGCTTGGCATAGCCCTTGGTCGAAACCAGCAACATCTTGCTTTGATTTTGAATCGGCACACAGCCGACAACGGATTCTCCTTTGATCACCCGAATCGCTTGGGTGCCTTGAGAGTTACGACTGGTATCTGGCAACTGATCACGGTCAATGGCAAACCGCAAAAGACGCCCTCCAGATGATGCCAGCATCAAGTCCTGATCTAACTCAGCGATCACCGCATAAGCCAAGTGATCCTCTGGCTTGAGCTTAATCGCGACTAAACCACGAGCTGTAATTGATTCAAACTCCGTCAACGGCAAACGTTTAATTTTGCCTTGGGCAGTCACCAAAATAATCTGCTGCGTCATCACCTCCTCCGTCATCAAAATGGGGGGAAGCACCGCATCCGGATCATTACCAATGGCATCGGGTAACAGGTTAAACAAAGGCTGCCCCTTAGACTGCCGCTGAGCAATGGGTATATCACCAACCATTAGCTGAAAAGCCTTACCATCGCGAGAAAATATCAGCAAATTGTGAGTAGTCCAGGCAAACTCTGTCTGGGTAGTCACGTCATCAAGCTCCGTTAGCTTAGTGGGTAACTCCTCCTGCTTACCCTGCCGTCGCTGATATGCGCGCGGCGATAATCGTCTCGCATATCCTTTACGCGTTAGCTCAACCACGGTTTCTTCTTCCTGGGCCTCAGCCACAAGATTGGCCAATCGCTCTTCTTCAGCAGCCCGTTCGCTAGCCGTTTGCAAACGAGTTCTACGCTCATCGCCAAAGGATTTCCTAAGCTTTCTAAGATCTTTCTTGAGGGCCTTGAGGCGTTCTTTACGATCCGATAGCAAACGCTCCAAGTTATCTTTAATCGTCGATAGCTCATCAAACTCGTTCAGCAGATTTTCTTGCTCTAAACCCACCAAACGCCTTAGGGGCATGGCCAAAATCGCATCAGCCTGACGCTCGCTCAGCTCAAAACGCTCACTAATCTCTACCTTTGCCGATGAACCATCCGGCGCTGCCCGCAGAATTTCAATCACCTCATCAATACTGTCGAGGGCCGTCAACAGACCTTCCACAATATGCAAGCGCCGATCAGTTCTTTCCAGTTCGTTGGTATATTGCCGGACTAAGGTTTCTTCACGAAAATCCAGAAACGACTGCAGCATATGACGCAGGGGCATCTGAATCGGTTGCCCCCCATCCAGCGCCAGCATAATCGCGCCAAAGTTGCTCTGTAGGGGTGTCATCTTGTAGAGGGCGGCCAAAATACTGTGGGGCTGAACCTCCCGCTTTAATTCGATCACCACCCGCATACCGTCGCGATCGCTCTCATCACGAATGTCCGCAATCCCGTCTAGCTTGCCTTGGTTAACCAGATTGGCTACCTTTTCAATCCACCCCGCCTTATTGACCTGATAGGGTAGCTCGGTCACCACAATGGCATTGCGCCGCTGACGCCCCTTACCCGGCTGAATTTCCTCAAAGCTAGCAATTCCCCGCACCGGGATACTGCCACGACCAGTGCGATAGGCATCGTGAATACCCTTAGTTCCTGTAATCTCACCCCCCGTGGGAAAATCTGGACCGGGAATCAGCTTAAACAACGCCTCATCTGATAAAGTAGGCCGATCAATAATGGCAATCAAACCATCAATCACCTCTCCCAAATTGTGGGGCGGAATATTCGTGGCCATACCCACGGCAATTCCAGAGCTGCCATTAAGCAATAAGTTGGGCAGCTGAGCTGGCAATACTGTCGGTTCCTGCTGGGAGCTATCAAAGTTATCAATAAAATCAACAGTGGCTTCGCTGATTTCCCCTAGCAACGACTCATGACTCACAGAAGCTAAGCGAGTTTCGGTATATCGCATAGCCGCCGGGGGATCATTATCCACCGACCCAAAATTGCCATGGCCATCCAACAGCGGATAGCGGCTGGAAAAATCCTGCACCATTCGCACCAGGGCGTCATAAACCGCCTGGTCCCCATGGGGGTGATATTTACCCAGAACATCCCCTACCACACGGGCGCATTTTCGAAAGGGTCGATCGGGGGTCAAACCCAGCTCATGCATGGCATAGAGAATCCGCCGATGCACCGGTTTAAGACCATCGCGCACGTCTGGCAAAGCCCGCCCGACGATAACGCTCATGGCATATTCCAGATATGATCGTTGCACCTCTGTATGAAGAGAAGTGACAACAATTTGCTCATCCGAAAACGCATTTAGCTGATTTGCCATGATTTCGTATCCTTGAAAGCCGCCTTGAAAGCATTAAATAAACTTTGTCCACGCCCAGAACTGCAAGGTTGCCGTCGATAAAACTCTAGGTTTTAACTTGGACGTGGTTTAGCCTTACCAATGCTGTACCTTATACACAAGCGTCATTGATTCGCAATAGTTAGGTTCTAAATCGATCAAGAATTCAATAGACGTGTAAACGCTTGCATGCCCGAGCATTGTTATTGAAACAAGCTCTATCATCTCTGGTCATCACGTCTCCAGACCAATGACCACCACTGGTTATAGTAACTCTGCTGTTTTATCGAAACTGCCTATGAAAACGGTTTTAATCGTTGAAGATGACATGATCAACGCACGCGTTTTCTCAAAGATATTGACCAAGCGCGGTGGCTTAGCGGTCAAGCATACCGAAAATGTAGACGAAGTCATGGAAATTGCCGAAAGCGGCGAAGTTGACGTGATTTTAATGGACGTTTCTCTCTCTCACAGTCTTTATCAAGGGAAACCCGTAGATGGCATTCGCATTACTCAAATGTTGAAAGCTAAGAGCAGCACCGCTGAACTACCCATTATCTTGGTTACTGCCCATGCCATGGACGGCGATCGGGAGAACTTTTTGCAACAAAGTGGCGCTGATGGCTACATTTCAAAACCCATTGTGGATCACCAAAAGTTTGTAGATGACGTCAAAGCCATGATTGGTGAGTAGGTCTGGGAGCAAGTCTGCTCCTGGAGTGTACTCCAACAATCATGGAAAAAGACCTATCTTGAACATTTTTATAATAATTCAAATGTACTACTATTTTTTCAGGTAGTACATTTCTTAATTGCTGGATGATCCAAAGGTTTAGCTTCTGAATAACTATCTATTTTGAGCCAAGTATTCAGAAGTGAAATTAAAATTATCTAGCAAACTTTGTAAAGACAATTCAAGCCTCTAAACGCCTGATCCCGAAATCTAGTCCCCCATCTAAGTCAGCCAGTTTAGATCTTGAGTCGTTAGAAAACCAGTCTTTATTTTCATTTACGGTTCCAAATCCCCCCAAAGACCTGCTGCTGAGGTTTTGGGGCTCTTGGTATCTAATAGCTAGTTGAGACCATCTGCGATATCTGCTGCTGGTCAGTTTTGCGCAGACCTAGCCTAAAGTCCCGCCAGGACTTCCTGTAGCCCTGGCGTCCTAAACATTGCTTCGGTAGCGCTGAGCAAACGAGTCCCCCACAGATTATCCTCCAAGAATTCTAGATCGGCATAGCGGCTATCCCGCTCTAGCGCTTCTGTCGCTGACTCGATGGCAGCAGGGCGATTAATATTGGCAGCATAGCGAGCCGCTGCAATAGCTAGGGTTGGTTCAGGCTCTTCATCGGCCACATCTAGTGACCGTTCCCAATACTCAATGGCTGGCTCAAGCTCACCCATTTCATAAAGCACAAGGCCAATATTATTAATCGCAGGCCAGAAAAGCTCGTCAAAGCTAACAGCTGTTTCATACTGATTAATGGCTTTTTGATAGCGATTGAGCTTGTAATAGGCATTCCCAAGGTCAAAATGAGCTCCAGAATTCCCCGGTTCTAGACCTAATCCCTTCTCTAAGGCATTCGCAGCCTGTAGGTATTTAGCTTCGCTAAAGTAGGCCGAGCCCAAGGTAAACCAAATCGTTGAATCATCACTATCGATGGCTTTTGCACTTTCCAAAGCCATGACAGCAGCGGCACTGTCACCCACTTGTAAATGCAAGCTTCCCATTAGGGCCAGAATTTGTGGATCCTGAGGCGCAAGTTGAGCCGCCAACTGAATCCGAGCTAGGGCCTCGTCATACTGCTGAAACTGCGCTAGCTGAGCCGCCTCCTGAGCCAGGGTGAGTCCCGTTGCTGTCAGCCGCTCTTCGTCCAACGGCAGCGTGTAGGGTAGCAAGGCCTGAGCATCCACAGCGCGGGCCGTCCAACCACACCCCAACAAGGCAAGTAGTGTAGCGAATACAGGACGAGTAAGCCGAGATATAAGCTGATTCATAGGAAATGGGCGGATGGGTAAGATTTGAGGAACAATCAGGTCTTTGGACAGGATTAAAACCCTTTATAAAGATATTCAGGTCAGTAAGCTAGATTATTTTGAGAGCTTCCCTTTAATTTATTTCGTTTACTTAGACTAGTTATCAGTATAGATACACCATTCCCAGGGATAACGAGCAATTTGATAAATTTATGAGAAGCCGTCTCATGACACTTCCCAAGGATTAACGAGCAATTTGATAAATTTGAAAGTCGTCTCATGACGCTTCCCAGAATGGTGAACACATGTCTTAAAATCTCGTTTCAAACTCTAGCAAAACTCGATTGCGATCGTCGAAGTTAGTAGTACCCCGAATTGTAAATTCATCAGTCAGTCGATAGCGCAGGTTAAATTCGGTTGGGGTACTGTCGGTCAAGATTTTGACAAGGGATAGGGTGATGTTATCGGTCACATCAAATCCAATTTCGGTGGCAACATCCAGGGTAGAGCCGCTGTTATCTTCATTGGAAAACCGTGAGGCACCAGTCACTGGAAATAGACGAAACTCACTGAGGTTAAGGGTGGTGCTAATAAAGTCTTGAAGACTATTGAGCAAGGCTCCTCCAAAGAAGTTAAGCACTCCCTGCCCTGACTGTAGGGCCGCCACATAGCTACCACTGAGCAAGTTAATAATTTCTCGTCTGGAGCGGGGTGGAGAACTGGAAAGCTCAATGACAGTATCACTACTATCTGAGATGAATAAACTCTCCAGCAAGTTACTGGCAGAGCCCTGGTAAGTAGCTCGGATCCGAATGGTTTCTATGCCTGCGGTACCCTGGAAAGGATCGAGAGAGGTATCGTCAACCTCAGAGTTAGCAAAGGCTGTTGCCTCGACCACATTACTTTGCTGGGTCTCTGCCACGGATGTACGCAGTCGCAAATCGAGAAACGGATCAGCAATCCCCCGTTCTGGAAAAAATTGCGCAATATTATTGCGTCCGGCTAGACGAAATGTCGTGGTCAGGAGGTTAATTCGCCCAGAACGCAGGCGAATAGTGCCTTCTGGTTGAATAGCCCGAAATGGTCTTAGTGGTCCGGAGATCCGTAAATCACCCTGGGCTACGACATTCAACAAATTGCTCTGCTGAATTTGGATATTTTTCGCCAGGGTGATTTTGAGATTTTCAAATCGGGGGACAAATAGGGGGATCTCCTCGGGTTCTGCCGATGTCGAGGTATTGCCACCTTCAGGCAAAAACAGACGACCGTTGGCAAGTTCGACCACCCCGCCTAGCTGAGGCCCCCCCAGCAGTGGGTTCAGGCTGCCACCGACAACAACCTGGCCGTTAACACCACCGCGATAGATCCCTCGGAGATCCAGGTCAATATCGTCTAAGGTCACCGTTAGTGCCCCAGTGGGATGAACAGGCGCTATCGGGGCAACGCCGTTAATCGCATCTGGATTACTTGGGATCGGTCCAGTGTCATCAGAGACATTTTCATCATTAACCGTTTCCCCCTCGCCCAATGGCTCGGGATCAGCGCCCAAAGCCGCTAGCTCAAAATTTGTGATAATGGGAGGAAAGCCCAGGGGGACAGCTCCAGCAGCTTGCAGTCGACCATTGCCATATTGACCTTGCAACTCTTTGACAATAATTTGATTGCCTTCAAAAACAACCCGTCCAGCAAAATCAGTGAGGGGATCTGGCAGCAAGGGCGATCGCAAAACCGTATCGCGCACATCCATCACTCCGCTGATGGTAGGTTGCCTTAAAGTACCGCCAATATCGAGGGATACCTGCCCGGTACCAGACTCCCAGCTCACCTGGTTGTTTAACACATTGAGTAGGGCTAAGCCATCATCAGCCACATCAAGACTCAAAGCAATGCGATCATCGGCGGGCTTCACCGTCATAAAGTCAAAGGCATAGGGAATGTCACCCACCAGCGTCAGAGGCTGAGTATTATCGACTTGAAGCAACTCACCCAGCAGCAATAAACGAGCATCTTCGTATAAAAATAAGCCTTCTGCTTGGGCAATGGGTTGGTCGTTAATGCGACCATCCGCCAGGATAATATCTCCCCTAACGGTGGGGTTATCTAGACCACCGCTAAAGTTTGCGATCGCATTTAACCGACCATCCAACCCCAAAGGTAGATTAAAAATATCTCGCACTGCCCCCATCGGCAGTTGCTCAGCTACCAGCTGCAAACCAGAGCTATCCTGCTCAACCAGCGACAGATTACCCGCCAAGTTAACAAAGGCCAGTTGCTGATTTCCCTCAGCATCAGGGGGTAAAGCCGTCTCCATGCGCACTGGTTGAAGGGTGAGATTGCCATTAGCCAACTGTCCAATAGCAATCACCCGGTCTGCCACAAACTCCTGCCCCCACATCCAGTTGTCACCATCTAGATCAAACCTGATCTCAGGCAGCTGTTGAGGAGCACCACTAACGCTAACGGTGGCATTAAACCGCCCTTCGAGTAAATCCAAAGGGGGAATGGGATTCTTGGCCTCAGCCAAAGCGACCTGTGCCTGAATCTCCTGAATTTCTGCTAGACGTCGCACCTGCTCAAGTAAGGCAGCCTCAGAATTCCCAGCAGACTGAGTTGCTAAGATCCCAGGAATCGCGTCAGATGGTGGTGGATTCTCCAACCAGGTTGGAGCCTGGAATGTCTGAATTAAATCCTCAAAATCCGTAATGGCAAGTGCCGTCAGTACATCTTTGATATCACCATTTTCTACAACAACATTGGCATTGTAGGCCAGGGTATCCAGCCGCATATTTCCGTTAAAGCGATAGATACTATCCGCAACATCACCTGCTGCACAGTACGTGGGTAAAGGACTCTCGGTCACCAAGCGCTGGGAGCATGTATTAAAAATTAGCTCTCCCTGCTCTACAAAGACTCGTCGATCACGATAGGCAATTTGTCCCGTCAGCTGCTGGGCATTGATATAACCTAACCCTGGCTGCGCAATAAAGACATTCCCCACTAAGGTTTGGCGATTTAGATCCACCACCCATTCTCCCTGGGAGGACAGCGTCCCCTTTAAGCCTCCTCCAAGTCGGTTCACCCCAGGCAATCCCAAAGCCTGCAATGGTAAATTTTGCAAAGTAGCCCGCAGCACATCACCCTCGGTCCGGCCAGATGCCTGCGCCCCTTGCCAGCTAACATCAAAATCTAAATTGCGCGGTGTTTGAAAATTGATGGCAATGCCATCAGTTAATCCACCAGCAACAGGACCACTTTGACCATCCAAATCAACCGTTAGACCTGCCTGAGACTGATAGCTGACGGGGCCCAACAATACCGGATCAAAAGCCACCTGATTCACACCAAACTGCTCCAGGAGCAAGGTGCCATCTAGCCGGGGATCATTGGGTGTGCCCACCAACCGACCATTAAACGAGGCAAAACCATCCACCGGGACAGGACTAGGTAGCAATGCCAATGGATAACGTTTGGCATCCAGATCGAGGGCAAAGCCACGAATTCCCTGAAACTGGTTACCCACCAACTGGGGCGAAACCACCCCTCGTGCGAACAATTGGTCACTACTAGCTTCTTCAATTAGCAATTCTTGCCCCGTCCAGGCAAAACGGCTGTTGAGGGGAGCATCAAAACCAGCCAGCTGGGGCGAAAACCCAGCCAGCCCCGATGAGAATGTCAAATCACCCTGTCCCCGTAGAGCTGCCAATGTCAACGCATCAATGCGTCCGGTCAAACTCACCCGACCACTGGTATCGCCTCGGAGTTGAGAAGCAAACTGACTCAGACCCAGAGCATTGATGTTGGCATCGGTACGCCAGTTGCCGTTAATCAACTCAGCGTCACCCTGGATAGAACCATTCGCTAACTGTAGGCTATAGTTACCCACTGCCAGTAGGTTTGTGAGAGAAGCTGCCTGGATCGGTCCCGCCAACGCCACATCAGCATTGAAATTACCTGGGGGCAACTGGGCCAGCCCCAAGGCCTGAAGATCGATGTTGCTAGCAGCGATGTTGGCCTGCCAGCTATCCCTTTCAACTTTGCCATTACCAGTCAAGGTACCTGCCCCCACCTGTACCAGCGCCTGAGGAATAGACAAACCACCGTTCGCAAAAACGGCTGTGGCCGTTGTCGGATAAACCTGCCCACCATAGGCTAGAGTGGTAGATTGCACATTGATGCGAGTTTGTAGGGTATCAGGTGGTCCGATAATCGTTGCTGTCGCGTCCACGATGCCTAACGTGACCGGCAGCTGCTCAACATCGTAGAGAGCCGCGATCGCATCCCCCGATACATTTGTCGCCTCCGCCTGAAAATTCAGATCCGGTGGTCCCCCCTCCGCCAACTGCGCCAAGTTCAACACCCCCCGACCAGTCACCTGTCCCCCTAGCTCTGGGGCGGCACTCACCTGGGTAACGGTTATCGTATCCAACAGGTTCTCAAGGCGCTCACTGGCCAACACCACCTCGGCATTCACCTCATTCAGCACCACCCGATCCACAATCACCGGACGAGTTGCCACCACATTGGCAGCAAGCTCAGGCTGTAGAATCGGTCCCGTAATCGCGACGTTGCCATCAAAGACACCGCTAAGGGTAAGCGGGGAATCAACCTCGGATTTCGCCAATATCTGTTCGAGATCTACCTCTGTAACTTGGGCAGTCAGGTCATAGTCACCATTCCAGTCAACGGTACCAGTGGCCGTTGCAGCCACCAGCTCGGAGTAGCTGCCCTTAGCGCTATCTACCGTAATGGTGGTGCCCTTAAACCGAGCTGTAATGTCTATATCGTCAATCGTATTGCCCCACTGTCCGGTACTGGGTAACGACGCTATCTGCAGTTGGCCATTGTCAACACTGCCTGCCCCATCCACCGTAATTGGTTGCTCGGGCAAAAAGGAAATGGTCCAATGGCCGCTGACACGACCCGCCGTCGCCGCTATAGGTAAGTTTTGCTGCCCCAGGGTAGGTAGCAAAAAGGCCATGACGGCTTCAGCAGCCACCCCTTCTCCACCAATACCTAATCTGGTTTCCTGCTGGATTGGTCGTTCACGATTACCAGAGGCCACCGGTACCACAGCACCTGTAAATTCTAGGTTGCCGCCCTTTGGGGGTGTGGCGATCGCATCAAATTCTATCCGTTGGCTATCCTGACCGTTCACCTCAACCGGGTCAATTCCCACCGCACCATTCAAATCTGTCAACAACAATGGTGCAAGTGCTGCGCCGTCTGCAGGTAAAGGGACTAAGGTGATCTGGCTATCGACCACCTCAATATCATCCATCCGCACCTTAATCAACGGCTCTTCAGGCGGCGGCTCAAAAGTTGGCACATCAATACCAATCCAGCCTTCTTCTGGATGTTGCTCAATATATCCCGCCGCCCCAACCAGCCTTAAATCGATATCTAGTTCACGATCAAACAGTACCTGCAGTGGGTTAAACCCAACCTCTACCGACTCCGCTGTTGCATAGCTAGGATCAGTATCCGTTGCATTCAATCTTGAAGAACCTACGCGCAAGCTATTCCAAGAAAGTCCTTCTAGCTCTCCCAGCTCCAACTCACGCTCCAATAGAATGGATAACCGCCTTTCCAGCAGCGGGGTCAATCCTTTATTAATAAACAACCAAGCACCGATAAAGGCTGCTGTACCGACGATCAGGGTACCTGCCCCTAGAGTAATGGCTGCAATTTTCCAAAATCGCCGACCTTCAGGAGGTCTATCTGCATTGGGCGAAGGCATGGGGGCATGAAACAACGTTCGCGACTACTCTAACAAACTTCCTTGAAGGATTTTTGAATATTTAAAGTAGCTACGATGGAGGGTGAGCATGGCCAACCCATGGTTGTATTTCAATGCTCGAGTTAACCCAGCCGATAGCCAAAGCCACGAACTGTCTTAAGATACTTAGGCTTGCTGGGATCCTCTTCCAGCTTTTCACGCAGCCAACGGATGTGTACATCTACGGTCTTGTTGTCCCCCATAAAGTCGTACCCCCACACCCGATCAATAATCTGATCGCGGGACCATACACGCCGGGGACGTCCCATAAATAGCTCTAGAATCTTGAATTCTTTAGGAGACAGACTAAGTTCCTGATCATTCAGAAACGCACGACATTCGTTGGGGTGTAGCGTAATCCCTTCAAACCGAAGCGCAGACGTATCTTCTGCTGACTTATCTTTGGACCGGTAGCGACGCAGTAAAGCTCGACAGCGAGCAATCAGCTCACGCATACCAAAGGGCTTGGATAAATAGTCATCAGCCCCCACCTCTAGACCAACCACTCGATCCATTTCTGTGCCCTTGGCACTGAGAATCAAAATGGGGACATCCAATCCACGATGACGTACCAGTCGACAGAGATCTAGACCATTCATGCCTGGCAGCATCAGATCTAAAATCACTAGACTAATATCTGGAATGGCATCTTTACTACCATCAGCTGACCCGAGCAGTTTCTCTAATGCAGTGGGGCCATCATCAGCCACCACCATTTCAAATCCTTCTTCAGCCAAAGCCAGTGCTACCGTCTCTCGGATTAGCGCTTCGTCTTCAACGATTAAGACCCGGCCTAAACCTACTCGTAGTGAGGATTGAATAGGAGCTAGCCCGCCAGAAACCATGGCCATATTAATGTTGCCTTCATTACCTCTATGGTTGGATTCTATCAGGGATACTGCAACCACAAACCTTAGATTAGACGGATCATTTTCAGTATTTTTAACAATAAAAGCTCCCCATAGAACAAACTCTATCTCTGAAGAGTCAGTATTTACCCCCTATCGACACGATCAAAACTTGGTTTAGGTGTTAACCATTTTTTTATCTTCATAAAGTTTTTATAGTAGCGTCGGCAACTTGGACCAACATGACAGATCTCTTTTACGGCCACTGATTGGTAGCCCGACCATACAATTCTGTGAGGGTGGTGAACTGATGGCGTACAGTGGGCGTTAACGCAGAAGCATCAAACCGCCATTCCCAATTTCCTTCTGCTAGACCTGGGGTATTCATGCGGGCTTCAGACCCTAACCCAAGCAGATCCTGCAACGGCACAATGGCTAAGTTAGCGATAGATGACAACGCCAGTCGAATCATCGCCCAGTGAACTGATTCTGGCCCGAGGCCACCGCAATAGCTGACTAAGCGCTGTTTCTCATAATCATTAGCCCTGGCATACCAACCGACGGTGGTGTCATTGTCGTGGGTACCGGTGTAGATCACAAAGTTGCGATCGCAATTAAACGGCAAATAGGGATTGCGATGATCAGACCCAAACGCAAATTGCAGAATTTTCATGCCTGGAAAATCAAACTTATCCCGCAGCGCCTCCACCTCGGGTGTGATAATCCCTAGATCTTCTGCCAAGAATGGGAGCTTGCCTAGCACAGCCTCAACCCGTTCAAATAGGGGTACCCCTGGTGCCTCGATCCATTCACCATTCATCGCCGTTTCTTCACCTTCGGGCACAGCCCAAAAAGATTCAAACCCTCGAAAGTGATCGATGCGAATCTGGTCCACATAAGCCAGAGACGTTTTGATCCGATTGAGCCACCAGTCAAACTGAGTTTCTTCTAGCACTTCCCAGTTGTAGGTGGGATTCCCCCATAACTGTCCAGTCTCACTAAAATAATCCGGCGGTACCCCCGCCATCTGAGACGGCAGCAGCGTCTCCGGATCAATCATAAAGTTCTCGGGAAAAGCCCATACATCCGCACTATCGTGCGCAACATAGATCGGCATATCCCCAATAATTTGAATATGACGTTCATTGGCATAGGCCTTGAGGGCAAACCACTGGCGACAGAATTCAAACTGCAAATACTTCTGTAAAAAGATGTCATCAGCTAGCTTAGTTCGCCAAATTTCCAGTGCTTCTGGATCTCGTTTTGCGATCGCCGGGTCCCAATCACTCCAGCTCGCCCCCCCATTGGCATGCTTGAGCGCCATAAACAGGCTATAGTCATCTAGCCAAAATGCCTGGGCCTGGCAAAATTCTTGAAATTCCTTGGACTCTTGAGGCTGAAACTTATGGGCCGCCTGCTTGAGTAGCTCCAATTTGTAGGGAATAACCTGGTCGTATTCCACCCGCTCAGCAGAAAACGCTGGCACCTGTGCCAGGGCTGACATCTCCAATAACCCCTGCTCAACCAAAGCATCCAAGTTGATCAACATTGGATTTCCTGCCATTGCCGAATAGCACATGTAGGGAGAGTTACCATGGCCGGTGGGCCCTAGGGGCAAAATTTGCCAAATCTGCTGTTTAGTATCAGTTAGAAAATCAACAAATTGATAAGCCGCTTGACCCAAATCCCCAATGCCATAGCGACCGGGTAGCGACGTCGGATGAAGCAAAATACCGCTAGCTCTGGTAAATGGCATGGCAAGAGATACGTAGTAGGGTGGGCAATGCCCACCGTCCGAACGGGTATGGGCAATAAATCAAAGCGTTTGTACCTGGTTTGGCCTTCATCCAAACTGATAAAGCCTAATCCAAGCCAGTAGACTTTAGCATGGTTATTCGATGCAATACCGTCCCGTTAAGAACAGCCATTCACCTCATTTATGACCTATCGAAATCCTGCCCCCACCGTCGATATCATTATCGAGTTAGTGGATCGTCCCAACCGTCCAATCATCTTAATAGAGCGGCTGAATGAACCATTGGGCTGGGCGCTTCCCGGTGGCTTTGTGGACTATGGAGAATCGGTAGAAACTGCAGCCGTACGGGAGGCCAAAGAGGAAATTGGCCTTGACATCAAGTTATTGGAACAATTCCACGTCTATTCAGACCCTAGCCGAGATCTACGCAAACACACGATCAGTATCGTATTCCTAGCCACTGCTACCGGTGAACCCACAGCGGGTGATGATGCCAAAAACTTTAAAGTATTTGATCTATGGGCACTGCCTCAGAATCTGTGCTTTGACCATGACAGGATTTTGCAGGACTATTGGCGTTATCGTCACTATGGCAAACGGCCTTAGGAATCTGTGGATCCCTAGAGGCATTCACAATAGCAAAACCCCAAACTGTAACAAGAACAAGTCAAATTTCGCAGGAAAACTTAAGTTAACTGTTCACTAGCTAACCGCAAAGTTAATGCAATCTTAAAAATAGACGTAGCTTTAAGTAAAACTACGGGGACTAAATAGTATCTTGTCCCTTAAGTCATGGTGGGGTCGGAGTCTAATGCTCTGCACATTTCAATGTACTGACGCGTCATTTCATGGTTAGGCAATGCACTCTCGGACCGATATTCTGGCGATCTTCTCCACATTTATCCAGTTTGCAGGGGATCGATTTGACACCTGGATATCTGACCCGCGACTGGCAAGAAATATGCAGCAAGAGCTGCTGCAAAATGATGATGCGGACCGCTCAGAAAAGTTCTGGGCCCTGCATTGGTATCGTCGCCAGCAGCATGATCCCCATGCCACTAAACATCTCTGGGCCTATTTACAAGAACCTTGCTATTGGGCAGCCGACCGAGTCACCCGCCGCTTTGCTATGGTGCAATGTTCTCTGGCAGATGGATTTCAGATTGCGATCGCAAATGTAGACCGCATTCTTAACGGCTACAACCCCGATTATGGCAGCACCCTCAAAGCCTATGCTCATACCGCCTTTGGCAACTGCATTCGGGACCAACTACGACAGCAGCATGAAATCAATATCAGTAGTGACTGGGGTTTATTGCGTCGTCTGAGTCAAACCCAGCTAACCCAAGCCTTGCTGGCGACTGGATTTATTGAAACAGCACCGTATATCTTGATTTGGCAATGCTTTAAGGCAATCTGCACCCCTGAGCCAGGCAGACTGGTACGGGGATTGCCTGCCCCCAACGACGAGCAATTTGAAGCGATCGCAAAACGCTATAACCAAATGCGCCATCAGCTTATATCAGAGCTCACTAATATAGATATAGGCAACCAAGATATCAATACTCAACAGCTGACAATGGAGCTGATTAAGCTAGCAACCATTGCCAGAGCCTATCTCACCCCCATCGTTACCTCTCTCAATCAACCCCAATACGATGATTCTGGAGAGGAACAACTATATACCCTGCCTACGCACGATAATCCCATGGCACAACTACTTGCCGATGAGGACTACGCTCAACAACAGCAATACATGAAACAGATTGGGGAAGTCTTGGAAAATGCCTTATCCAAATTAGACGAACCTAGTCAAATCTTGTTATCCCTGTACTACCAGCAGACATATACCCAAACAGATATTGCTCGTCAGCTAGATATCCAGCAATATCAAGTGTCTCGGAAACTCAGTCGAATCCGGAGACAGTTATTGCTAAACACTGTCAACTGGAGTCAAGAAACTCTGCATATCCCCAAAGAGTCCGCCATATTAGCTAATGTTAGCGAGGTCATCCATGAGTGGTTGCAAAGCCACTATTCGCAAGTATCACCGCAAGCACCATCAGAGGTATCGGAATGAGCGTATTTTTTGAAAATCCCGTCCAGCCTGTTCTGAAAATACCAGTCGTTCCAGCTCAATGGCAGCGCAGTGCATCCATCTCAGACGTAGCTGTGCGCTGGCGAATCTATCTACATCAGCTAGGACTGGCAGCTTTGATGCCCTGGTTCCAAGAAGAATTTGATTGGCACGTCTTACCCTTTCCCCACGCAGCGCCCTTTGACATTTGGCACGTTGTCGATGGATTGGCCTTGCAATTGGGAAAGAATCGCATTGTCATCATGCTCTCCGAAACCATCGATGCGGCAGAACTGGAAGTCCCCCAGGAATGGGTTGATCTGCCAGATTGGCAGGCCGATTACTACATTGCCGCTTACATCGATATGGACGAGCAGCGGCTGGCACTATGGGGCTACACAACCCACTCCCAGATCAAAACCAAAGGGATTTACAGTACTACCCAACGTACTTATAGTCTTAATGATATCGATCTGATACAGGATTTTTCGGCCTTTTGGGTGGCACAACAAGTAGAACATCCCTCATCCCTCTCGTCTGAACCACTTCCCCATTTACCAGCTGCCCAGGTTGAAAGTCTGATGCAGCAGCTAATCGATACCCCAGACCCCAGGCTCGCTCTACCTTTTGCCCATTGGGGAGTCTTAATCAGCAATGACCACTGGAGACAACGGCTATATCAGCAGCGCCAAAATCCAAAGCTAGTGAGTATTGAAGACTGGCTTGAACAAATCTTTGAACACGGTTGGCAATCTTTAGATACGCTAACGCCCCAAACACCTGCATTAAAGTTTCGTTCTATTGCTGGCGGTGCAGCTGTTCTCACCTGTGGCAAGAAAATCTTTTTGAATACGGCCCCCGATGATCTGTTATTGATGTTCAGCGTAGATATCGAAACAGACAAACGTCGCAACATTCGGATTCAGCTTTATCCATCTGGCGAATCTCTCTTGCCTAGCGATGTGGTTCTAGCCCTGGAACTTTCAGAAACTGGCGAGTTACTCAAAAAAGTCCAAGCAGGAACCCAAGATAACTATATCCAAATTCCTCCATTTCGTTGTTCAGCCGGACAGCGTCTCCGAGTTCATATCCAGCTGGATGACAGCATTTGCCAAGAGGACTTTATTAGCTAAGAGTCATATGATTCTACGATGGGATATTGCCATTAGCCAGCCATTGCCCTAACAGAAAAGCGTCGTCTGTATTCACCCGGCTGCAGTCCCACCAATCGAACAAAGACTTTCCGAAAGGCTCCCTGATCCTCATAGCCAACTTTCCAGGCAATCTCACTAAACGACGTTTGCGAAAACTCTAGCATTTCCCTTGCTTTCCCTACTCGCAAAGCCTGCAAATACTCAATTGGTTTCATCCCTGTCGCCTTTTTGAATCGCCGTAGAAATGTGCGTTCTCCCAGGGAGGCCACCGCCGTCATATCTGCGATCGCAATCGCCTCACTATAATGGGTTTGCAACCAGTGTTGCACCCGCAGTATGGCCTCATCACCGTGGTAGAACTGCGGCGCAAACTTGCTATAAAACCGTTGTTCTCGCCCATTGGGATCGATCAAAAAGAACTGGGCCACAGCTAACATGACAGACGGTCCTAAAAACCGATCAATTAGCTTTAATCCCAGATCGATCCAAGCCGTCACCCCTCCTGCGGTGATAATATCGCCATCCTCAATCACCATTTGATCGGTTTGCACATATACCTCAGGAAATTGAGTGGCCAGCACGTCTTTCAGAGCCCAATGGGTGGTAGCGGGCCGTCCATTCAACAACCCCGTACGCGCCAGGACAAAGGCAGCTGTACAGATAGAACAAACCACTGCTCCACCTTCATGCTGCGCCTTTAACCAGTCGAGAAGAACAGCATCTGGTTCATCTGTGCCTCGGCTTTCAAGATTGGGTGGAATAATCACAACTGTTAGCTGACGTGGACCATTGCCATCTATCACCTCTACACGTTTTGAGTTCGGATTTATCTGCCAACGGCTTACCAACAGAGGTTCCACCGTTCGTGGGGTATGCTCCATCGCTATCCGATTAGTCGAAAGAAACAAATCTATCAGCCCATAAACCGCCGATAGCTGAGCACCAGGGTACATCAAGAGTCCGATCGTTATCTGCTGAGTCATAGATTGTCAGAAATGACATCACATAAGTCGATTTTGACACTAGTTTTCGAGTTTGAGAATCCATAGTCTAGATAGTGTGAACCAGCCAAGGAATCGAAACAATGAGCTACGACTCTCAAAATTCAGCCTTGTTAACAGCTGTCAATGCAGCGAGTACACGGTGGAAAATGGCTTTTAACGCAGGTGATGCTGCAGGCTGTACAGCCCAATATGAAGCAACAGCTACGATGGAGGCGACGCCTTTTGGTAAGTTTATCGGACATGAAAAGATCCAAGGCTTCTGGCAAAAACTGATTGATGATGGATTTTCTGATGTGGAGTACCTGGAGCCAAAGATCGAAATTATTGATGAAACATCAGCGGTTTTGTCTGCAAAATGGAAAATGAATAAAGCCTATGGAGTCATTCATAGGGAGCTATGGGTCTTGCAGACGGATGGGACTGCAAAGTTGAGAGAAGATAGGTTTGAGGCTCAGGGTTAAAGATTTTATCTCTTGCCAATTCGACATTCTGTCCCTATTCACAGCACATCCTCAGACTCACGTTCTAAGCTATAAAGTCATCCTGCACGCAATTAATTGGGGAGTTACTTGCTATGGCAACGCCAATGCGTAGACGCTGGAGTCTGCTGTCACTATTACTACTCCTGAGCTGTCAGGATATTACGTCTGGCTCTACACCGACGACTTCTGAGATCACACAGGCAATCTGCGAGGCTCATGCCGGATTTACTTTTGTGGGTGGTGGGGAGTTTATTGCGGGTAGCGATCGCACCGAACGCGACTACGCCTATCGCATTAGTGCAGAAGGATTTGCTGATAATCCTGAGGATGTGGCGGCTGCCGAGGCCGGCTACCTGAGACGAGGGTGGTTTGAACGTGAATCGGTCAGGCAAACGGTGAACCTATCATCGTTTTGTATGGGTAAAAACCTGATTACCAATGCAGACTACCAGGCATTTGTGCAGGCAACGGGGCATCGGTCACCAGGGATTTCGGCAGAGGAGTATCAGGAGCAGGGATTTTTAGTGCATGACTACGGTGAGGTCGTTCCTTATCTGTGGCAGGAGGAGCAGTATCCGGTAGGTGAGGACAATTATCCAGTGGTGCTGGTTTCTTACGAGGATGTAGTAACCTATGCAGAATGGCGGTCTGGTCAGGATGGTGTCAGATATCGACTACCGACAAGGTGGGAATGGGAAAAGGCAGCGCGGGGGACGGATGGGCACTATTTTCCTTGGGGTAGTGAGTGGCGCGATGATGGGACAAATTGGGCGAAGCATGGCCCCTATGGGACAAGTGAGGTGGGGGCTTATCCGCTGAGTCAAAGTTCTTATGGCATTGAGGATATGGCTGGCAATGTATTTGAGTACACCAGCACTTTAACTAGAGGTGAGTCTAAGGTTGTGCTCAAGGGGTGCAGCTGGGACGATTATCCTGGTTTTTGTCGGGCTGCCTATCAGCATGATCGGCCTGTCGACTCGCGACATATCCTATTTGGGTTTCGTTTGGTGCTGGAGAGCAGTTAGACAGACTCTCTATTGTTTCCTATATTGCTGCTTCGGACTACGCGGTTTATCAGGATATTTCATCTCTAATAGTCCCGCATCCAATGCTGGAATCAAATAATTCTTTCGAAATGTTGGCCGATGAGATAACCCTAAACGCTCCATCAGTATTTGAGTTGTGACATAGCTATCATCCATCACCGCCAATAATCTCTTAACTTGGTCGGCAGCTTGGTCGGTAGCTTGGTCGGTAGCTTGATCAATCCCCTGGTTTATCTGGGCTAGAGCATTACCAATAATCTCCAACATAAACTCGATAAAGACAGTGCTATTGGCTGCCTGGTCGGCTTTTTCTAGAGTTTGGTAATAGCGCTCTTGTTCATCTTTAATCACACTCTCAATGGGCAATAGAAAGAATATCGGATTCCACTGCCCCAAGATCAGCGTCTGCCACAGTCGTCCCATACGGCCATTGCCATCCATACATGGATGGATAAACTCTAATTCATAGTGAAATACACAGCTTTTAATCAACGCATGGTCTTCTGACTGGTCTAGCCAATCGAGTAGATCTGACATTAATAGAGGAACCCGTTTGGCAGGTGGAGCTACATGGACTACTTTGCTTTCTTTATGAATGCCGACACCCGCTCGTCGAAATTTACCTGCATCTGTCAGAATGTCACCCATTAAATATTGGTGAGCTGTTAAAAAATCCTCTATTGAGGCAGTTTTCCACTCCGCTAATGCTTCGTATGTTCGAATCGCCCCTTTTACTTCGCTAATTTCCCTTGGCTGACCCAATACGCGCTTACCTTCTAGAATGGCAGTTACCTGTTCTAGAGATAGGGTATTGCCTTCGATGGCCAGGGTGCCCTGGATAGTCCGAATCCGGTTTCGCTTACGTAATTGAGGTGATGCACTCAGCCCATGGCTATTTAATCGACCTACCTGCTCAGCAATAGCGCTAATCTGGTTGATAATTTTTGCAGTGATATCAAAGGGCGGCTGATAGGACATCCATGGGTAGAGTGGCGAAAGATTAGGCTGGGTTTGACTTGCGGCAGCAGTATAACCAAAGTATAACTAGAGGCGGTAATACTGTATAAAAGCTGATTATGCAAACGGCAGTATCCCTACCAGATAAAGTCTTTAAGGCGGCAGAAGCCCTTGCAGGGCATTTGGATATCTCGCATAGTGAACTCTGTAGGTAGGTAGTTATGGGTCATTTACGTTGGTTATGGTTGCTGAGCCTAGTTTTGCTTTTACAAGCCTGTAGCACCTTTAGTGTCTTACCGCCTCAGGCAGTGGTAGAGCGGGGTTTAGCCGTAAAAATGGCCCAAACCCAGCAAGCTCTGATCACCCACCTGGCCCCAAAAGTCCCCCAATTACCAAACCTGAAGCTGCGCCAGGTAGAAGTCACCCTGAGAGAAGACCAGGAAGACGACTTATTCCATGTCCAAGGTACCTATCAAGCCATCATCCAACTAACCAGCCGAGAAAAGAAAGAATCTGGTCCTTTTGACCTGTATATAGCTAGAGAAAAAACCGAAGACACTGTCAGCTGGTTTTTAGTATCAGACAACAAAAGAGAGTTGTTGGTAACAAATCCATCCTAAGAAAATCCCCTCATCGGGTGCCCACAAATTCTAATCACCTATTCTTCCATCACTGTCTGTGCAACGCTCACAGGTACATCGGAAAAATACCTGCGTTGAAATTGTTCCTCTCGCAGACTCGCCAGCAGTAAACGTAAACTTGCTTGTTGTTGTTCTGGTGTCTCAGCAAAAGCCTCGTCATACAGAAAAATGATGGTCGTAGATGGCAATAGTGACTGCAGATCCCCTCGGTTAATGCCGCCCTCCTTAATAGGGAGGGACAGGGGGGAGCCCTCCATATCTAAAGTTTCATCCAGCCCCCTCTCCCTAACCCGAAAACCCAAGCTGCCCAACGCGACTAACCCAGCCCGCAACGACACCTCCCCCAACTCCAGCCTTGTCATCAGCTCCACCATCGTCACACTCGTTTCTGTCCGCGTCAGATACTTCGCAATCCCTACCAATCGTTTCCACACCTCAACCGGAGCCATCGGTTCAGGATTCTCATAGGCCAATACCAGCGGTGTTTGCTGCTGAGTTGCCTGATGAAACCAGGGTCGCAACTCCTGCCAAGTCGTTGGACATTGGGTAACCACCAGCGCATCCAATAAATCTGACTTAGCAGACTGGGCCCGACAGTCGATTACCTGCTGTTTTGGCATAGCCACCGTCGCAGCAACCTCAGACTCTACCGATCGCACATCAAGCAACCGCACCTCATAACCACCATATTGGGGCTTCTTTTGCCGAGAATAGGTATTAAAGTCCAACTCTAATACCACATCACAGCGGCCTATCGGCAGATCGTCCTTGTAATGGCCCCACCATAGCCCTGGAAAACCAGCTATGGCCGTATCATCCTTGAGCAAAAAGTGGGTTTTGATAAACCTGAGCTTCTGCTTTGACACCGGATCTTTAATTTTCTGATGCCACGTATTGTCAAACCAGGCATTACGAACTAACAATCGAGGCACTGGATTACCCATACCATAAGGCTCCAGCAAATTCAGTTGCTGAAATAGGTTCCTACCTAGTTCACAAACACTCACCTCTAGATCGATCGTAATCGTTGGCCCAGAGGTTACCCCCACCTGCCGCAGCTGCCGATTCAGAGCATCGGCAAATAAGCTGACATTCTCCAGCGGCAATGTCATCCCAGCGGCAAAAGGATGTCCCCCAAAACTAGTTAGCAAATGGGACTGATCGGTCACTAACTGATAGAGGTCTATCCGATTCACCGACCGGGCTGACCCACGGGCAACATCACCATCAATGGTCAACAAAATTGTGGGCTTGCCATATTCCTGAGCCACTTGACCTGCAACAATGCCCAATACCCCCGTCGGCCACTGGGCATCTGCCAGTACAATCACCTGAACCGTAGCCATATCTAACTCAGTCAGTCGCTGAGTCACCTGAGTATGGACGTCTTTTTGTAATGCCTTACGACGAGTATTGGCCCACTCAGTTTGCTGAGCCAACTTATGGCAATGGTCCGCATCTTCACTCGTCAGTAGGTCAACGCAAAACTGTGCATCTCCATGAATACGGCTGACAGCATTAATCCGGGGACCAATGCCAAAGGAAATATCGGTGGGACGATCCCCTGTACGGCGACACAGCTTTAGTAGCTCAGCAACACCAGGGCGAATGGGAGCGTCCGTTTTCAGATGGGTCTGGAGCTGGCGAATACCGATTTGGGCCAGATAACGACAGTCACCGCTCAGCTGAACCAGATCGGCAATCAGACCAATGGCCACTAAATCAGTCAATTCTGAAAGAGGCCGAGTGGGTGTAAGCCTTGCATACAAGGCTTCGACTAGCTTAAAAGCAACGGCAACACCAGATAGATGGGCTAGAGGATGCCCGGACTCAAAGTAACGTGGGTTGATGATGGCGACGACAGTTGGCCGTTCATCGGGCAGGGTATGGTGATCGGTAATGATCACATCCATCCCCAACGTTTGAGCATGGTCGATTTCTGTGAGATTAGTACTACCGTTATCGCAAGTAATGACCAGCGTTGTCCCATCAGCCGAGATCGCATCCAAACCATGGACAGAAAGACCATGGGATTCGGTCAGCCGGTTAGGAATAAAGTAGTTAAGCGTCCCAGCTGGAAAAAACTGGCGTAGACCATCCCACAATACTGCCGTGGAAGTAATGCCATCGGCATCAAAGTCCCCCCAAATGGTGACCGTTTCCTCATTTTCTAAGGCTTGAAGAATGCGCTCGACCGCCTGGGTCATCTCGCCACCAAAGGAGGCAGGTGGCATGGGTTCGTAGACATCGGGGTTAATAAATGCCGTTAGCTGCTCAGCCGTGCGGATACCCCGCTGCCAAAGTAGCTCAGCAGCACGCTTTGGCGGGTTCGGAAAATTGGCAATCGTTTGGACAGTGTTGACCCAGTCGGTGGAAATCGTTTCACCCTTGGGTAGCTGCCACTGGGGGGTTGGTGTAGTCAAGATAACGATTTTATCGTCCCTGGGTTTGGTTAAAATAGGCGGGATTCTAAACTAGTCACAACTATGCCGTTCTCGACACAGTATTAAACTAGTTGGACATAATATTGCCGCTGCTGATTTAGAGCATAGACCAGTCTGTCATAGTCGCTACTTGTCAGCACATCACAGATTAAGTCATAGTTCAGCTCAGCAGCATAACTAATTAACAATACTGTGGTTATAGTCAGGAGTGTTTTGTGAAACTTGGTGAATGGATTGGCTTAATTAGCATTTTAGCGACGTTCTATATTCTTTGGAGTATTCGGGCGATTTTACTGCTGGTGTTTATGGCAGTGGTATTTGCGATCGCACTCAACAGTCTTGCCCGGCGTCTACAGCAAAGCGGTATCCCCCGCCGATTTGCCATCCCCACCGTACTCTCCATCACCTTTTTGCTCATCACCCTCTTTTTTCTCGGGGTGGTCCCACCGTTTGTGGAGCAATTTAGTCTATTAATCGACCTAATTATCGATGCCAGTCGCAAATTACCCGAAACCCTGGCCCAGCTCGAAACGTACCTACCCGACCAGCTACGCTTTCCTGAACTCAACGAATTTTTAGACTGGGTCACCTCTCCAGATTCGGCAGTACTAGATGTTTTTAATAATTTCTTTTCATTCTTTAACTCCTCACTGCGAGTATTACTCCAGGTTCTCCTAGTGATGATTTTATCCCTAATGTTTTTAGGGAATCCCAGCACCTACCGCAACTCCCTATTGCGACTAATACCATCGTTTTATCGACGCAGGGCGGATGGCATTTTACAAGACTGTGAAATTGCTCTATGCAACTGGATGGGGGGCATTGTTCTCAACTCAGTGTTCATTTTCTCCCTTAGTTTTGTTGGACTAGCACTGCTGGGTATCAAACTCGTATTGGCCCATGCCCTGATTGCAGGAGTTCTCAACTTTATTCCCAACGTTGGACCGAGTCTAAGCGTCATCTTTCCAGCAACCGTAGCCCTGATCTCACCAGAACCGTGGAAAATTGTGCCCGTGATTATCTGGTACGTCATCATTCAACAGATTGAAAGCTACTGGCTCACCCCCACAGTCATGGCTCGTCAAATCTCTCTTCCCCCCGCATTTACCTTGATCGCCCAAATCTGTTTTGCCACTATCTTTGGATTCCTTGGATTGGTACTAGCCCTACCCCTAGCCGTTGTTGCCAAAATCTGGCTCCAAGAACTCCTCGTCAAAGACGTCCTCGACCATTGGGAAATACCTGATTTTCGCCCATGGAAACCTGCCCTAGCTGGCATCCCTGAGGACACCGATCCTCTCCTCGAAGAAACTAAACTATCACAAACGATTACCCCCAGCCCCAATGAAACCAACAGTCCAACAAAAGAGTAAAAATCTCCCATCAAACAACAGCTCTCTTCTCTCTAAACTGAGCGAAGCCAAACTCTACCGCCCCGACTTCCCCTGCGCCCCTTTCCCCTCTACCTGGGCATCCTGAACCCAGAAGATCCTCCCAAATCGTCAACCATGCCCTTTGCTGCCAGCGTTCGACATCTACAAACCCTAGTCATGTCGTTTCATCCCATCATCGTGGTAGAAACTGTTGAGGAAGAACGCATTCAAAACCTGATCAACAAGGCCACCCTTGACCTACAGCTACCGGTCTATGAATGGAGCATTGCCCAAGGGTTGGTCCGCATGGAGGGAAATCAATATAACCGTTGGAAAAATGAATATGCACCGCCAGGCGCTAGCAGAGCCGCCGTCGATACCGATACAGCTGAACCGATCGATGCACTGCGCCATGTACAGGCCATCAGCCATCGCGCCGTTTACTGGTTCAAGGACTTTGCCACCCATTTTGATGACGTCATCGTTACCCGGCTCTTTCGTGAAGTGGCCCAGCAGTTTGCCCACAATCAGTCCACCCTCTTGATCTCTGGCGAGCAGGTCTCCCTATCACGGGAGATTGCTCACGAGGCGGTTTTTTTTGACATGCCCCTGCCGGACCAGGACGAGCTGCATAAGGCCATTGTAGAAGCGGTACAGGCTCTACGCGGACGCATCAAGACCAAACTCAGCCCTGAGGAAATGCGCACTCTGGTCAATACGACTCAGGGTATGACCCTCAACCAAACCAAAAAAGTAATTGCCTACGCCGCCCTTGAAGATGGCCAGCTTACGGCCAAAGACATTGGCCGCGTGCTAGAGCGGAAAATGCAAATCATTCGGGAAACCGGGCTGTTGGATTATATTCCTATTGAGAAAAACACGGCTGAACTGGGAGGATTTGACAGGTTAAAGCATTGGTTGGCAAGAGCTCGTATGGGATTTAGCCCTCAAGCCCAGGCCCTCAACCTAACGCCGCCCAAAGGGATTTTAATCGTGGGTATTCAAGGTTGTGGAAAATCCTTGGCGGCGAAAACCATTGCCCGTGAGTGGCAGATGCCTCTGCTCAAGTTGGATGCCGGACGTCTGTATGACAAGTATGTTGGTGGCTCAGAAAAGAACTTTCGTCAGGCTGTTTCCCTCGCAGAAAAAATGGCTCCAGCGGTCTTGTGGATCGACGAAATTGAAAAAACCATGGGTGGTGCCCAAAGTGCAGATACGGATGGTGGGCTTAGTCGTCGACTGTTTGGTTCATTTTTGACCTGGCTTCAGGAAAAATCCCAGGAAGTATTTGTGGTGGCCACAGCCAATGACATTTCTCAGCTTCCTCCAGAACTCCTGCGGAAAGGACGCTTTGATGAGATTTTCTTCGTCGATCTACCCGACGAGCAAGACCGAACCACCATTCTCACCATTCACCTCAAGCGTCATCAGCAAAACCCTGCCAACTTTGATATGACTGAGTTGGTCAAAGCGACAGAAGGCTTTAGCGGAGCAGAGATTCAGCAAATTATTGTCTCTAGCCTGTATCAAGCTATTCACGAGCAGCACTCCCTAGATACAGCAATACTGGTCCGGGCCATTAAAGCCACTGTACCGTTATCTATTTCTCGACGAGAAGATATTCAACGGCTTCGATGTATGGCAACAGATCGGTTTGTACGGGCAAAGTAAACTACACCTAGCTTTAATGTTGCTGCATGTTAACAAACTACTAGATAGATAAGGGCTGAAACCCTATTTTTCTGGTGCTTTCATACTGAAGTCAAAAAGTACATTTTACGGTTTCTAACATATACTTCCGCTTGCCGGGAATTCTCTGAGAAATCGCTGTAAGGTTTAGTGCTTATTATTGCGAATTTAACCCGCTACCTCTTTTGGAGAAACCGTTATGACTCCCGCTCAAATCGAAGGTCTTTGGATCTGCCTCAGCTTCTCTTGTGCCATGATTCTGCTCACCCCCGTCCTGGTGTGGGTATTGCCCAACCGTCAGCAAGAGGCCATTTAACAGCATTAGCTCATCATTTGCCATAATTATCTTATGCTCAAGCGAGGCACGCACATTTCCTGATACATCGGGTGCATGCCTCGCTAATTTTCATGTTTTTTTGACACCATAGACCCGTTACCATAGCCATAGGTTAGTTGCACTCACGCCCATGGGGCAGTCTGTTGCAAACTAATGCGATCGCAAACCTATCCTGATTCTTCCCATGGCTTTTCGTGCAACCCTCGTCGCATTTCTAATTATGTGTTTCGGGCTAATAGCCGCTCCAGCCCATGCGATGACACCATTAGATGTATCCAATCTTGCCTATGACAACTGCCCTGCAGAATACGCAGAAGGCATTGTTGATGCAGGCAGTTTAGGCAAAGCCACCTGCTACTTGGTCACCGGTACCCTGACCAATAACTCTGGCAAACCCATCCTCAATGCCGATATCTTTGGTCGCATCTATGACAAGAACAACAATCCAGTCATGCAAAACCGAGGGCGGCTAGGGGGAGTAGACTACGTTCCTCCCGGCAAAAGCGACTTCGAAATTCGTGTGTCGATAGCGGCAAATCAGCCACCACCGTTAAAGTTAAAGAACTTCAAGGCCTCTGGATTTGTCGGCAAAGTGCGACGTCAGGGACGAATAGAGTAAGACTAACAATCCAAACCAAAAACGAGTCGGCAATGCACGTTGCCGACTCGTTTTTATATCAATTTAACGACTTTCTTTATCTCTAGAAAGCTGAAGCAGACATATAGCTTGTAGCAAGTACTCTAGCGACCGACTCCAACTGATCTTGAACAAAGAAAAGCAAAAAGATAGCCAGCATCGCCGAAAAATCCAGACCGCCTAAGGGAGGGATAACCGAGCGAAACAGATTTAGATAGGGATCTGTAATCTGACTTAAAGTAGAAAACGCAGGATTACTCCAGTCCACACTAGGGAACCACGTTAGCAGCACTCGTATAATCAACAAGGCACCGTAAATACCAAGAAACGTGGCTAACGACCGAAGAACTAATTCAAGCATGGGTATTTCACCGTATGAAAGTTTAGGTTACAACGCTAAGATCTATATTTTTAGTGTAACTGATGGTTTTCTAACCGTAAAAAATCACCTAAGTCTTTTATGAATCGATTATGAATCGATGGTTGACGTTTCATAGTCTGTTACATGGCCATTGGTACTACCAAGCTGCAGACGGACTTCTTCAATAGCGGCATTGAGTTCAGAAATTTTATCCTCAAGCCCCCGACGAGCAACTTCCATACGCTCATCACTGCTCATATCAGCCAAATTTTGACTAATGTCTTCCGATAGCTGACTAAGGTTTACATTATCATCGGCATCTGTATGACTAATACGATTAGCGGCTAATACGCCTGCTACACCGCCAACTAAACCGCCCAACAGGGCTCCTAAAAAAAATCCATTGGAGAAGTTGCTTGACTGACTCATGGTGTGTGAGGTGATTAATATCAATAACTCTAGTTATTAGTACTCAATTTAATTAGTACCGAATGTACGATCCCCAGCATCTCCCAGACCTGGCACGATAAAGCCGTTTCCATCTAGACCTTCGTCAATGATGCCCGCATAAATCACGAGCTGCGGGTAAGCCTCAGCAAGTTTCTGCAACGCTGGGGGAGCTGTGACCACTGAGACAATCCTAACCAGAGACGGATCCACACCACGCTTCACTAATTCTGCCATAGTGGCCATCATTGTACCGCCCGTTGCCAGCATTGGCTCACTAATCAATATACGGGTCTCAGGATCAATCTGCTCAGGCAGCTTATTTAAATAGCAGGTAGCTTCAAGCGTTTCCTCATTGCGAGCAAATCCAAGGTGATAAACCGAAGCTGTAGGCAATGCCGCCTGCACCCCTTCCATCAAAGCCAACCCTGCACGCAAGATAGGAATTACCATCAGCGGCTTTTCAGGATTAATAAATGTGGCCGGACAGGGGGCTAAGGGCGTTTCTACAGTGACATCGACGGTAGGTAACCAGTCATTACGAATTGCTTCGTAGGTTAACCAACGACCAATTTCAGTCATGGCACTACGAAATACAGCAGAGGGGGTGTTAACGTCCCGTAAAACACCGAGCCAATGCTTGATTAATGGGTGAGGGGGAACGTGGATCCGCAGCTGAATTGCCATGGGAAAAACTGATAAAAATTGTAGGATGGGCAGAAATCTGCACAATCATACGTCTTTGTCAGCTAGGCGGTCTAGGGTAGGGCTATCTTCCTCGTAGCAGATGTTTGACGGTTTCTACCATTTCTGCCGGACGAAATGGCTTGGCAATGTAAGCATCGGCTCCCTGTTTCATGCCCCAGTAACGATCAAACTCTTCATTTTTGGATGAGCAAATTACAACGGGTACATCCTTTGTGGGGCCATTGTTCTTGACCCAGCGGCAAAGTTCATAGCCATTCATATTGGGCATAACAATATCGAGAACCACCAGATCAGGTGGCCGTGAGGTAATCATATTTTTGGCTTTTTCACCATCTTCAGCTTCTAAAACAGTCATACCTGCCTTGATCAGGAGACCAGAGATCATCTCCCTTAGGGTAGAACTGTCATCCACAATCAAAACCGTGGTCATAATGCAGGGAATAGGTAAGGTTCCTCAAGTGTTAGTTAGCCCAGATATCAGGGCTAGATTAAAAGCAACCAGCTAATAATACGAATTTGGTTGATTTCAAGCAATGATTTTGGCTACGTTTAGGTTGAAATAGGAGGGCTGTAGTAGCCCTAAACAATATGCGGCCTTGCGTTCTATCACTATCGTATTAAGTATACGAAGAAAGATAAGAATCGGCTGTTACGTCGGTTGAGTATTCTCTCCCAGCGTCTCTAGAAGGGTCAGCACAGGTTTGGGCTGCAGCTTGTCCTTAAACCACACAATTTTGGCCGGTACGCTTTTTATATCGACACCTGCTTTTGCTAAGTTTAGCCGCTCTGAAATAGCCAAAATCAGATTTTGACAGTCTGACTTCTGTACCTGAGCAAATTTTTTGCGCAGATAGTCTGGCCGCCAATATCCAACTATTTCCAATAAATACACTGGACCATCGGGATGAACCAGACGGAAGTCAGGAATCATAACACTGCCAGGTATGGGGATTAGATCCACCTCCCGCTCTAGTTGCCACTGGGTTTTACCTTTGTCTACTAGGGCAGTCCAACGCTCAGCAAACGCGGCTTCGACCATGCTGTCATAGGGTTTCCCTGGTGGGTAGTGGCTAACCAAATCACACTCTGAGTCAAGGATATAGGCCTTTTCAGACAGGGCTTTGGTGTAGCTGTCTTTCCATTGCAAGGTAGCACTGAGGTGCCATCGGGTTACATGCAAAATGGCGGGGACAAGTTTGGCAATGTCTAGACCATAGCGAGTACTCGCTTTAAACAGACTGGCCGGGCCATCGATAGTGATGGTAAACCCTTGATCGGCTTCTCCCTCGATATAGGTCATCAGTCTAAACAGTTTCAGATAGCGAAACATCAGCTTGTACTCACCAGGATCATTGCGATGCAGGTTGAGAACCACATGACTGGCTCGGTAAAAGATGCCCTGGACCTGGGACAGGTTATAACGATGGATCAAGGCCTCGGGTGTCGGCGCATCAAATTGGGTCAGGATTCGATTTTCTTTGAGATCGGCATATAGCCCCTGCTGGATATGGATCGGCTCAACATCCTTATCGAGTTCTTGAGTAAGTTGACTTGCCAGAGTTTCTAGGTGCTGATTGGCAGCGACGGGAGAGGGTGCCCTCACCGCTGCTAGGGCAAAAATACGCTGACGTAAGTCCTGAGGTTCTAAGGGACTGACAATCTCAAACGTACTGAAACTGCTACGCAGAATATGAGCTAACCCCCGTTTAATCCGATAGTCGGTGTCCTCACCTTCGAGCTGTTGAAGTTTTTGGTTAAGACTACCCTGGGTATCACCTACGGTGGATTGGAATAGGGCGATGAGATTGGTTGCGATCGCAACCCAAGGCTCCTCCAAAGGCAGCTGTTTCGCATCAATAGAGTTACCCCGAGGCCGATGGATTAATAAATCAGAAGGAAGCATTTTCTTCCCAAGAAGGCAGCATCTTCCCAAGATAGACGCTATATAGTTAGTTAAGACTCAACTTAATTTTGAGTTTCAAAACTCCTACACCCAAAGCTTTCAATTCTCCACCGATCTTGATCCAGTCCGAAACCCTAGATTTATTAGAATGGCCACGCCTATGTCAGCAGTGGTCTACCTTTGCCGCTACTAAGCTGGGTGCCCTTGCCGCTCGCCATGGCCGTATTCCAGAGCATCAGCATGAAAGCGAGCGACTGTTGGCCCAGACCCGCGAAACCTATCAGCTAGAGGACATTGCTCCCCTCAACTTCCGTGGCATCCAGGACATAGGCGATGCCCTAGAACGGGCCAAACGTCAGGGAATTTTGGCTGGGGAAGAACTGTTAGATATTGCCACCACCTTGGCTGGTGCTCGCCAGCTACGGCGGGCCATTGATGCCCAAGAGGAAGAAGACCTTCCCGTCCTCCAGGCCCTAGTCGCCCAGCTCCGCACCTACCCAGAGTTCGAAAAGGAGATCCACCACTGCATCGACGATCGAGGTAAGGTCACCGACCGGGCTAATCCTAAGCTGGCTGGCATTCGCAAAAGCCTAAAAAGCACCCATGATGCGCTCCATGCTAAGCTGCAGCGCATCATGCAGCGCAGTGCCGGAGCCCTGCAAGAAACCCTAATTACCCAGCGGGCGGGCCGGTTTGTCATTCCGGTCAAAGCCCCCCAAAAGGACTCCATCCCCGGCATTGTCCACGATGTCTCCACCAGCGGTGCCACCCTCTATATCGAACCCCAAAGTGTGGTTGAGTTTGGTAACCGGCTACGCCAGCTAGAACGCCAGGAAGCCCGCGAGGAAGAACTCGTTCGTCAGCGCTTGAGCGCACAGGTTGCCGACGTTAGCGAAGACCTGGAGCAGCTCATGGCCATTGTCACGACGCTGGATCTAGCCACAGCCCGTGCTCGCTATTCCCTGTGGCTAGAGGCAAACCCGCCTCGATTTAGCGCCCCCAGTGAACGCACTGTGCTGCGACAGCTACGCCATCCCATCCTGGTCTGGCAACAGCGCCACGAGGAAGGATCGACGGTGGTTCCCATTGATGTAACGATGCGTCCTGACATTCGCGTGGTGGCGATTACTGGGCCGAATACGGGCGGTAAGACCGTGACGCTAAAAACCTTGGGTCTGGCCTCGCTAATGGCTAAGGTCGGTCTGTTTGTCCCGGCCCGTGAACCAGTGGAATTGCCCTGGTTTGATCAGGTATTGGCTGATATTGGTGACGAACAATCTATCGAGCAAAGTTTATCTACATTTTCGGGTCATATTCGGCGAATAAGTCGGATTTTGGATGCGATTGGAGCGAGTGAAACGTCGGATAATTTCAACGATGAATCGGTGGGCAGTGACCACTCTACAGCAAATAATTCATTGGTCCTTTTGGATGAGGTGGGGGCAGGCACCGATCCGACGGAGGGCAGTGCCCTTGCGATCGCACTGCTCCAGCACCTGGCCAACCACACCCGCCTCACCATCGCCACCACCCACTTCGGCGAACTCAAAGCCCTCAAGTACCAAGACGAACGCTTTGAAAATGCCTCGGTGGAGTTTGACGACGTTAGTTTATCCCCTACCTACCGACTCCTGTGGGGGATTCCCGGACGCTCCAACGCCCTCTCCATTGCCAGACGGCTGGGGTTAAATGCTGCTGTAGTCGATACTGCTCAAACCTATGTGGGTGTGAGCAAGCAGGACGACGTTAACCAGGTCATTGCCGGTCTAGAAGCCCAGCGCAGACGCCAGGAAGATCAAGCAGAACAGGCCGCTGGCATCGTCGCCCAGGCAGAAGCACTCAAGTCCGACATTGAACGCAAAGCCGCCGCCATCAAAGACTGGGAACTCAATCAAAAACTGGAACAGGAAAAAGCCATTCAAGCTGCCGTAGCCGAAGCCAAGGCCGAAATTGCCACGGTCATTCGTCAATTACAAAAGGGTAATCCCACAGCCCGAGCTGCCCAAAAGGCCACTGAATTAGTGGAAACTATCGTCCAGCAACAGCAGGCTCCCAGTAACCATCCCGCCAAGAAAGCCATTGCCAATTACAAACCTAAACTGGGGGAAAAAGTTCGCCTCATTGGCCTTGGGGGCCAAACCGCCGAAGTTGTGGAGGAACCGGATACCGACGGCAAGGTGGCGGTGCGCTTTGGACTAATGAAAACCGTCGTAGATCTCAAGGATATTGAATCCCTCACCGGACAAAAGGCCGTCACCCCCAAAACACCGACTGAAAAAGCCCCCGAAAAACGCCGCACCACCGTCAAAGTGGTCAAAAAAGAACCCACCGCTCCCGCCGTCCGCACCTCCAAAAACACCATCGACCTCAGGGGCATGCGGGTAGCCGAGGCCGAAGCTGACCTGGAAAACTTTATTGCCCATGCCACTGGCCCCATCTGGATTATCCACGGCCACGGCACCGGTAAACTCAAACGCGGCGTCCGAGAATTTCTCAAACGCCATCCCCAAATACTGAGCTTTGACAATGCCGAACAAACAGATGGCGGCACAGGGGTGACCGTAGCCCAGATTTAAAGAGAATTATTCTCGCCAATCAACGTTAAACTCTTTCACCACAAGGCTTGTTAGGCCAACGGCAATCATTTCTGCCATGATGCCGTATCGGTACCAATTTAAAGATATAGGAGTTACGCATTGACAAAAGTCCATCAATAGTATCAGGCAAAGGTAGCTTCTGTTGCATGGTCCAGAATA
>NZ_JADOES010000016.1 GCF_018739885.1 Leptothoe spongobia TAU-MAC 1115 | reverse complement strand
GAAGGGTTCAATAACCGAGTCAAAGTTCTAAAACGGCGATGCTATGGCATCTTTAATGTAGACCACATCTTTCAACGATTCTCTCTCGATATCAATGGCTATGAGTGGTTCCCAGCACCCTAAACACTATATCTAGTAACAACTACGGGAATTACAGGAGAGCCAAATTACCTTTATGAGAATTATTGCACCTGACGATCCTTCTACCCTCCAAATCTATACCGGTTACTTATTCACGACCCCTAACCGCCCTGCACCTGGGCAAGATGTGACCCATACATTCACTGGATTCTTCGAAGCATTTGCCGGGACGGGTGCCGTAGCAGAAAGAATCTTATATGGCTGGCTGGCTTCGATCAGCGTGATTAGTTGAAAAAAACGACTTTGTCTAACCCATCTAAACATGTAAGCCTGTATGACCAACAGTGATGAACATACTGACATCAGCTCTGTTCGCAATCAGCGAGATTTACAGGTGAGTTATACCACCACTGTCTGAACCCACCTGACATTTGCTGACATCAGCATTACTCAAAGAGCTGACATTTGCTGTAACGACAGCCTCATCCTTCTTCCGTAGCATCAAACTATAGCTGATGGGAGAAGGATGAGCCTCATCCTTCTTCCGTAACATCAAACTGTAGCCGATGGAAGAAGGATTGAGTATGCTGATGCCCCAGTCGTGCCAGTTACCTGTTTCAGAACAGTCTCCCAAACCACAGTATTCTGCGGGCTCTCAATGCGCCCCCCCCTCCACCGACCCCTATGACCTTAATATCCAAACCCAGGCCCTCAATGATCTCGCCTCGGTTCTAGTCAAGCCAGATACCAGTGTCAGGTTTGCACTACCCAGTGTAGATAATCCCTGGCTGGCAGCAGCAGGAGCCGTGGGCCACGCATTGGGCATCGACATTCATCCACCTAAAGTCCAGATAGCATCGCCAGCCGCGATCGCAACTGCCTCTCGGATCCATATTCGTCAGGTCCAGTTAGAGCCTGGCTGGTGGCAGGCTGATTTAGGACCACTGCTGGGTAGCATGGACCAACACCCCGTGGCCTTGTTACCCATCCGCCCTGGCCGTTATCAGATATTCGATCCACAGCTGCAAAGACACATCCCCTTGACAGCCACTCAGGCCCAACAAATTGATCCCATCGCCTATATCTTGTACCGGTCCTTTCCAGATCGAGTAATGCGCGGTTGGGATGTGTTGAAATTTGCCCTGCGGGGACAACAATCTGCGCTCCTCACCATTGCAGGCAGCGGTCTAATTATGGCATTGCTGGGAGTGTTGACTCCAGTAGCCACCGGTCTATTAATCGACCAGGCTATTCCCAATAGCGATCGCAACCTGCTTTTTCAGCTGGGTGCTGGTCTCCTCCTGGCCAGCCTTGGTATTGTCGTCTTTCAGCGCGTGCAAAGAGTTGCCCTACTGCGGTTTCAGAATAGTCTGGATACAGCCACCCAGTCTGCCCTATGGGACCGACTATTAAAGCTACAGCCCGCTTTTTTTCGGAACTATACCAGCGGTGATTTAAAGAATCGGGTGTTAGCCATCAGCCAAATTCGTCATCGATTAGGAGGGGCCACCCTATCCACTTTTTTAACCGGTCTCTTTGCCCTGCTAAATGGCGGCATCCTGTTTGTCTATAACGCCCGACTGGCCTTATTAGCCATGGCATTAGCCCTGATCTCGTTTGTGATTACAAACCTGATTCGCTTACCCATTAGTCACAAATTTCGAGCCTTAAAACAGCTCGAAGGAGACCTATTTGGCACCATGGTTCAAATTATGGAAGGCATTGCCAAAATTCGGGTAGCCGGGGCGGAACATCGGGCCTTTGCCTACTGGGCTAGCCAATATCGACAACGGCTAAAACTCACCCTCGATAGTCAACGTTTAGAAGATTATTTGCGAGTCTTTAATCAGACCTTACCCAGCCTGAGTTTAATCTTATTTTTTATCGCCGTGGCTAGCCTACAGACAACAGAAGTGGGTGCCACCAATACCCTCTCTACAGGAGCATTTCTAGCCTTTAATACCGCCTTTGGCATGTTTATTGGCGGCACCACCGACTTAAGTGAAGCCCTGTTACAACTGTTGGAGGCCGGTATTCTGTGGGAGCGCACCCAACCGATTTTGCAGGCTGAACCTGAGGTGAATAACACTAAAGCCCACCCTGGTGAACTGACCGGGCATTTATTTTTAGACCGTGTGACCTTTCGCTATTGTGCCGATGGTCCACTAATCTTAGACCGAATCACCCTGGAAGCAAAACCAGGAGAATTTATTGCCATTGTCGGTCCCTCCGGCAGTGGAAAGTCCACACTACTGCGCCTGATGCTGGGGTTTGAATGGCCCGAGTCGGGCGGTGTCTTTTACGACCACCAAGCCCTATCTGGCCTGGATGTAGCCGCCGTGCGACGACAGTTAGGCGTGGTGCTACAAAACGGCCATATTAATAGCGGGTCTATTTTTGACAATATTGCAGCGGGCTCTCTAGCAACCCGTCAAGATGTTTGGCAGGCAGCTCGACTAGCAGGTCTAGCAGAGGATATTGAGGCCATGCCCATGGGGCTACATACCCACGTTTCCGCCGCAGGAGCCAATCTCTCAGGCGGACAGCGACAGCGGCTACTGATTGCCCGTGCCTTGATTTTGCAACCTAAAATTTTGTTACTAGACGAAGCTACCAGCGCTCTAGACAATTGTACCCAGGCAACAGTACGCCAAAATTTAGAACAGTTGAAAATTACTCGGGTTGCGATCGCGCATCGCCTCAGCACTATCCGCCATGCTGATCGTATTTATGTGTTAGACAAAGGCCAGATTATACAGCAGGGCAGTTTTGAAGAATTATCGCAGCAGCCAGGATTGTTTCAGGTCCTTATGAGTCGACAACTCACCTGAAGCAAAGGCGGAAGGCGGAAGGCGAAAGGATGAAACGCTCTAAACCTCACCCACCCTCTCACCCATCCACCCTCTCACCCATCCACACCCCTACTCCCCCACACTTCCATGCTTGAACAAAACACCCACCTCTTCCGCAAACAATCTCTAGAGCGCCTACAGTCTCCTGAAAAACTAGATCAGGCGATTCAGCTAGTCAAACCCAAAGACTGGCTTCCGCTGGGCATGATGACGCTACTACTAGGCGCGGGAGCAGCCTGGAGTCTGTTGGGTAAAATGCCGATGACGGTGAACGGTCAGGGGATTTTACTGGACCCTCATCAGGTGGTCCCCCTGCAGTCTCCCATTTCAGGGCAGCTAGAGTCTTTGCCAATTACGGCAGGACAATGTGTAACTAAAGGAGAGTTGCTGGCCACCATTAACCCAACGGGCCTGAATCAGCAGCTGGAGCAACAACAGAAGAAACATACCCAGTTGCAACAGCAGTTTTATCAGGCCGAGCTGGTGCGCACCCAGAGAACAGGGTTGGCTCGGGCAGAAATGGCAACCCAGCGTTTGGGGCTGACGCAACAGCTAAGTAATGTAGAATCGTTAACGCCAGTACTAAACCATCAGGGCATTTTGGCACTGGAGCAACAGCGGGCTAATTTACAACAGCAGCTACAGGATACCCAGGAACTCACACCAGTTTTAGAACAGCGGCTCCAGAGTCGTCAGGCCTTAGCTAAGGCCGGAGCGGTGGCACCGGATATGGTGTTACAGGCGGAGCAAGATCATCGGCAAAATCTACATCGGTTGGGGGATCTGAGGGCTCAGCTACAGCAATTAGACTTACAAATGGTGGAGGCCCGGCAACAGCATTTAGATAATCTGAATCAGATTTCCCAGGTGCAGGCAAATTTACAGGCTCTGGAGACCCAGGAAAAACAGCTGGAACAGGATAATCTGACAGTAGTGCAACAGTATGAACAAGAGATCCAGGCAGGAGAACAACAGATTGCTCAGCTGCAGCGACAGGTGACTGAAAATAGTGAAATTAGGAGTCCCCAGGCGGGCTGTATTGTGGAGACCACGGCCACAGCTGGACAGGTAGTGACCCCAGGGATGGCCCTGGGGCGGTTGCAGGCGATGGATCCAGACCAGACATTACCAGACACTGGGGTGATTTATTTTGCGGTGGCCCAGGGGAAACGGATTCAACCGGGGATGGAGATTATGGTAACGCCGGATACGGTGAAGCGTGAAAGGTTTGGCAGTATTCGGGGTGTGGTAACAGCGGTGTCGCCATTGCCGGTGTCTCGTGAGGGGGCAGTTGCAACGGTGGGTAATCCGGAGATGGTGGATACGCTAATGGCGTCAGGGAGTGGGCATCTGGCGGTGACGGTGGAGCTGGAAACGGATGGGGAGACATCGAGTGGCTATGGTTGGTCGTCTTCTCTAGGGCCTGAGGAATCGTTGACGTTGGGAACGACGTTGACGGCACGGGTGACGGTGGAGGAACGGGCTCCGATTACGTTTTTGATGCCGATTTTGCGGGAGTGGGTTGGGGGATAAGGTTTGGATTCTCGTAGGTTAGGTTAATTCTTCTCCAATACCTTTCACTCTCTACGAAATCTCCCATCAACTCAACAATCCAACATTTTGCCCACTGACATTCTCCAACAGCTTTTACAAAATACCAGACTTTTTCTGTAATGACAATCGAGATCAGGCTGCTTACAGTAGTGATATGAGATGGCAAGAACAACATTTTTGCTGATCTCAGCTAACGAATCGTTAGCCCATTGTTGATTACATTAGACATAACTCCCATGAAAAATCTACAAACCAAACAATCTCAACAGACTACGCTCCCTACAGAGCCTATCCAAAAACTCTCTGATGAGGACCTGGCTCTGATCGCTGGTGGCCGAGGCAAAGAAGATGATGAACCTATAGGTGAAGGTTAATTCATTACGATATCTCTGTTGAAGTAGTGCGATCGCAGTCAAGCAACTGTTAGTCTGGGTGCGATCATTATTCTCGAAACCAAGTTGTTTATTACACAAGAAAACATACTCATGAAAAACACAAATCCTGTACAGTTTCAGACTACGCTCCCTACAGAGTCTATCCAAAAACTCTCTGATGAGGACCTAGCTCTTATCTCTGGTGGTCGAGGCAAAGAAGATGATGAGCCTATTACTGATTAACCCACTACGATATCTCTTCTGAAGTTATGCGATCGCATCCGATACAATCATTTGAATTAGATGCGATCGCTATTCCTACCAATTATGAAACCTCGTAGGTTGGGTTACCCCTCCTCCAATATCTTTCACTCCCTGCGAAATCTCCCATTAACCCAACGTTTCAACATTTTTCGCCCATAAAACGATCCCGTCGCCAATGGTGTTATCCATTGAGGGTGGTATTTTTGAGATGGCGAGAGGCTTTGTCAACGTTGGGTTTTCGAGAGCAAAAGGGTTTGGTGGAGTGGCAAGGGAAATGTCAACCCAACCTACGGGTTAACGATGAGATCGCATCTGTCCCAACTATAACAAACAGCAAGATCATACTGTTCAACCCGTCCGAAATCAAAAGTATCCTATCTATGTTTAAAACTAACCGTATCAACAGGTCTATAAACAAACAATTAATTCAACTATCTCGACGGTTGACCAGCTCCCTCAGCCTGCTTTTACTCCTGGGACCTTTGAGTACGATAACCCTGTCACAGGAGACTATCCACACCAGTTCTGAACATGTGCTTGACTGTAGGGCAGAACAAAATTTCAACCTACAAAGGGTGATTTATAATCTTGAGGAACAGGCTGATTATGCCCGACGCTCTAACCGAATCGAACAGTCCATTCAAACCTTCAGCCAACTGCTACTTGCCATAGACGCTATCGAAGATGATTATCTAAAAGCTCAGATATTCGCTGAACGCATCTATGGCGATATTTTAGCGGGGGAGATCATCCGGGGAGAGTTCAAGCGCCCCCTATTGCCAGCCATTGTTACCCAGGCCATGGCCGATGGACAGACAGATAAAGTAAACAATTTACTTGCTCAGGTTCTCCAGGTAACCCATTCTCTAACGGAAAATGCCGCTGCCTTACAAGCTGCAGAATTAACAGAAATTGCCAAAGCCCACCGCCAATTACAACACCCTGAACAAGCTTTGGCCATACTGCATCAGGCCCAATCCAAAGCTAACACCGGTTTAGTCGCACCCACATATAAAACTCTGTTGTTGCCCCGCATAGCTCAAGAATATCTGATGCTTCAAGAGCGCGATCAGGCACTCATTGTTCTTTCCCAGGCACTTCAGGCAGCCGAGGTAATCCCCTCTGACAACTCAGTAGTCGGCGTTAATCCATCGGCTCAGATCGTGCCAATTGTGACCGGCTATGTTGAGGCGAATGCCCTTGATCGCGCCTTTGACGCAGCGCAACAGATTCCAGATGTGTTATTCCAGGGGACTGCGCTCTCAATTCTGGTAGAACATTATCTACAAATCGGTCAGTCTGGCCTCGCGCTCCAGATGGCAGAGACCATTGAGCACCCAACTTCTCAGGCCAAAATGCTGGCCACGGTGGCAGGTGCCTATGCCCAGGCTAATCAAATCGAGCAGGCAGAGAGATTGTTCAATCGTGCCATTGCCGTTGCCCAAACAGAGTCTAATGAGCCGAGTCGCGACTCGGCTCTGGCGCAGACTAGTCTGGCCTATGCCAGGGCCGGTCAACCCGATGCAGCGCTTACAGTTGCATCAACCATTGTGGATAGTAACGCCCAGGTTACAGCACTGGCCGGTATCGCCTCCCAATATGTTGAGATTGGGAGGCCTGCAAATGCTGCGCAGGTGCTTTCTCAGGTAATTGCCACCGTCCAGGCGCTAGACACCGAAGACTACTATGCCCTGCAAGCCAGGGTCTATAACAACTATATCAAGGCACAACGCTATGGACTGGCCTTGCAGGCAATCCTAGGATTTCACGGTCACTCCCATGAGCTCAGTAGCCGGTTGAATGTTTTTATTGAGGAAGCTGTTGCAGCAGGCGACTATGGGGTGGCTTTTCGTGCGATCGCAGCCATACCTACCTATCAGACCAGTGATAAAGATCTTGGCTTACATCGCATTGCCGTAGCCTATATTCAGGCAGGTGACTCTCCCCGTGGGTTACATACAGCTGCCATGATCACAGACCCTAGTAGCCGTATCAGCACCTTGACCGCCATGGTTAATGCCTATGTTGAGGCAGACCAAACCGATGCCGCCATGGACGTATTGGAGCAAGCCATGGACCTATTCCATAGCACCTCATTTGCCATATCTGGAGCCCACATTCAAGCCTTGACGGAGCTGTCTATTCAGTCTGTTCAGCTGGGTCTTACCGAACAGGCAACAGATCTGCGCCAACAAGCATTGCAACAGCTACAAACCGATGCGTCTCTAGAGCATGGGAGCGATCCGGACAGCATACATATGGTGGACCAGTTATTGAGCGGGATGGTTATACAATATCTGACAGCAGGGCAATACGAAGTAGCCCTTGAGGTGGTGCAAGCAATTGATACACCAAAGCGTTTAGGACATTTGCAACAAGTATTGAGTTGGGCCATTCCCGCTAAACGCTACGCCGTAGCCTCTGACGTTATCCAAGCCATACCGTCTCCAGAGGAGAAAACTGATGCCATCTATAGGCTGGCCGAACATTTTAATCGCACCGGGCAGCGCACCCGCTTGCTGGAAACCCTGGCCCTAGCCTTTGACACTGCCCAGACGATTGACAACCCGTCTGATCCTACTCAAATGCCAAAATGGACGACATTTTCACTGCGAAGTGACTTTTTGACAACTATCGCCCTTGACTATGCCCGAGCAGGCTACATTGACCAAGCGATTGACGTGGCTGAGACAATTGAAGAGAGCGCTAGCCGTGAGTCACTAGTCCAGCGGATTCAATGTTATGTCCCTGCGGCAGAGTAAGATCTACCCCTGACATTATCAGACTATACATAAAAACAGACAATTATCACCGTCAAAAGACCTGACGTTTACTGTAACGACAGCTGCCAGCATCAGCTTTATTGTTAAGCATAAAGCAATTGACAACAGCGGGTCAGGTCTATGTCGATAAACTTAGAAACATTTTTTATAAAACTCTTGATTTGGCTGGCAATTGAGATTGTGCTTAATCTGGTTGGTCTCGACAATCTCGCAGATTACAGTGAGTTCATTTTTAATCAAATAGAGAAACAGCATAGCAGCCTGTCCCATAGCAACATCACCCTGGTCACTACCTATTCAGCATAATACGTTTAAGAGAGAACTGTTCATGTCAGCTAACTTCCCAGACATCCAAAATCATTGGACCCAACCCTCTATCAACCAGCTCAGCCAACGTAACCTGGTTGAGGGCTATCCCGATGGTAGCTTTCGGCCAGAACGAACAATAAGTCGTGCGGAATTTTCGGCCCTGATCAACAGGATCTTTCCTTATCTGGATAATGTTCGCGATTTTATGCGCTTTAAAGATGTCCCAGATGAGCATTGGGCATTTGGAGCGATTCAGTTTGCCTATCAAAGAGGATTTTTAGTGGGTTATCCGGAGCAGTTATTTAAGCCGGATGCTCCCATGCCCAGGGTACAGGTAATTGCCGCAATGGCTAGTGGGTTACGCTACCCGGTGCCAGAGCAGGGAGATACTCTATTAACGCAATATTTTGATGATGTCTCAGAGATTCCTGATTATGCGGTGGATGCGATCGCAGCTGCAACCCAGCAGCGCTTAATCATTAACTACCCCCAGGTGCGACAACTACGGCCTAACCAAACCATTACCCGTGGTGAACTCACAACTCTACTGTGCCGCGCGCTGAGGATTTATTCAGTACCGGATACTTATATTGTGCCTGCCCCCCCCTTAGCAAGTGATGCCGATAGCCATATAACAGTCTCACCAGAGTTTTCGAGCATTGATACCTTCAGTGAAGGTCTGGCCAGGGTTTTCTCTAGCGACAAATCTGGGTTCATTGATCTTGAGGGCACCTTACAAATCTCTCTAGACACCGTCCCACACACATCTTTTTCTGAAGGCTTAGCCACTGTAAAAGTCAGAGACAAGATTGGCTATATCGACAAAACAGGTGAGATGGTGATTCAGCCACAATTTATTGATGCAAAACCATTTCAATCAGGGAGAGCGGTTGTCGCCATCAAAACGCCTGATTCTCCCAGGGAAAAGTACGGCTATATCAATCGCAATGGCGAATTTATTATTGAGCCCCAATTCAGGCGAGCTGACTCGTTTGAGGATGGGCTGGCTAGAGTGGAACGACGTGTCGATGGCATCTTTGAATATGGGTTTATCAATACCGCAGGGGAAATGGTGATTCGCTTGACAAGAAGGGTTAGCTACTTTCATGAAGGCCTGGCCTACTTTCAGGCAGACAATGCCAAATATGGCTACATCGACCAAAAGGGAACTGTCGTCATCCAACCTCAGTTTGAGGGGGCTGATCCATTTTCAGAAGGTCGAGCCTGGGTTTACACCAAATCTACTACCCCTCTAGGCGGCAGGAGGCTTTGCATTGATCGCTCTGGTCAGGTGATTAACTCAACGCTTTTCGAACGGGTAGAAGCATTTGCGGACGGACGGGCTCGCGCCTGTGTGGATGGCCAATGTGGTTACCTGAATCGAGACGGAGAATTCTCACTAGAATTTAATGATATTCGTCCATTTTCTGAGGAATTAGCTGCCGTCAGAATCGGTGACAAACAGGGCTTCATCGATCGTGACTACAATCTTGTTATCCCGGCCCAGTACGATGTCGTCTATGACAGATATAAACGGTTATCGTCCACATGTGATTTCTCGGAAAACCGGGCCCTTGTTTTTCAAGCTGGAAAATATGGCTATATTGACAGCGCTGGGAACCCAGTGATTGCCCCCCAGTTTGATTGGGCACTCCCTTTTTCAGAAGGCCTGGCGGCTGTGCGGGCTGGTGACAAGGAATACTATATTGATAAAAATGGAGATATAGCTTTTTATTCCCAGTTTCCTCGACCCAAGACAGGTCGCAACACACCACTACCATCGTTTGTCAATGGCCTGGCTGTGATGGAGGTTGATGGCTGGTTTGGCTATATTGATAACACAGGCAAATCTGTTATTCCGGCTCAGTTCAGCCAGATAAGAACTCGCTCTGATGGATTTATTCAAGTCAATCTGGGCAGCAAACTGGTGTGTAGAGAGACTGGGGGTGACTCTCCTCAGAATCGCTGTCGATTTAAAGGGGGCAAGTGGGGATTGCTGTGACCCTAAAAATAATAGGTCTGATAGGTTGAAATATCTAGAACGATATTTATTATCCCCATTGAACTAGAAAACATAAAACAAATTGAAAGAGGTACACTGATGGACCCTAATCGTAAGAAACAAACACTGACTACCGGTGTTCGTTTGGGGATGCTGTTAGAGAATTCTCTGATTGAACCCACACCCATTACTAGCCATACTCAAGCAAGTTGTAACCAGGCCCAACTTTTCAACATTGTGGATTTGATTGCGCAACAAAGAATGCAAACAGCACAACAGCAGTTAAACCAACTGTTGGATACTATCAATAGCTCCACTGACTCCGATGCGATCACTCACTTAATTTTTGCCCGTGCTCTGGCAGAGCATCTCTCCGATGAGGTGGCCGACAAAGCCAACCTTTATCTAAAACCCTATGAAATTCCTCAAATTCAACTATTTAATCTGCTAGCGAACCAAGTACCTTTAGTCTCATTGATCAGCCAACTGGCAATAGGCTTACTCATCGATGCCTGCGATGGACGTGATGAGATCACCCTGGTTGACATTGGCATTGGTACCGGGAGGCAAATGGTTGCACTGCTTCACCAGCTAGCCAATCGGGCTAGAAGACTCCAACGGATTCACATTATCGGTATAGAACCCTCAGAAGAAAGTTTATCTTTGGCTAAACAAGCGATCGCAACAGCCGCCCAGCAGCTAGAGCTAGAGGTCACCTTTACCGAATTTTGCAACGGTATTGAAAATCTCGATAATCAAGATTGGCAACACCTGAGAGATCGATGTGATAGTCCAATTATCAACGCTTCGTTTGCCTTGCATCATATTCGCGATCAAGCCGGACAAGATGTACGAACAGTGATGCTACAGCGATTGCATCAGCTCAATCCAACACTCATTGTATTGGCGGAGCCCAATACCGATCACCTGGAGTCAGACTTCCGCATTCGGTTTCAAAACTGCTGGCGTCATTACAGTAATGTCTTTAAAATGATCGATGCCCTGGCAATCGATCAGCAAAGCAAAGCTGGTTTAAAAACTTGTTTCTTTGGTCGCGAAGTGGTCGATGTTCTCAAAGCTGATAACACGGCCCGCATTGAACGTCACGAAACCGCTCAATCCTGGGTTAATCGACTGAAACAGAGCGGTTACACATTGAAACTCCCCTACATTGATGACCTGTTCAACTCGTCCATATTCACTATTCAAACGCATGCTGATCACTACCTCAACTTTGACTATAACGGTGTGCCACTGGTTTCACTGATTTGTGCCCACGCTTAACAAGCTCAGCAATTGTTAACTGTCATTTGCATCAAGGACTCACAAGCATGGAACTTTTTCAAACAATTCAAAGTTCAGATCACGAACAGGTTTTGTACTGTCACGATAGCGCCACAGGGCTCAAAGCCATCATCGCCTTACACGACACCACACCTGGGCGAGCTATGGGGGCTACGCGTCTCTGGCCCTATACCGATGAAGCCAATGCCCTGCAAGACGTTTTGCGTCTGAGTCGAAGCATGACCGATAAGGCCACTTGTGCCAATATTCCGGTCGGGGGGGCTAAGGGTGTCATTATTACCCATCCTGAAGCCAAAACAGACGCCTTACTCAAAGCCTACGCTCGCTTTGTCGATAGCCTGGGTGGTCGATTTGTCACTGGGCAAGACGTTAACCTGAGTGCTCAAGATGTGCGTACCATGAATCAGATCACGAATCATGTGGTCGGGGTACACGAAAAAGGAGGAGGGCCTGCGATCGCAACCGCTCAAGGTGTTCTACTGGGCATCACAGCAGCAGTGGAATTTCGGTGGCAGTCACCAACGCTTAAAGGCTTAAAAGTCGCAGTGCAAGGCTTAGGCAATGTGGGCCAGGCCCTCTGTCATTATCTATCAGAACAGGGCGCTCAGCTTTTTGTGAGTGATTTAGATAGCCAAAAAACGGCCTGGATACAACAGCGCTATCAAGCGACCGTTGTTCCCGCCAGCCAAATAACAGCACTAGACGTTGATGTCTTTTCACCTTGTGCATTAGGTGGTGTAATTAATCAATCTACATTACCAAGCATCAAAGCCCCGATTATTGCCGGTTGTGCAAACAACCAGCTAGCAAATACAGATCGAGATGCAGCATTACTTAAGCAGCAAGAAATTCTTTATTGCCCTGATTTTGTCATTAATGCGGGTGGACTGATCAATGTCTACCATGAATTAATTGGGTATCAAACAGCTAGGGTCAATAATCATATTCATGGTATTTATGACACATTATTAGAGATTTTCAATTGTGCTAGAGATACCAATATCTCCACTGTTGAGGCAGCCCAACAAGTAGCCAGTACTCGACGAATACAAAATCAGCATCGTACGGCCTAGAACATTGTCAATTTACAGGAACAACTTCTACGGAGAAAAATGTTAGCTTACAAAAAATACGAATCCACAAAAACCTTAAAACCACATTCTCAAGCAGCCTTTCAACTGCCAATGTCAAAGGTTATTGAAACGAGTAAAGAGGATTTGGAAGCGATCATAGGTGGAATACAAGACGACGGTGGGTGCCCTCCTTGGATGTGTGGCTTAAATCATAATGAAATCGTAACGAATACGGCTCAACCTGAATCACAAACAATCGTTGATCTCTCTGAAAAAGATTTGGCTGCGATCTCAGGCGGAACACAAGGCGACGGAGGCTGTCTACCTTGGGACTGCGGCCAAAATCACAATGAAACGATGACCGATACTGTAGTCGCCACTCAAACTAAATTAGATAAAGTTGTTGACCTCTCTGCAAAAGATTTAGCTAAGATTGCGGGAGGAACACGAGGCGACGGAGGTGGCTGTAACCCCTGGGACTGTGGTCATAATCATAATGAAACGATGAGTAATACTGAAGCTGTTTTCAATGCCAAATCAGACAAAAGGGTTGAACTTTCTACAGAAGAACTGACTAGTATCTCAGCAGGTTCACAAAGTGATGAAAACTTTATGCCTTGGGAATGTGGTCATAATCATAATGAAGTGATGAGGGGGATCAACTCAAAGCAGGACGTTCTCCCAAGGGTAGAACACAGAATACAGAATACAGAATACAGTTCCTTACTGGCTAATGAAACGGTGGTACCTGTTACTTACTTCAAGCCCCAGAAGCCTTTTGAAATTAGCGAGAATAATCTAGAGATGATCTCAGCCGGTACTCAGGGTGGTAGTGAGTGCCCTCGGTGGGCCTGTGGTGGCAATCACAATGAAATCGTAATGAATGCGGATGTGTCTCAACCTGAATCATCAACCACCGTTTGCCTGTCCGAAAAAGACTTGCCCACGATCACAGGCGGAATGCAAGATGACGGTAGTTGCCTTCCTTGGATGTGTGGCTCAAACCACAATGAAACTGTAACAGATGCGTCTCAACCTGAATCACAAAAAATCGTTGATCTTTCTGAAAAAGAGTTGGCTATAATCGCGGGCGGAACTCGAAGCGACGACGGCAACTGTATGCCTTGGGAATGTGGTCAGAACCATAATGAAACATTAGTCAATACTGTAGTTGCTACTCAAACTAACTTAGACAAAGTTGTTGATCTCTCTGAAAAGGATTTGGCTGCGATCGCAGGCGGAACACGAGGCGATGGAGGTTGTCTGCCTTGGGAATGTGGTCATAATCATAATGAAACGATGAGTAATACTGAAGCTGTTTCTCAGGCGCAATCAGACAAAACCGTTGAGCTTAGTGAGAAAAACTTGAATGCGATCTCAGCTGGAATCCGATATCAGCCAGAAGATGAATGTACTAACATTTCCAATTGTGGTGCAAATCATAATGAGACAATCTTATCCGTCATTAGGGAACGCTTGGGGAACGCCTGGTTTAATAGAGTCAGCACACCCCCGGCAAAGCCGGTGGCTTGATGAATAGGACCGCCTCAAAGGCGGGTGTCCTTGCCGGGAGTGCTCTATCCCTGCCAGACGTTACTCCGGCTTGATGGGTTAGAATTGACCGCTCTTATCCGCAATATCCTGGTCTCGGATATAACGTTTCACAACCTCTAACTCAAACCCCACTGTCGAGACCGCATACCCCCTTGCCCAAAACGCTTCTCCACTGAAATTGCGCGCTTTTCCTTTGAATTGCCTTGCTATCGCGATGGCACTCTTGCCTTTAAGAAACCCGATCACCGACGCGACAGAGTACTTTGGTGGGATCTCAATACACATATGCACATGATCCGGCATCAGATGCCCCTCAACGATCCGACACTCTTTCTGGCGGGCCAATTCATGAAATATTGGCCCAAGAAACTTACGAATTTCTCCAAACATCACCTTCCGCCGATATTTCGGCACAAACACAACATGGTAGGTGCAGTCCCACTTTGAATGAGACAAGCTTTGATACAATTCCGTCATTGTCTTTTCCTCCTACGGTTCGGCTGATTCAAGCCACCGTGGGAGTTACTTTACTGCTGGAACGCTCAAAGCTTTTCTAGTCTCACTGGTCAAACCAGTGGCTTCCCTCAGTTATGTAGTGAACTTATTGCTTTTAATCAGACTTGTGCTAAGTCAGTTGTGAGGCTCAAACCCACGCCGGGTTCAAAACCCAGCGCTAATTGAGGGCTGTCCACTAAAGGGACAAGTTAGCTGAAAGGCTCTGAATATGAGCTTTCAGCGATCTTCAACCCCTTTAGTGGGTTTTGATTTTCAGATCTTGCACTAATGTTGGTTATGAGGCTTAAACCCACGCCAGGTTCAAAACCCAGCGCTAATTGGTGCTGTCTGCTAAAGCGACAAAACCACTCATGCTATTTGGGATCGACTATAAGTTACGAACCTCTTTTAGTGGGTTTTGATCCAGTTAGCCTTGCGACTTTGAGTCCAAGGCGGGTTGACGCTTCCTCGCCAGGTGCAAGATCTGAGTTTTTGATTCAGTCTGACATTACCTAATATCCCTCTTAAAACACTAGACGTTTTCTGTAACGGCAATTCATAAAGCCAGAAACCTTTAATTCGGTGCGTTACTAACAGCACCCTACGCTAATGCTGACATTGTCTGGCAATCCTCCTAAAATACCAGACATTTCCTGTAACGACAATTCGTGAAGCCAGAGACCTTTGATTCGGTGCGTTATTAACAGCACCCTACGCTAATGTTATCTCTCTAAAACACCAGACATTTACTGTAATGACAACCCATAACTTTCTTCATAACGTAGAAAACAGTAATCTTGCTGAAACAACTATGGCTCCCCATCAATCTTCCCTTGAACCGAGGCAAGTTATCCAACTCACAGGCAACAGTAAACGCCATTATATCCGTACCCTATTCGATAATATCTCCACTCGCTACGACTTTCTCAGAACCATCGTCTTTCTCGGTCACACCAGCCTCTGGTACCGTCAGGCTCTGAGCGATTTAACCCCACAACCAGGCGACAGAATGCTCGATATCGGCTGTGGTACAGGAGAATCCACCCGTTACCTGAGCCGGAAATATCCAGCCGCCCACATCGAGGGCATGGACCTCTCTCCAGGAATGCTGGCTGAAGCTCGCCGACTGGACCCCCAAGGCACCTACTTCGAAGGTGACGTCTGTGGCCTGGATTGTCCCGATGCCAGCTATGACTGGGTGATCACCACATTCACCTTTCGCAATTTTCCAGACCGAGAACAAGCCCTCACCGAAATGCTGCGAGTCCTATGCCCCGGTGGACACCTACTCATCCTGGATCACTTCTATCCCCAATCTCCTCGCTGGTGGCAACAACTCTATACCCTCTGGATGCGCCGCGTAATGCCTGAACTATTACGCCCTTTTATCGAAGATGTTACCCCCTATCGCTACCTGGCAGAAAGCATCATTAACCAACTGAAGATTAATGACTTTGCCTGTCTACTCAATAGTTTTAATGCCGAGGTCACTCAAACAAATACCTATACAGGAGGTGCCGCAGGCCGACTCATTGCTATCCGCAAACCAGAAAAATCCGAAGGAAGGTAAACGAAAAATGGTCAGTATCTCAAGTGTTGTACAGATGCCGCCACGCCAGCGATTGCGGCATAAACTAGAATTCTTCTTTGATCATGAAATTCATCAGCTGCCACCTGCCGCTAAAGCTAAAATCATCCGTATTCAGGTGGACATCGATCGGTTAGATCCCCTAGGTTGGTTGTCACAACAAACTGCTGAAATCAAAACTTATTGGTCTGATCGAGAGGGTCGATTCGATATGGCAGGTGTAGGGGCAACCGATATATTGCATAGCCAATCCACCCCCGATTTCTCGACAGTGTTCTCCCATATGCAGCAGCGATTACCGGCAAACGCCTCGGTTCGTTACTATGGTGGCTTTAGCTTTCAGCCAGGATCTTCGCTGGCACAGCAATGGCAAGAATTTGGCACCTATCGTTTTGTGGTACCTCAGTTTGAAGTGTACGCTGCCGCAGGAAAAACTTATCTGGCCTGTAATTTTCTACTATCTGAGGATTTGCCTTACCCACAGCAACTGGCTGCTCTCTTAAACCAGCTAAATCAGCTTTCCTTTACGCCAGAGAAACCATCCCTAAGGCTGCCCAAGGTGATCAACCGTCAAGATTTCCCTAGCCAATGGGGCTGGCAAACGATGCTGAAAAAGGCATTAAACACTCTGCAAAAAGACATTCTGGCAAAAATTGTCCTGGCACGCCGTTCTGATTTCCTATTTTCTCAAAAGGTTGAGCCGTTGTCGTTATTGATGGCCATACAGCAAGGCCATACTCGTCTATTTCGCTTTTGCTTTCAACCTCAGGCAGGTAAGGCGTTTATAGGGGCCTCGCCCGAACGTCTTTATCATCGACTAGGCTGCTTATTGCAAACTGAAGCAATTGCCGGCACCCGCCCACGGGGACAGTTCCTGGCTGACGATCAGAGTCTGGGACAGGACCTGCTAACCTCCGAGAAAGATAATCGGGAACATCAATTTGTGGTCCATAGCCTGCGAGAGTCGCTCTCCCAGCTCTGTAAGTTGGTGGGTCTAGATCAAGCCCCCGCACTTTTGAAATTAAGCCAGGTACAACATTTACACACGGCGTGTAATGGTATTTTGGTCGATGGGGTCGATGATGGGAAAATCTTATCGTCACTACATCCTACCCCCGCTGTCGGTGGGTATCCCAAACAACCGGCACGAGAAGCCATTGAGCAACTGGAACCGTTTGAACGAGGTTGGTATGCGGCCCCTGTGGGCTGGGTTGGCCATGATAACACTGAATTTGCGGTGGCCATTCGCTCAGGGTTAGTCGTCAACGATCAGCTTTCCCTGTTTGCCGGGGCAGGTATTGTACCAGGCTCTAAACCTAGAGATGAATGGCAAGAGATTGAAAATAAGATACGTGCGTTTACCACGGTATTGAACCCTGGACAAAACAAGCGTAGACCATTACCAATCGACTCTAAAATTGAATCTAAAATTGTTTAAGCTTACCGTCATGGCCAGTAATACTAACACCATCAATAGTCTTTGGGGTTCTCTACTGATTGAAGAACTGGTTAGAAATAATGTTATTTATTTCGTGATCTCACCGGGGTCTCGTTCCACCCCCCTGACGCTTGCGATCGCACGCCATGCCCAAACACAAACAACCGTATGCTTTGATGAACGGGCGGCGGCCTTCCATGCCTTGGGCTATGCCCGAGCGACAGGCCAGCCAGCGGTGCTCGTGTGTACGTCAGGTACTGCTGCCGCTAACTATTACCCGGCGGTGATTGAGGCGGCGACAGATGCCGTTCCCCTGATTATTCTGTCCGCCGACCGTCCCCCGGAGCTGCACCAAACCGGAGCCAATCAAACCATTCAGCAACGGCACCTGTACGGACGTCATGTGCAGTGGGAGTTTGAGTTGCCCTGTCCGGATTTCCAAATAGCGCCCCAGATGCCCTTAACCACCGTTGACCAGGTGGTCTATCGCGCCCGCCGTGCTCCCGGCGGACCTGTGCATCTCAACTGCCAATTTCGAGAACCCTTAGCTCCCACAGATCAAACATCCATAGCTGACATGGATGGAATGTTTGAGAGAGACTATTTAGCGCCCTTACAGAATTGGCAAGCCCGATCCACGGCTTACAGTCACTATGGACAATCGGTCACAGTCCCCCTGGCCCCAGATATTACCCACCTGGCCGAGACCCTAAATCAGACCCAGCGGGGGCTACTGGTGGTGGGACAACTGGCCCATAAAGCCGAGCAACAGGCAGTGTTGACCCTGGCTAAACAATTAAACTGGCCAGTATTTGCCGATATTCAATCAGGTCTACGGCTAAATAGCACATTGCCAACTATTGTTCCCTATTTTGATCAGCTGTGGTTGTTGGAGAACTATCAACAATGGTCCGTAGAGACAGTGCTACAGATTGGGGGACGGCTGATTTCCAAGCGCTTTCTGCAATGGTTAACCCACCATCCACCGCAACAACACATTGTGATTGCCAACAATCCTGAGCGCCATGATCCCGCCCACACAGTATCCCTGCGCCTAGAAGCCGACCTGGGTCATCTGATGGAGCCTTTATTACCTCAACTCCATGCCCGTGGTGTTGAAACCTGGGTAACGGAACTGGTGAACGCATCTCAACATATTCACTCGATAGTGGATCAGGTGCTCCTATCCCAGTCCGCCATCAATGAACCGGCCATTGCCCGCTTGGTATCCCGTCAACTGCCCCCTGGCCATGGTCTTTATTTAGCCAACAGTATGCCAATCCGCGATATGGATATGTACGGCGCGCCTGAAGGCAATATCAAGATAGTGGGTTGCGATCGCGGTACCAGTGGGATTGAAGGTGCGATCGCCGCCGCCGCCGGATTCGCCATGGGACAACAAACCCCCGTCACCCTATTAGTGGGAGACCTATCTCTACTACACGACCTAAATTCCCTGGCAGTCCTGAAGTCCCTGGCCCAGCCCGTGATTGTTATTGTCATTAACAACGACGGTGGTGGCATATTCTCCTTTTTGCCCGTGGCCCAGTGTGACGATGTCTTTGAACCCTATTTTGGTGTCCCCCATGATCTCACCTTCAAGACCGCCAGCCAGATGTTTACTCTTGACTATTATTGTCCCCAGACGCTAGCAGACTTCACCCAGGTCTACACAACCGCTCTGGACCATCAATGTTCTGCCGTTATCGAGGTAGTCACCGATCGCCATAAGAATCTGGCTCTACATCAAACCTTGCAGCAGCAAATTGTAAAGGAACTACAACCTGCTACTATTCCCGTCTAAATTTCAGGTTCAACCAACAAAAAAGCCCAATAAGTATCATCCAAAAGAAGAACACCCATGATTACATCTATAACCACACCCATAACTACTTCGACCCCTATGACTCTCTCCTGGCAACCGATCAAATCCTACGAAGACATTCTGTATCATAAAGCTGAGGGTATTGCCAAAATCACCATTAATCGTCCCCACAAACGCAATGCATTTCGACCCCAAACAGTTTTTGAACTCTACGATGCCTTTATCGATGCTCGCGAAGATAACGCCATTGGCGTCGTCCTATTGACGGGACAGGGACCCCATAGCGATGGTAAATATGCCTTTTGTGCTGGCGGTGACGTCAGTGTGCGGGGGCACGGGGGCTATGTGGGAGACGATGGAGTACCCCGATTAAACGTTTTGGACCTGCAACGACTCATTCGGTCAATGCCCAAAGTGGTGATCGCCCTGGTGGCTGGCTATGCCATTGGGGGCGGCCATGTCCTCCATGTGGTTTGCGATCTGACCATCGCAGCAGACAATGCTATTTTTGGCCAAACGGGTCCCAAGGTCGGCAGCTTTGATGGCGGCTTTGGAGCCAGTTACCTGGCCCGCATTGTGGGCCACAAGAAAGCCCGAGAGATTTGGTACCTGTGTCGCCAGTACAACAGTAGCGAAGCCTTGGACATGGGTCTGGTGAACCAGGTTGTTCCCGTGGAGCAGCTAGAGGCAGCAGGCATTCAATGGGCAAAGGAGATTTTAACCAAGAGTCCCCTGGCCATTCGCTGTCTCAAATCCGCTTTTAATGCAGATTGTGACGGTCAAGCCGGAATTCAAGAATTAGCAGGCAATGCCACCCTGTTGTACTACATGACTGCAGAGGGCAAAGAGGGTAAGGATGCCTTCTTAGAAAAGCGTGCCCCTGATTTTGGTGATTATCCCTGGCTTCCTTAAGGTATACATCTCTCAGGTATCAATCGGTGAACGTATTAGAGCTATTGAAACAACGTACTCAGGATAACTGGCTCGTGGGACAGGATGCCCAGGCATTTCTGGCCCAGACTGAGACGCTTGCCCAAGAGTTTGCCACAGCTAAGCAGACCACCCAGGGGCAATCCATTCTGTTGGCAGAACCCGACCCTATGCGCTTTCTGGCTGGATTCCTGGCGGCCCAGGCCACTTATCCTCAGGTATTTCTCGGCAATTCTCAATGGGGAATGGTGGAATGGCAACAGGCCCTGGCCATTGCCCAGCCAGACCAGATCTGGGGAAATTGTGTTTATTTTAAGCAACCAATTGCTTTTAAGCAACCAATTGCTTTTAAGCAACCAATTGCTGGCCAAAACGTTGGTCTGGGGGCAACACCGCCATCCTCAACCCCCTCAAGCCACGATAAAAACCTGATCATGATTCCAACGGGGGGCTCCTCAGGCACCATTCGGTTTGTTATGCATCGCTGGGAAACCCTGGCCGCAGCGGCCCATGGGCTACAACACTATTTCCAAATAGCCATCGTTAATTCCCTGTGTGTTTTACCCCTTTATCACGTTAGTGGCTTCATGCAGTTTATGCGTTCTTTCCTCTCTGGAGGCAGGCTACAGGTCATGACGTTTAAGGCCCTCAAAACAGGACAGGCATTACCGATTGACCCATCGGATTGGTGTATTTCCCTGGTACCTACTCAGTTGCAAGCATTGCTGACCCAGCCCGCCCTGGCCCAATGGTTAAGCCAATGCAAAACTATTTTTCTGGGCGGTGCCCCCAGTTGGCCACAATTACTCGCCCAGGCTCGGGCCAAACGCCTGCCTCTGGCCCCTTGCTATGGCTCAACAGAAACTGCGGCCCAAATTACCACTCTGAAACCAACGAATTTTTTAGCAGGCAACCAAAGTGTCGGACAGGTGCTGCCCCATGCCCAGGTAACCATTGCGAATGATCAGGGACAGCCTGTCGCTGCCGGGACCCTGGGACAGGTTCAGATTATGGCGGACTCCTTAGCCTTAGGCTACTATCCCCACGGGTGGGATGGGCATTGGAGTAAACAACCGTCCACGGGGAGTCCCACCTCACCCAATGTTTTCAAAACTGATGATGCGGGATACCTGGATGATCAAGGCTATCTCACCCTGGTAGGCCGCCTCAGTAACAAAATTATTACCGGTGGTGAAAATGTATTCCCAGCCGAAGTTGAGTCAGCCATTCGAGCCACTGGTCTGGTAACCGATGTGGCGGTCCTGGGCATGCCGGATCCCTACTGGGGACAATGTGTTACAGCGATCTATGTGCCCCATGCTCCGGCTCTAGTAGCCGAAGAGATTTGTACAGTCCTACAGGACACCATTGCTCGCTTTAAGTGCCCCAAGCTGTGGGTTCCCGTTGCGAGCCTGCCTAGAAATGCCCAGGGCAAACTTAACCAACAAACTCTCCAGGGCGTTGTGAATCAATGGAAACAAGATCATGGTCTATAAACTCTATGGATATCCCCAGTCAGGGAATTGTTATAAGGTGCAATTGTTGTTGCATCAGCTAGCAATACCGTTTGAGTGGGTCAGCGTTGACCTACTCACAGGAGAACAGCATACTCCCGAGTATTTAGCTAAAAATCCGGCGGGGAAACTGCCTCTCCTGGAAATTCAACCGGGTCAGACTTTACCAGAATCTAATGCAATTTTGTATTATCTCAGCCAGGGTACGAATTTTCTGCCGACAGATTTGTATCAACAGGCGCAAGTGCTGCAATGGATGTTTTTTGAGCAATATAGTCATACACCCAATGTTGCGATCGCACGCTACATTGTTCGCTTTCTAGGCAACCCTCCGGACCATCAAGCCAGTCTAGCCATGAAACAAACAGCAGGCTATGCCGCACTGGATGTCATGGAGCAGCATCTGCAAACAAGGACCTTTTTTGTCGGCGAACATTACACCATTGCAGATATTAGCCTGTATGCCTATACCCATGTCGCCGATGAAGGAGATTTTGATTTAAGCAATTATCCCGCCATCAATGGTTGGTTAAATCGAGTCAAATCTCAACCCAATTATGTTGCGATCTCACATTAACCCCAGATAGGTAGGTGAGGTCGCGATCCCATTGCCACCCAACCAAACCCGTTTACCCCCGGAAACTCAACGTTTCCAATACTTTCTGCTGCTGCCCCTGCCCATTGCCTACGGGCACTTTCTACGGGCACTTTATTTATCCATCATTCCTAAATACTTAAAAGAGGTTTTCACTATGGACTTAAGTAACGTTATCCATCCTAACCAGCTGCATGGATTGTCCATTCAACAACTTGAACATATAGCTAACCAGATCAGGCAAAAGCACCTACAAACCGTCGCTGCCACGGGAGGACATTTAGGACCTGGTCTGGGAGTAGTCGAGCTCACCCTTGCCCTTTATCAAACCCTGGATTTAAACCGCGACAAAGTGATTTGGGATGTGGGTCACCAGGCCTATGCCCACAAATTAATTACAGGTCGATATCATCATTTTCACACCCTGCGTCAGAAGGCTGGCATTGCAGGTTACCTGAAACGATCGGAAAGTCAGTTTGATCATTTTGGCGCAGGTCATGCATCCACCAGTATTTCAGCGGCATTGGGGATGGCAATGGCTCGCGATCTAAAGAGGGAACAACACAAAGTGGTTGCTGTTATTGGTGATGGTGCCCTGACTGGAGGTATGGCCCTCGAAGCCATTAACCATGTCGGCCATCTGCCCCATACCAACCTGTTAGTGGTGCTGAATGATAACGAGATGTCAATCTCTCCCAATGTGGGAGCCATTGCTCGCTATTTGAATAAAATGCGGTTGAGTCCACCCATGCGGTTTCTAAGAAACCTTAAATGTTTAACGGTTCCCAAGGTAGGGGCTGTCTTTGAGGAATTGGGGTTTACCTACATGGGACCGGTTAATGGGCACAATTTAACAGAATTGATCGATAGTTTCAAAGCAGCCCACCGGCAGAACGGTCCTGTGCTGGTTCATGTCGCGACAACCAAAGGCAAGGGATATGCGATCGCAGAACAGGACCCGATCAACTACCATGCCCAAGCTTCTTTTAATCTGACCACAGGTCGGAAAAATTCTGTCCAAACGCCCGCGCCACCATCTTATTCTAAAGTGTTTGCCACCACCCTGGTCAAACTAGCAGAGACCAATCCCAACATTATTGGCATCACCGCTGCCATGGCAACGGGCACCGGTCTCAATCAACTGCAAGAGAAACTACCTAAACAGTATATTGATGTTGGCATTGCAGAACAACATGCTGTTACCCTGGCCGCTGGTCTAGCCTGTGAAGGCATGCGTCCAGTGGTGGCTATTTACTCAACCTTTTTACAGCGGGCATACGATCAGATTTTTCATGACATCTGTCTGCAAAAATTACCCGTATTTTTCTGTCTCGATCGGGCTGGCATTGTTGGAGCAGATGGGCCTACCCACCAGGGAATCTACGACATTGCCTATCTTCGTTGTTTCCCCAATATGGTGTTGATGGCCCCCAAGGATGAAGCAGAACTCCAACGCATGATAGTGACAGGTCTAAATTATACAGCTGGCCCCATTGCTGTCCGTTATCCCCGAGGCACCGGCTATGGTACCCCTCTGATGACAACAGAGTGGGAGTCACTAAAAATTGGCAAAGGTGAGGTGTTACAGCACGGTAATGACGTCATGCTAGTGGGGTATGGCTCGATGGTCTATCCTGCCATGCAGGCCGCTGCATTGCTTAGCGAACATGGCATTCAGGCCACGGTGATCAATGCGCGCTTCGTAAAACCACTGGATATAGCCCTAATTGCACCGCTGGCTCAAAAAATTGGCTGGGTTGTCACCCTGGAGGAAGGTTGTCTCATGGGGGGCTTCGGATCAGCAGTACTCGAAGCCTTATTGGATCTCAACATCACTGTTCCTGTTACCCGTATGGGTATCCCCGATACGCTTGTAGACCATGGAACAATAGATGAAGCAAAGGCTGGCTTGGGTCTCACCGCCCCCCAAATTGCAGACCAAATTCTCAGCATGGTCAATGACAGTAGCCCCACATTAACCCCCTCTACTATTCGATCATAGTTCACGCCTGATCTCAATTCAATCTTTAAACTAAGAGACCAATCCCATGCTTTCATCAAATTCACCCTCCGAGAATCTCAAAGAGACTATCAAAATCTTTGACGAACCGTATATTCAGCTATGGCGACAGGCCATCAAACTACCTCTATACAGTGTTGCCCTTATTCCCGTTTTTGTGGCAACCGCTGCCGTTTATGCTGACACTAAAACTATTGACATTGGGAATTTCTTGACATTTTTGCTCTCAATCATTTTGATCCAAATCTGGATTAACCTCAGTAACGATGTCTTCGATGCCGACACCGGTGTCGATACCCATAAGTTTCATTCCATTGTGCAACTCACTGGCCAAAAAAATATGATTTTTTGGCTTGCCAATGCCTTTGTAGCCAGCGGTCTTTTGGTAGTGGCTCCCATTGCCTGGCAACAACAGGACATGACTCTGATAGTTTTGATGCTTTTAGGCTGTTTCCTGGGCTACAGCTACCAGGGTCCCCCTTTCCGGTTTAGTTATCAGGGAATTGGGGAAATCATTTGCTTTATCTCCTATGGGCCCCTACTGATGGGGACCGCCTACTATGCTCAGACCCAAACCTGGTCAACAACCTGCCTGGCTGCATCCACCATTATCGGACTAGCCACTAGCTTGATCTTGTTTTGTGCCCACTTTCACCAGGTAGAAGATGATCTAGCCGGAGGCAAACTCTCCCCTGTCGTGAGACTAGGCACAGCCCGTTCAGCTCAGCTACTGCCCTGGTGGCAGGGGAGCATCTACGGTCTAGTCTGTTTGTTTGCGGCCCTGGGCCTGCTCCCCCCATTTACCCTGCTCAGTCTGCTCAGTCTAGTCTATGCCGTCAAACTGTCCTTCCACGTCCATCGCCATCACGATCAACCAGACCAGGTCAGCAACTGCAAGTTTGTTGCCGTGGCCATGTATTTTTCCCTGGGCCTGTTGCTCACCCTTGGGCTATTGCTTCCCCCACTTTTTTAATCCCCTTGAAGAACCTATTACAGATACATTGCAGGACTCTAGAACAAGGCACCAGGGCGGGCACAAGGCACCGCCCCTACATATCTTCTATTAAAGGATTTTTCCATGGCTTATTATCGCACCACGCTCCTCGTTCCCAATGATCGTAAAACTGCATTCAACCACACCAGTGATTTTAGGAATGCAATCTGGGATCCTCAGGTAACCTATGCCCGCAAAATAGACTCCGGTCCAGCCAAACTGGGTAGCCTATTTGTTCTAGGTACAAGTCTCTGGGGTATTCCCTTCAAGCTACCCTACCTGATTAAGGCCTTTGTGCCCGACCAGTGATTTGTAGTCGAAGGGAAAACTCCTCTGATGCAATATCAAGATGAGGTAACCTTTACCCCCATTGGAGAACAAACACAAATTAGTTATGCCGCTGAAGTTACCCTCACACCTGTTTTAAGGATATTTAATCCTCTCTTTCAATCATTATTAATCACCTAGCTGATGATGCAGTCCGAGGACTCAAGGCATCTTTAGAACAGGTCTATGTTGAAAATAGGCACACTGTGAAGCCTTAGTTTCCCCCTTCCCTCTTCCTCTTCCCCTTTCCCCTTTTTCTTTTCCCAGATTCAACTATGAAACCTCAAACCCTTAAAGAACAATTCCGAGAAGCCACTCTTGTGCGTCGGAGTCAGGTTGAAGTCAATCTCACCAGCCGAGCCAATTGCCTATTTGACTTTTGGGAACAACATCCTGAAGTCAGTTGGGTACTCCTGGCTAATTTAGTTGCTCGCAACACCGGTTGGATTATGTCAGACCTGGTCAGGGCCTGCCAATGTGCGCCCCACAGTCTTAAAATTCCCGGCTTGCCATCAGCTCACTATCAAGCATTTTTCGCATTCTTAGAAACAGGCAACTTCTTAATTTTTAGGGATGTCTTTCCTCAATTAGTGGCCTATGCCTGGGCTAAACGCTATCCAGAACAAAGTGATGTGTTTTTTGATCTATTGTCAACTGATCCTCAATTCAATGTAGATCCATTTATCATAGAACACTGGAAAGTCTTCTTTAAAGCCGCAAAAAATAATCACTGGTTTCCTGAATGGTGGAAAGAACCATCTGTCAAACGCCTGGCCTTTGCTTTGATCGCCAATGAGCAAAATCAAATCCATGATCGGCTACTCCATGATTCCCAACATCGCTATTTAGGTCGATTATTCTTCGCTATTACCCGACAAATTTTCATTGCCACTACCAAGCTAGGGCTAATGAAGCTTTGTTTTGCGGTGGCAAAATCTGAAACCAACCCGGAGACAGATCATCTTTTGATTTACACGATGTCATGTGATTTCGCACTTTTTGACAATCGGGTCAAGGTCGGACGCGATCTCTATATGGAACTGTTCAGCGAAGATAGCCGTCGGCAACGAGTTATCACCTGGGCACGGGCCCACGCTAAGTACTGGGGTAGCCGAGCTGAGTATAATCCCCAACAATATTGCCTTTATCCTCAACAGGCAAATGCCCAGAGAAAATACAGTCCACCCCTAGTCCCATGGCAAGGGGCCAAACCTGCCTGGCCCTTTGACCCCACTCAAGTGCGGCCCTATCCTCATTTACATGATACTCCCATACCATTACCTGTCAGCACCCAGACCCGAGAAAACATTGAGGAGCTATTAAGCCTTCTTACCGCAACTACTCGGTCACTCGAACCAACATCACTCTCTGAACAGGCAGAGATTATTATTGGTAAATCTTCTACGTTGCAGTTATACATTTTACTACAACAAATTTTAGGCAAAAAACGTTTACATCCAATCCTTCCTTAGAGATTATCTAGTAGATCTTCAACCTGACATCCACTGACACCACCTTTCAAGATCACAGACTTTTTCTGTAATGACATCCCCTACGCCTCTCTCTAAAGTAATGATATGGGAGATGCCAGTCAAACTAAGTCTTTCCGAAAAGCATCACCATAATTCTACCGGTGACTGAAAGGATTTTGAACTGTGGAACAATATCTAACACAAAATAAATGTCTATTTCTAACGGGAGCAACTGGATTTCTAGGTGCTTTCCTATTACAAGAACTGCTGGAACAGACTCAGGCAAAAATCTATTGTTTAGTACGGACTGTTGATACATCAACTGGCATCACTAGGCTACAAGAGAATTTGAAACATTATGGAATCTGGAAAACATCCTATCAAAAGCGCATTGTCCCCATTGTTGGGGATTTATCACAACCGCTACTGGGAATGAATGCAGATACATTTGAGGCCCTGGCAAAAGAAATTGATAGCATCTATCATAGTGGCGCTTGGTTAAATTACCTCTACCCTTATGAGCGTCTGAAGGCAGTCAATGTATCGGGCACTCAAGAGGTCTTACGATTGGCGAGCCAATCCAAAGTTAAACCTGTTCATTTTATCTCTAGCATCGCAGTTTTTGATTCCTTAAAATACGCTCAAAAGCATTTGACTGAGTTAGATTTGCCAATATATGACAGAGATATTTATTTAGGATACTCTCAAAGTAAACGGGTAGCCGAACAATTGGTTACCAAGGCGCGTGATCGTGGGCTCCCTGTCTGCATTTATCGACCTCCCTTTATCTCTGGACACAGTCAAACCGGCATCAGCAATATGGACGATCTAATCTGTCGCTTGATAGTAGGTTGTCTACAGTTGGGGCGTGCACCTGAGCTAGATTTTCTCTTAGACCTTGCGCCAGTGGACTATGTTAGTCGCGGAATTGCATATCTATCGATGCAGCCTGACTCTATCGGTAAAGTGTTTCATCTCAACAATCCCCAACCTTTCTACTGGCATCAGCTAATTGATTGGATGCAATCATCTGGGTTCCCGATTGAACGGGTTGCCTACCATAACTGGGTCAACCAACTGAGAAGTATCCGATCTGCTCACCGAAATCCCCTATCGCCATTACGACCATTTTTTCGTAAACGACTAGCGGACGCCAATATGACCTTGCCTGAACTGTATCAGCAATCTCGACGACCTCGATTTGATTGTCAATTAACTCGGACAGCTTTGTCGGAGAGCGGGATTACGTGTCCTGCTATTAATGCCTCTTTGTTGAGGACGTATTTTGAGTACTTCTGGGAAACTGGTTCTCTGACTCACTCTGATTTACCCCCTAGAGTCTCATCAAAACCGCTGTTTGCTGCCGCATAGGATTGTCGTCGAGCAAGGTAAAAATATCATGGCAATTTTTGTAACGGGTGCAACGGGTTATCTGGGTGCTTACATTGTTTATGAGTTGTTGGCCCAGACAGAAGAACGCTTTGCTTTACTCGTAAGAGCTAACTCTCTAGATCAGGCAAAAGCACGGTTATGGAAGGCTTTCCAACTGCATATGGATGCTGATGAATTCTCTCAGCTCCTACCACGGCTTGATCTATACATTGGTGATATTACTGCACCGAATTTAGGTCTCACAAACCGAGACTGGACCTGTCTTCGAGACTCAACGGAGTCTATTATCCACGCAGCCGCGATCTTAAATCGTAAGTCTCATCAGGCTTGTGTAAATGTCAATGTACGGGGCACATTGGCCGTTATTCAACTGGCTCGTGCAGCCAATACCCACCATGGATTACGTCGGTTCAGCCTACTCTCTAGTGTGGCAGTCGCTGGCCATCGGCAGGATGAGATTGTCACCGAAGCAGAGGCTATCCAGTGGGATCGGCCCGACTATGATCCCTATGGGGCGACTAAAAAACTGACGGAATATTTGGTTCAAACCTTGTTGCCCGATATTTCCTACACGATCTTTCGACCCAGTACGGTATTGGGAGATAGTCGTTTTGGGAAAACGACCCAGTTTGATACAGCACGAGCACTGGTATTACTAGCACAGACAGGCATCATTCCCCTGCAGCCCCACTGGCGTATGGATATTGTCTCAGCTGATTTTGTAGGACGTGCGATCGCAACCCTGCATCAAAAGTCTCAATTAGCCCATACGATCTACCACCTGAGTGCCGGGGAACAGTCTCTCACCTACCGTGAAATTTTAACCAGTCTGGGCCGAGCCGGACTGTTTTCACCTATATTACAACCACCCTTCGAGTGGCTAGTGCAAAGATTAGCCACCACACCCCGCTCTTGGAAAATCTCTCGGTTAGCGACCTCACTAAAAGTCTTTATGCCGTATCTGACATTCAATACCGTTTTTGATAATCAACGCATTATTCAGGAATTGGGCGACAGCCCTCCATCATTCCGAGCTTATGGTGCTAACCTGTATCGCTTTTTAGTGGAGCACCATTGTCAGTTTCCCTATCAGCTTACTCCTGTGCCATCAGTCCTTGCCAGTGGAGTTTAACCATGATCAATCCATTCGATATTGACCAACTTCTACGATGGGTCGCGGGCGGCTATACCCAGGCCTTACGATATCGATGCGATCGCGCTGAATGGCAGCCCGGTCAGCGTCTGAAGCTATTACTCACAGGCTATAACGGAGCTCGCAATACGGGGGCCGACGTCCGTGTTGCCGAAATTATACGACAACTGCATCATTTACTCGGAAGAGACAAGGTTGACCTGACGGTGACCACCCTGAACCCACAATTGACAATGGGATATTTTCAAGGAGCCCAACAGGTACGATTACCCCACGTATTCCCGCAATTCTTGTATAACGAATGTCCCCAGCACCATGGTGTAATCGCCTGCGAAGGCTCCATGTTCAAATCCAAATTTGCCGATGCCCTCTCTACCATGATGGCCATGTCTCTAGGATTAGCTGCCACTGAGAACAAACTGAGTGTCGGCTATGGAGCCGAAGCTGGAGCCATGAACAACAGGTTAAGCCAGTTTGTTCAACACCATTGTCGAGATTCTTTGATTCTCTGTCGTAATCGTCCCTCCCAGCGACTACTCAGTGAAAAATTAGGCATTCGTAGCACTGGCGGCACCGATACAGCCTGGACCTTTGAGCCAGCTCCCTTAGGTCATGGCGCTGCATTACTTAAACGAGCGGGCTGGGACGGTCGCTGTCCAGTTTTAGCAATCTGTCCGATTAATCCCTTCTGGTGGCCGGTCAAACCCAGTATGGAAAAATGGCTAGGTAATCACCTGGCTGGGTTATATCGAGAGCAACATTATTGTTCTCTTTACTTTCACCACCAATCCCAAGTTGCTAACCAAAAATATTCTAACTATATTAAGGGTCTGGCCCAAGCTGTAAATACATTTTGTCAGCAGCGAGAGATCTTTCCCATTGTGGTAGGTATGGAGCAAATCGATCGCCAAGCCTGCAAAGATTTAGCGGCAGCGCTCGATCAAAACGTGCCTTATTTCATCAGCGATCAACACAATATGTATAGTCTGGTCAGCCTGCTACGCAATTGTGACTTGCTGGTCAGTTCTCGCTTCCATGCCATTTTAACAACAATGCCAGCTCAGGTGCCTGCCGTCGGCGTCACCATGGATGAACGCATTCGCAACTTGATGCATGAACAGGGACACCATGAGTTGTTACTAGACGTAGACGATCCTAATCTGGGAGAAAAACTACTGCCCCTGTTACACCGACTTGAACAAGATCGAGATACGGTAGCTCATAAGATTGGACAAACGGTCGCTGATCAACTGCAGCATATGGGTCACATGGGCATCGCGTTCATGGCAGAAGTCAGCCGGATATATCCTGACTTTCCCCAGCCTCAAAGGTCTCCCACTTGGGAGACCCACCTCCCACCGCTATCGCCCACACTCACCCATCTTTTAGAAAATTATGCCTAGAGATAACTGTTTCGAATTGTCTATATGATTTAAGCTTTATGCCCGAAATTTTCTGCAGAAGCCAATCCAGAATATCTATAATCGACCCCGCCGTAACCCCAAACATAATGCCATTAGGAATAACCTAGTACGTTGGGTTGTAGGGCGGCGTAACGGCCCTGCCCAGGGGGTTTGGGGAACTCGGAGGGACCCCAAGCAACACCTTTAAACTCCCCATCAGCCAACTAAGCTATTTTCCTATTTATTCATATCAACTTTAAGTCTTCCTTTGCCTTCTATACCCCAACCACCATTATGACTATCCTGAATCAAATCTATAACAACTTACAGCAACTCCAGGACCAACCAATTCTACATGAAATCCATAATCAACAACAAATAGACATTTCAGCTAAAGCCTTAGATCAACAAATTTGCCGAGCTCGCACATTTCTGACCACCCAAGGCATTTGCCCAGGAGATCGAGTAGCACTGCTCGCGCCCAATTCAGCCAATTGGGTGGCCATAGACCTGGCAATAATTGCTGTTGGTGCGATCGCAGTTCCCCTATACCATCGCCAACGTCCTGAGATCCTAGCTAATATGCTCGCTGATTGTCAGCCCAGCTTGCTAATTGTTACTGATGATGAGTTAGCAGAAACCATTGCGTCCGTTTGGGCAACCCCTTGTCCAATAGTTTTAATGAAAACTGTTTTTGAAGCTGAACCAACCCAGTCCGCGCCTTATCCCATTGCCCCAACAGATACAGTTACCATTATCTATACCTCAGGGACCAGCGGGGATCCCAAGGGAGTTATGCTGACCCGCGCCAACTATGATGCTGTCATTCCCCGAATGAGCCAGCGGTTTGCTCAGATTACCAAGCGCTCAACTGCCAACGACAGGGTATTTCACTTCTTGCCATTTTGTTTTGCACCAGCTCGCCTGGTGTTATGGACCCAGCTCTATCGGGCCAATGCCATCACCTTATCCACCTGTCTCCAGGATTTAGCCAATGAGATCAAGACAGTTAACCCCAATTACTTTCTCACCGTCCCCATGGTCTTAGAGCGATTCCGATCCGGCATTGAACAGCACTTACAACGGAAAAGAATGCTCTGGTTGCTGAAGATGGCTCATCAAGCTTACCAACGGTGTCAGAATGGTCGTACTGTCTGGTTTGATCAGCTGATTGTTAAGGCGGCCCAACAAGGACTCTGCTCACGATTAAAAAACAACATTGCTTCGAATCTACAGTTGATTATCTGTGGCTCAGCGCCCTTAAGTCCAGAAACCCAAAGCTGGTTTGAGATGCTGGGAATTCCTATCTATCAAGGCTATGGTCTGACGGAGACAACTGGCATTGTCACCCTAGAAACGTTAGATCGAATAGAGTTAGGCCATGTAGGCTCACCAATTGAGGGATGTGAGCTCAAACTGACTCCCCAGGGCGAACTCATTTGCCGGGGACCTAATCTCTTTAAAGGCTATTGGCATCGTCCAGAGGCAACGGCCCAGGTACTTCGTGACGGTTGGTTTTATACAGGTGATCGGGCCGTGATCAATCAGCAGGGCAGCTGGCGCATGATGGGTCGCCTTAAACATATTTTGGTGCCCACATCGGGTCACAATATTTCGCCAGAACCGCTGGAACAACAATTGATCGAGGCCTGTGACGGCATTGATCAAGCCTTACTGGTGGGTCATGGTCGCCCCTTTTTGAGCGCGATTGTGGTCGGTTCAGCTGATGAGTCCGCTCTCACGGCTGCGCTTCAGATTGTTAACAAAAGAGTGCCCCATTATCAAAAAATTCGCAAGTTTTACCGAACTGCTGAGCCCTTTAGCCTGGCCAATGGCTTACTCACAGCCAATGGCAAACTGCGGCGCACAGAGATTGAATCACGCTTTCACCAGGTCGTGGAACAACTCTATCAATCTGCTTAAAAAACGCCGTTGCTGATTTAAGGGATGAACCGTTCTGTCAGAAGTGCTATGTGCCAATGTCTTTCAGATGAAATCGTACCGAGGATCAGCAACACCTAAAAAAAATATTGAACATCTATTGAGATAATCAGATGAATGAACTAAACCATTGGCATCCTGTTCTAAAAAGTGCCGCCCTGCGCCAAAAGCCCATCGGTATTGAACTATGTGGACAAGAGATTGTCTTATTTCGTACCCAGTCTGGTAAGGTAGGGGCGCTCAAGGACAGGTGTCCCCATCGACGAATGCGACTCAGCTTGGGCTGGGTTGAGGCAGAACAACTCGTGTGCCCCTTTCATGGTTGGCGCTATGGCTGTGACGGCCAGGGACATAGCCCCAGTACTCCCCGATTGAAACCCTGCGCCGAACAATTTGAAACGGCAGAACGTTACGGCTGGATCTGGCTAAAAGCGGCCAAGAGTGAGACTAGTTTACCTGACCTGGATTTCCCCGACTACCATTTGGCCTGCAGCCTGGAACATCGTATCCAGGCTCCCCTGGAGCTAGTGATCGATATCTTTGCTGAGATGGAGCATGCGCCCACCAGCCATACCTTCTTTGGCTATGGGCGATCGCAGGTGGCCGATGTGGAACCAAGATTTGATTTTAGCGATCCGACAACGATTAAATTGCTCTCCATCGTCCCGCAACGTTCACTGCCCTGGATATTTGAAAAGATGTTTGGCATTCGCGGTGGCGATCGCTTTTTTAATCATCTGACCATGCATTTCTCGCCCATGTACCATACCTATGAGATCTATTGGGAACAACAGAAAACGGGTCAGCTTCGCCAGGAGCGTTTGCTGTCAGTCTTTTTCTTTAATCCTATTAACAGTGATGAAACCCAATGCATGTCGTTACATTACTTGAGTAAGCCTCAGTGGGGAATGCCAGTATTTCACCTGTTGCAAAAGCATGTGTTGAAATATGTGCTTGACCATGAGGTAAAGCGAGATAAATGGGTCTTAGAAAATATTGCTGACAAGCAAGTCGATCTCCAGCAGCTATGCCTAGGACGATTTGACCGCATCCTGATTGAATATCGCAAACGTCTGCAACGCATTTATCGAGGGCAAGGGGCAGTATCGTCTGCGACACAGTCAGAACCGTCAAAGATAACGCAAGCACTCTATCAACTGGCAAGCTCTTCAAATTTTCCGAAAGATAGAAGCATTTGAGCTGACCTGACATTACCTGACAGGTTGTATTAGGACTCCAGACTTTTTCTGTAATGACTGATCACATCACCTTTTATACATTTAATAATGTGGGGTGAACACATGGGTGTTCAATAATTGCCTCATTCAAACTGACACATTCTGACAACCAAAGTCTTACAGGAAAGTCCAAACATGTTTGATCAATTCAAAGCTTTGCTCAGTAATAGACATCAGCTAGAACAACATATCGCTGATGCTGACAATCTAACGGATAATGCCACACTGCCTCATGCTAAGTCTGAACAGCCTCAAGTAATAGCATTTAGTGTGGAAGACTTAGTCGCGATCGCAGGCGGTGCAGGCGGCATTGGCTCAGATGGCGGCATTGGCTCAGATGCCGATCTTTAGTAAGTATTATATGTGGTGTTAAAAGAAGATAATCATGCTGAACCAAGCAAACTCTCTCTCAATCAACGCACAACTTCAGCCGCAAGCCAAACATGTTAAAAGTTTAACGGATAGTGCCACACCGCCTAAATCGTCTTCTGAACAACTTCAAGCTGACCATTCATCAAACTCAGCAAATACTATGGAGCTAGTGGAACAAGAGTTAGAGAAGATCTTTGCTGGAACAGCTGTTGATCCTAATTTTCCACCTGATCCTGACCTACCCCCCATCTTTCCCGGCTTACCAAATCATAACGAAACAATGGTTGGCGTAGACAATGATGCTTAATTCTAAATCTTCGCGTTTAGCAAGTAACCCCTATACACTCGGTTATAATCCGGTTTCCGTAGCCATTATGGCTAGTCGTACCGCGCAGCATAATGCCTCTTTTTTCCGAGAGCATCTTGCTCCAGGTATGGATGTGCTCGATGTTGGCTGTGGTCCTGGTTCTATTACAGTAGGGTTGGCTGATATTGTTACCCCGGGCAAAGTCATAGGTATCGACATTGAGCCCTCGCAAGTTGCCTTAGGGCAATCTCGGGCACAAAAGCTTGGATTATCAAACTGCCAATTTGAGACTGCCAGTGTGGTCGATTTGCCTATGGCAGACCAAACATTTGATGCTGTCTACGGGCATACTATCCTGATGCAGTTTGCAGATATAAGTTCGACTTTATCAGAAATAAAAAGAGTATTAAAGCCTGGTGGTCTTGTGGGGTTTCGAGAAAACGATTTGAGTGCCAGCCTCTATCATTCCGAGACTTCAAGTTTGAAAGAGATGATGGAGATTTTTAGACGGGCAATGATTCACAATGCGGGTAACCCTGATATTGGGAGGTTATTGCCATCAGTCTTATCACAAGTAGGTTTTGACCTTGTGAGTGTAGACGCTAGTTATTCCTATGCTTCAACCACTGCAGACAAGAAAGTCATGTATGCAGCCATGGCTCAGTTATGGAAACATGCAGACTTTCCAACTCAAGCGGAAAAACTAGGATGGATCACATCCCAAGAGAGGCATCAGATGCCTGAACGTCTCATTTTAGAAGCAAAGGAGCCAGACAGTTTTAATGCTATCCCTTGCATTGAGATTGTTGCCCGCAAGCGTGAATAAGCATCAGCATAGGCCAGGATAAATATCACCATATTACAGATGCCCTAATGACAAATCTAATTATTCTGACTTTACCTGACATGTTTTTTGTTATCCTCAGACTTTTCCTGTAACGACAACTTATCTCATTTTCAATAGCATTGAAAAGAACTATCTCAATGCAAAACAGTATTTTATGTTGAACCAACTCAAAGCCTTAAGCAACAATATACAATTGTGGCGACAGGTAAAAACCGTTGACAATCTAGACGATGCGATCGCACTGATCAAATCTGCTGGAGCCCAAAAGGGGTATCAGTTTTCCCATGATGGTCTGACTCAATTGCTCCAAAGCCAGGTAGAGACCATCGACGAAAAAAGCCTACTTGATGTTGCTGGAGGAGCTCATGGGGCTTTTACAGGTCGTGTTAGCTGTTCTCCCTACACTTGCTGAAATCTTTCTCTAACTATTCTAGATTCCAGCCTAAATATGTCCAAATCTTGTCAAAAAAGAGTCTGACAGGGTGGCATCGCCCATCTTGTTCAAGTTTAATTTCAAATCCAGCTCTCACAAGAAGGAAATTCAGACATGTTAAATCAACTCAAAACGTTACTCAGTGACGCTCAACTACATCAACAGATCAAAGCAGCCAATACGTTAGAAGATGCGATCTCACTTCTCAAAGCTACTGGCACTGAAAAGGGGTTGCTATTTCCCAACAATGAGCTTGATCAGCTAATTGACAACCAATTGAAACCGATAGATTTGAGTGAAGCTAAGCTAATCTCTGCAGCTGGAGGATTTGATGGCAACAAGCCTAGAGTCACAGACAAATGCTATTAATTAATATACAAAGGTATATTATCGCCCTACATGACGTACTAATTTCTGACTAAACTTAGCTTTAATAGAAGTCTATGTAAGTTAATCAATGCCTGCATGGACTTCTGTATTTTTCTCACTATCTGACATCACCTGACCATTAGCATTGATTTTCAGACAGTTCCTGCAACGACAATCAGTCTAACGCTTCGTAAAGTGATAACTAAGGTCTATGGCAAGCAAACAAGTTCTTCCATAAACCTGAAAACAGTAATTCACCCATTGCGGTGATCTTAATCTCAAAAGGAGAAAATCATGCTAAACCAAATTCAAGCATTGCTAATTAATACAAAACTGCATCAACAAATCAAGAAAGCCAATAGCCTAGCAAATGCAATTTCACTTATCAAAACAGCCAGTGATAAAAAAGGATATCAATTCTCAAATGAACCCTTGCCCAACTCATTAAAAATCAACTAAGTCCTGTAGAACTGACAGAAACAGAATTGCTTTCTATAGCCGGAGCTGGAGGTCGCAAAAGAAGCGACGTACTCAGGAATTAATTATGGCTTATGAGAACAGTCATAGCACCCTCCATAATGTGTTGACACAAAAAAGACTTGTTGAAGAGAGGCAAGGAAAATAAGGAAAAGAGGAGAAGGAGGAATGTTATTTATTTATTTGCATTTTCTTTACCTATTTTATTAATGTGAATCTCAAAAGGAGAAAAGAATGTTGAATCGACTTAAAGTGTTGCTCAATAATGTACGACTACAGTAGCAGCTCAAAGCTGTTAGTAATCTGGAGAATGCGATCGCACTAATCAAATCTGCTGGAGCCCAAAAGGGGTATCAGTTTTCCCATGATGGTCTGGCTCAATTGCTCCAACGCAAAATGGAGACCATTGATGAAAAAGCGCTGCTGGATATTGCGGGTAGTGGACTAGCGAAAATCACTGGCAACCATTCAGGCTGCAGTATTGAGGTTTGTTAGCAATCTTTTTTGTTGGCAGTCTCATAGGCAGGAGAGACGAAACAAACGTCATCTTTCCTGCTTCTCCCGTGCATCTACCCTCTTTGTTTATTTTCTAAGGATAGATAACCATGTTAAATCAACTCAAGGCGTTGCTCGGCAATGGGCAATTGCGCCAAAAGCTTAAGGCAGTAGCTAGCCTAGAAGAGGCGATCTCACTGATTAAAACAGTTGGTGTTGGACAAGAACATCAAGCCTTTAGTGAGGGTCTATCTACACTGGTGAAAACTGGTTTTGAACCGCTAAACGAGGAAGACCTGCTGACAATAGCTGGGGGATGGGCATCGCAGTTTCCATCTCCGATTACGGAGGCACCCCCCTGCGCGTAGCAGTCCCCAGTTGAATCGTCCACACCCATCTACTCATCCACCCATCTACTCATCCACCCATCTACTGCCAAAAACAGACCTTATCTTTGCACAGTCATTTAAAAGAGGAAAATCATGTTAAATCAACTCAAAGCATCCCTAAGCGATGCAATCTTGCAGCAGCAACTTCAGAAGGCAACCAGCCTGGAAGAGGCGATCTCAGTCATTCGAACTGCTGGACCCAAAAACGGCGATCAATTTTCTAGTGCCGATCTTTCCCAACTGTTACAAGGTCTGCTGAACCCCATAAAACTGAGTGAAACAGAACTGCTAAACATATCAGGAGGCTCACCAACGATCCTTGGATGCGGTGCTACTCAAGCAGTCACTTGGTGTGGTTGCTAATTTACGTCAGTGGGGCATATCCATCTTGTCGAAATTTTGATCTTGAAAACTAACTACTCATAAGAAAACACAACCATGTTGAACCAACTCAAAACCTCCCTGAGTGATGCAACCCTACAGCAGAAACTTCGGAAGGCAACCAGCCTGGAAGAATCAGTCACACTCATCCGAACTGCTGGACCTAAAAACGGCGATCAATTTTCTAGTGCCGATCTCTCCCAACTGTTCCAAGGTCTGCTGAATCCTATAAAACTGAGTGAAACAGAACTGCTAAACGTATCAGGGGGCCGGCCAACGATAGTTGGGTGCGGTCCTACCCAAGCAGTCACTTGGTGTGGTTGCTAATTCATATCTTGCGCTAAGTCGATGGTGAGGCGCAAACCCACATTGGGTTCAAAACCCAACGCTAATTGAGGGCTGTCCACTAAAGGGACAAGTTGGCTGTAAGGCCTAAATATAGGATGTCAGGGACGCTTTAATCCCTACTCTTCGAGAACGCTAATGCGTTAGTGGGTTTTGATTCAGTTAGCCTTGCGAATTTGAGTCCAGGGCGGGCTGACGCTTGATCGCCAAGTGCAAGCTCTAAAACAACCATTTTATCCATCTGGGTTGAGACTAGAAAACCCGAAATCAACAACAGTTAACTGGATAAAACGATTTTCAATCCATCGAAAAACTCTAAAAAGCAGAAGAGCACATTAATTATGAAACTCAAACTTCAGACATTAGTTACCACACCAGCCATGAGCCCAGGCACGATGCCAGGCACTTCAGTCACCCAAGATGCTCCCAATCCAGAGGTCCAGGATCAAATCAAAACCCTCTTGCAAGATAAACAACTGTGCCAAAAAATTCAGCAGGCTGCTAACCCAGAAGAGGCAATCTCATTGGTTAAGACTGCTGCGATCTCGCAGGGATATCAGTTATCTAACGATAGCCTCTCCCAATTACTCCAAATGCAAGCAGACTTACTGAGTGAAGCAGAGCTGCTTTCTATAGCCGGAGGAATTGGAGTAAAGGCAATGACAGCATTAACTCATTGCACCCAACCAAGTTGTTGATCACGATAAATAACCTTATGTCCTTAAAACCATGAAATTGATCGATCTCAACCCCCTAATCCCCAACAAGATCGAACAAACCGTTGATGTACCTAAAAAACAACCATCAGCATCAGATTTTTCGTTTTATCGAAAATTGGGACGGACGGACTTAATGGTTAGTTGTTTAGGATTAGGGGGTGGTAAACGGATCTCCAGTGAAGATACGCTTTATGCATTTGATCGCGGGATCAACTATTTTTTCTACTCCAGCGACTTGCACCACCATCTCTATAGCTCGATGGGGGATGCATTACGCAAACTCTGTGGACGAGGTTCATCCTCTAGAGAAAAAGTTGTTCTAGCAACAGTTACCTATATGGTAAAATCTCCAGAAGCAATAGTGGCATCTTTGTTAGATCAGTTTATTGATTTAAAGATGGACTATATTGATGTCTTCTTCTGGGGCTGGATTGACACAGGAAATGAGGCTGCTTTTAAGAACTGCCTGAGTGCATCCAACGATCTTCGCGGTCCTAATTCCGTTTACCAGCGAACAATCGAAAGAATGTTTGAGACATCTGAGCGAATGAAGAAAATGGGCATAGTTCGCTATATTGGTGCATCTTTTCATAGTCTCGACCTTGCACACCAATGGCTCAATAGTCCCTTATTGGATGTGATCATGGTGCGTCATAACGTGGCCCATCGCACCGCACAAACCAAAGTTTTTGCCAAACTTGACTCTCAAGATCCTCAAAGACCTGGCATTGTCACATTTAAAACCTGTGGAATGGGTAGTTACCTTTGGGAGGCCCCTCCAGTATTACCTGCGAGTTGTTGGATTCCCTCCTGTCCTGACTTATATCGCTATTCCCTTAGTCAAAATAATGTCGATATTGCTCTAGCAGGATGGACCGAACGGAAGCACATTGATGAAGCCATTGCTGGTATTGAAAAAGGCCCACTCACCCCAGAAGAGCTAGATTACTTTGACCTTTATGGCGATTTACACCGCCAACGTTTGAAAAAAGAAGAAATTCCCCGTCATCGGCTGATTTACCATTCCTGAGCTTCATTCAATTTGAAAACCATTTTTCTTAAGTAAAAATAGAGCTTTGGATAGGGTCAAGGTATACCCTATGGACCCAAATTTGGATTTTATGGTTATGACTCACAGTACAATTAAACAGCAAACCGATACCCAGGTAACATTATCCCAACTCTCTACTGTCACCGATCAAAAATTGGTGGAATATTTACGGTATTCATATAGGTTTAGTGAGCTAACCGCTTTAGCAGAAGCAGCAGATTTGGTTGTTAAACTGTGCCAACATTATCGTATCGACGTTAGTGATGAGGAATGTCAAGTTGTCGGCGATCGTTTTCGTCTGGAACATAATTTGTTGGAAGTGTCGGCAACGATTCAATGGCTAAAAGAACAGCGAATTACTCTCTCAGACTGGTCAGAGGGAATCAAGCTAAAACTATTGGAACAAAAGTTAAAAGAGCATTTGTTTGGTGCTAGTGTTGATGCCCATTATATAAGTCACCGTCAGGAGTACCAAAAAGTTGCCTTATCTCAAATCTTAGTCTTTGACTATGACACAGCGTTAGATATTAAGCAGTCGCTCTTAGCAGGCACAAAATCTTTCTGCACATTAGCCTTAGAGCATTCTAAAGATAAACAAACATATGCTAATGGCGGTTTTCTTGGCATAATTTATCTGTCTCAGCTAGCGTCAGAAGTACAGAAAGCCATTATTAATCAGCCTGTGGGAACGATTATTGCGCCCATTCAAACCACATTTGGTTATCGAATTTTCCGCATCGAAAAATGGTTTCCCATTGAGTTTAAGGACTTTATCCGAGAAGAAATTTTAGAGACACTCTGGCAAAGCTGGCGCAAAGAGCATAAGAACTCAAAACTTTCTGAAATCTAAGCACTTATAGAGTTCTTTGTATGTAATGAGTTTGTGTAGGTGTTTGTATTCATCTTATCGAAACTCTAATGCTGAAAACCCATTAAGTATCAGGAAACATAATCATGCTAAACCAACTCAAATCATCCCTGAGCAATACGACTCTGCAGCAGAAACTCCAGAAGGCGGACAGCTTGGAAGAGGCAGTCGCACTAATTCGCTCTGCCGGACTCGAAAACGGCGATCAATTTTCTAGTGCCGATCTCTCCCAACTGTTACAAGGTCTGCTGAACCCCATACAACTGAGTGAAACAGAATTACTAAACGTATCAGGAGGCTCGCCGACGATAGTTGGATGTACTGGTAGCGGCGCTGTAACTTGGTGTGGTTGCTAATAAGTTCACGGAGAATAGGTCATGCCTATCTTGTCGAATTCTAATGTTGAAAACCAATTTCTTATAAGGACACACAACCATGTTAAAACAACTCAAAACATTATTCAATGACACTCAACTACGTCAACAGCTCAAGGCAGTCAATAGTTTGGCAGATGCGATCTCGCTGATTAAAACAGCTAGTATCAAGAAAGGATATAGGTTCTCCAGTGATAGCCTCTCTCTATTGATGGAAAATAATTTTGAACCCTTGAATGAAAGAGAACTGATTGTAGTGGCTGGAGGCAAAGTACCTCAACCTCCAGCTCCAACAGGTCCGGACTGTATGTGACTTTAAAGATGTGCGATCATCAAACCTACAAGGCTACTATGATAGTGTTTTGATCTACTTAAAAATCAGCTTCAGTTAATTTTGAACAAAGTCTATGTGAGGTGTGCAATGCCTACATAGACTTCTTTACTTTCTAAGTATCCTGACATCACCTGACATTTCTTGCTACTTTCCAGACATTTCCTGTAACGACAATTAGCCTCACTCTCCATAACATGATTACTAAGGAACAAGGTCTCAATAAATTCCTAAATAATGTAAGCAAAACGAGACAACCTATCCCCTCCTGGGAGGGGCAACGGGGTGGGTTAACCGTTAGCGCAAGTAACCGAAACCCACTCAACCCAAATAGAATCTTACTTCTCATAAGGAAAAACAACTATGTTGAATCAACTCAAAGCTTTACTTAGTAACGCTCAACTGCGTCAACAACTTAAGGCAGCTAATAGTTTGGTAGATGCGATCGCACTACTCAAAGCTGCTGGCACTGAAAAAGGATATACATTCTCTAACAAAAGCCTATCTCAAATCATCTCAACCTCTAATATGTACTCCAAAGTGCGAGCTCTTTCAGAGGCAGACCTTTTAGCGATAGCAGGTGCTGACGGACCTCCTGAATCCGTTGTTACTTGCACAGACGTCTGTGAAGTCAAGTAATTTTCATCATCCATAGAAAATCACAGTCCCAAGGGGAATAGCACAACCTTGGGGCAAAGTGCTCTTAATCTCAGAAGGAGAAAATTATGTTAAATCAAATCAAAGCATTACTTAATACTCCTCAACTACATCAACAGTTTAAGGCAGCCAATAGTTTGGCAGATGTTATTTCCCTAATCAAAACAGCAAATGCCGAACAGAGATCTCACATCTCCAATAACAGCCTTACCAAAATATTACAAGACCAATTCAAGCCCACGAAACTAGGTGAAGCCGAACTCCTCTACATCACTGGAGGATTTGACGGGTACGAGTCACATACCCAAGCGGTCTGCAATACTCAATCCTGTTAAACGCTGATGCAACAAAATTCTACATCGACCAACTCCCCTTAACTAAAAGGACGTAAAACCATATTCCCCATCCCACCCCAACCAATTTAGAGGACAGCTAAAATGTCTCATACGTTGATCATGGAAAAGGCTCACTTAACCGATGCTGACCTGGCTCAGATTGTCGCCGATGCCAGCTTTCTTTGGGAACGACTGGATAGCGATCGCTACATCCCCACCCCCGATCAAAACAGCCAAACAAAGATTGATCAACGGTGCGATCGCTGGTGTCAAACCGTAGCCCATGAAAATCAACCAGACATTTTAGAAAAACGCCTCCAGTGGGATGGGCTTACCCTGGATACCGTACGACCCTATCTAGGCAACGTCCAGCTTTCCCCAGAACACCCCTTGCCCCCCTGGACCGACACTCTACGACACATTATCCAAACCGCCTCCACTGAAGTATCAGACCCAATCTTTCCCTGGCCCATCGATCCAGACCACCCCATTCCCTTCGAAGACATTTGGCTGCCTGCCATCCACGTCGCTCGACAGCGATTACTCACCCGGCTAGGAGCCTCACAGCTCAACCCAGCCACGTTGCCAATTTCTATCCTTTCAGATCAAGCCTACACTGCCCTGGAACGGTCGTTACTGCAACGACTCTCTGGCTTGAGCAGCCAAACCCTCAACTTTGAATTCTCCAAAGACCGTAGCTTTGGTCAAAACCTGCTAAACCTCCTGGGCATTGACGATCCTGAAGCAGACGAATCCAATAGCCAATATCAACAGTTTGTTCAGGAGCTATTACAGGATGGCCTACTCCATATCTTTCAAACCTATCCAGTCCTCGGACGTCTTGTTGCCGTTGCCGTAGACCTATGGGTAGACGCTACAACAGAATTTATTCAGCGGCTAACCCAAGATTATGGAGACATTCAACAACGATTCTTATCGGAACAGTCCACCGCCACCCTTCTGGGCAAAGTCGACACCATTCAAACCTCCCTATCTGATCCCCACAATCAGGGCCGCACCGTATTCTTGCTCACCTTCGACTCAGGCCTCAAGCTCGTATATAAACCCAAAGACCTGGGCATGGAAGTTGCCTGGAATCAGTTTCTCACCTGGTGTAATCACCACAGCCAGTTGCTAGATCTCAAGGTACTGCAGGTACTCAACCGTGAGCACTATGGCTGGGTAGAATTTGTTGAACATTTACCCTGCGCCGATGCCGATGCGGTTGAACAGTTTTACCAACGCTCAGGCATGTTGTCCTGTTTAATCTATGTGCTACGGGGTACCGACTGCCACCATGAAAATTTAATTGCCAGTGGCGAACATCTGGTGCTGATCGACATGGAAACCCTGTTGCACCATGATGCCAATTTAATCGAAAACTCTCCTGAGATGGACATTCTGGATACCGAGTCGGCCCAGCTCTTTCGGGATTCAGTCTTGCGCACTGGTCTCCTGCCCCGTTGGGACTTTAGTGCCGATCAGCGCATTGCCAATGATATTAGTGGTCTTGGTTACACTGAGCAGAGCCAATCTACCTACAAACTGCCGCGCTGGTACGCGATTAATACCGACAATATGCATCTGCGCTCCGAAACAGTGACCTTGCCTATCAATAAAAATGTCCCCCATCTCGAAGATATGCCCCTGTCTTCCAATAACTATCAAGATCAAATTGTGGACGGGTTTAAGCAAATGTACCACTTCTTGATGGGGCAAAAATCGCAATTACTGGCTACCGAGGGTCCCCTAGTCAACCTACAACATCAGCGGGTCCGATTTATTCTGCGGGCTACTCGCATTTACTTTATTTTGTTGCGTCAAGCCTGCACCCCAGACTATCTCAAGTATGGTGTTGACTTTAGCATCGAGCTAGACCACCTCAGCCGAGCCTTTGTCCTCGCCAATGACAAACCGGATGCCTGGCCCCTGCTACAGTCCGAACGACAGGCAATGGAACAGCTGGATATTCCTTTCTTTACAGCCAATATCAGTGATACGGTCTTCCCCCTCAATGATGGTCGTACCATTACCAATTATTTTAAGCAGTCCAGCTATCAAGCCGTTGTCGCACAGATTCAGACCCTGAATGAGGCTAATCTGGCGCAACAGGTCGCCATTATTCAAGGAGCATTCTATGCAAAGGTAGCCCACCCAACAACGATACCGGGTGGCCATGACACCCAGTCTGAGGCCACCAGTAATGGCCCTATATTAAGCCGTCAGCAGCTAATACAAGCCGCCCGAGACATTGCCATAGACCTAGAAGCCAGGGCACTACAGGATGCCAATGGTAGTCTCAACTGGATTGGCATGGGGTTTGTGGCCCAGGCTGAACGTTTTCAACAGCAGATGCTCAATGACAGTTTATATGATGGTCGCTGTGGGGTATCCCTGTTCTTTGCCGCACTGTATCAGGTGACCCAAGACTCTCACTACCAGGATTTAGCACTACGGGTAATACAGCCCTTAACCGACCGACTCCAGGTGATGGATACGCTATCACTGCAACGCTATATACGACTGATGGGATTGGGCGGTGCCGGTGGTGTCGGCTCGTTGATTTATAGCGTTATCAAAATTAGCCGATTCTTAAACGATGAGACATTGCTAGCCAATGCCCAAACTCTAGCGACAGCAATCACCCCAGAACTCATTGCCGCTGACCAAACCTTGGATATTATCGGGGGAGCTGCAGGCTGCATTCTGGGTTTGTTGCCCCTGTACCAGGTCACTGATGATGCGACGGTTCTGCAGCAGGCTGCTGCCTGTGGTGATCACCTGCTCAGCTACCAGACCGACTCAATTGCAGGCCCCAGAGCATGGAAAACTATCTTTGAAAAACCCTTAACAGGCTTCTCCCATGGGGCAACCGGCATTGCCTATGCCCTATTGCGTCTTTATGGGGTTACCAATGACCTTCGCTACCGAGAGGCTGCCCTGGAAGGCATGGCCTATGAGCGTAGTCTCTTTTCCCAGGCCCAGGCCAACTGGCCAGATCTACGTGATTTTTTCTCGGACAATCAGCCCACCTTTCCCGTGCAATGGTGCCATGGTGCTGCCGGTATTGGCCTTGGCCGCATCGGTGCGATGAAATTTGTCTCCTCAGTGGAGCTAGAAAAAGACTTAAAAATTGCGTTGCATACCACCCAACAACAGGGGGTAAAAGGTACCGATCACCTATGCTGCGGTAACCTGGGCCTGGCTGAGGTCCTGCTCGCTGGCGCTCAGCACTATAATAATAATAACAACATCGAGCTTACAGAACATCCCTGGCGACAGACGGCCCTACAAACAGCTACGGCTGTTGTGGCTCGTGCTCAACAGGCAGGTGCATATCAGCTATTTGCCAATTTACCCAAGTCTGTTTTTAATCCTGGCTTTTTCCAAGGTACCGCTGGCATCGGCTATCAGTTATTGCGATTAGCCCACGAGCAAATCCCTTCAGTGTTGTTGTGGGAGTAAACAAGCGTTCGAGGCTATAGATATAGATAATTTGATGTCAAGCTTTAGGGGGTGTCCATGTCATCGGTTCATCTATCGGTTCATCTAGGTAAGTCATTACTGTCTGAGCAACAACAACTCCATCCACATTCCAAATGTATTCATGAACTGTTCTCAGAGTGTGCTGCACGAAATCCAGAGCGCAAAGCACTAACCTGTGGTGACGAATCTATCACCTATCGAGAGCTTGATTTCAAAACAAACCGTCTGGCTTACAAACTCCGTCAGCTCGGTGTAGATCGAAACACGCCAGTTGCCATTTGTGCCGAGCGCTCGCCAAAGCTATTGGCAGGTCTCTTGGCTATCCTCAAAGCTGGAGGAGCTTATCTGCCATTAGATACAGGTTATCCCACTGAGCGAATCACGCTGATGTTGGCGGAGGTTAAACCAACCCTCATTCTCGTAGAGAGGAAATTTGTGGATCACATACCACAATTTGAGGGAACCGTACTCTGCCTGGATGATGTATTAGCTAAGGGGGACTATACCCCTACACCGCCAGTTAATCACACCCATTCTGACGATCTGGCATACATTCTCTATACGTCTGGTTCTACAGGGCACCCAAAAGCTGTTTGCATACCCCATAAGGGGGTTATACGCTTGGTTTGTGGAACTAATTGGGCTCCCTTTGACGATACAGAAATTTGGCTACAATTTGCCCCCATCGGGTTTGATGCTTCGACCCTGGAGATCTGGGGTCCCTTGTTAAATGGCGCACATTTGGTTGTTTGCCCCCCTCAGGTAAAAACAGTATCTCAGGTGGCTGAGACTATTCGAGAATATGAAATTACCAGTGCTTTTTTGACCACTGCTCTGTTTCATGCGATGACGCATACCGTGCTGTCTGACCTGGTTGGTCTCAAGCTGCTCATTGTTGGCGGTGAGACGCTCTCGCCAACGTGTGCTCAAAAATTTTTGGCAGCTTGCCCCAACACTCGCGTAGTAAATGGGTATGGTCCCACTGAAAACACCACATTTACTACCATACACACGGTTACCCCAGCCGATCTACAAGAAGAAACGATTCCGATTGGCCGTCCCATTTCTAAAACACGAGTCTACATTTTGGACTCACAATTACGGTCTGTTGCTGGCGAGCAATCTGGTGAACTATGTATCGCAGGGGATGGACTGGCTCACGGTTATCTCAATCGCCCTGGGGAAACTACCAAGCGATTTGTGGCAGCTCCCCATCTGGCTGAACCTACCTTGTATCGAACAGGAGATCGGGCAAGATGGCGTTCAGATGGGGTTTTGGAATTCTTGGGTCGGATTGACAACCAGATCAAAATTCGTGGGTACCGCATTGAGCCAGGTGAAATTGAGGCAGTATTGGAACAACATGAAAGTATTCATTCTGTTGCGGTAGCCATCAGATCTGACGCCAGCGATCGCAACCAATTAGCGGCCTACTTTGTAGCTGACTCAGTACCACCTCCCAATGGAGCAGAATTGCGACAGTTTCTGCAACGTAGTTTACCGGCCCATATGATTCCCACCTTTTATGTGGCGCTCGACGAACTACCACTCACCCCCAATGGCAAGCTTGACCGTAAGGCTCTACCCAATTTAGGACGAGGTGCAACCGGAGTGTTTGCCACCTTCCAGGCATCCTGCACAGACTTGCAACAGCAGCTAGCTGACCTTTGGGCTACAGTTCTAGATATTGATCAGGTTGGTATTGTTGATGACTTTATTGAGCTAGGTGGAGACTCTCTACTAGCAGCGGAATTGGTTGCAGCAATCAACACCCAGTTCCAAGTCGCCATCAATATAGGACAGCTCTTCTCCGCTAGAACTGTCGCTGTCCTAGCGGACGAGATCAGTGCTCAATTTGGACAGTCAGGCAACATACCATTGCAAGCTGTACCTCGCCATGATTCCATACCGCTTTCGTTTGCACAACAGCGGATGTGGTTCATCGCGCAACAACTAGATCATATGCCCCTCTACAATGAGCCCCTGACGGTGACTCTGCCTGGTGCGATCTCAACAACTGCGATGGAACAGGCCCTGCAGTATGTTGTCAGACGTCACGAGGTGCTTCGGACAACAATTCATATCGACGAGAATGGACAACCGTATCAGACCATCCAAGCCTCGTATCGTTTCCACCTTCCAGTTCTAGACCTGCAGTCATTGCCATCGGCTCAGGAGCGAGAACAAGTGGCACGGCACACGGCCCAGAAGATGCTGCAGACACCGTTTAAGCTGACCACAGATTTAATGATACGCGGTTTGTTGGTCCACATTGATGCTGATACATCACGTCTCTACCTGGCGTTTCATCATATTGCCATTGATGCGGAGTCTATCTTTGGCATTCTGCGTCGCGAATTGCCAGTACTCTATGATTGTTGCACTTTGGGGCAAAAACCTGATCTGCCTGCACTGCCCATTCAATACGCGGATTATGCACATTGGCAACGTCAAGTCCTGGAGAAAACAGATTTGTCAGCGCGACTCGCATATTGGCGAAAGACTCTCGAAGGAGCGGAGGAAACCCAGCTGCCAGGGGATCGGCTACGATCTGCACAGCCACAATTTCGTGGAAAATCTCATTGCATACAACTACCTGCACCGCTATGGAAATCTGTCCAGTCAGTTGGTCACCGGCATGGCGTAACACCCTTCGTAACGTTATTGTCGGCCTTTCTAACCCTGATCCATCGCTACACTAGCGCAGGGGATCTCCTTATTGGCACAGTTTCCAGTGAACGAAATCATCCTGCGTTGGCAGGTGTCTTTGGCCAATTCCTGAATACGTTAGCACTGCGTGTCGAGCTGTCTGGGAATCTCAGCTTTGCTGAATTGCTCAATCGCGTCAATCATGTTTTGCGAAACGCACAAAATCACGAGGTGCCCTTCGACTGGCTAGTACAGCAACTGCCGTGGGAACGTAGCCAAAATAGTCCCCTGGTACGGCTTATGTTCGTGATGGAGCCTGCGTGCTCAAACGACAGGACTGATTGGGGCTTCGACCAGTACGATCTACACAGTGGTACCTCTAAATTTGATCTAACCGTCGAAGTCGAAGAATGGCTGGACAGCGTGCGGCTTCGCTTTGAGTACAATACGGATCTCTTTGAGACTGCAACCATTGAGCGACTTGCACAGCATTATTGCACCCTGGTTGAGCATGTTGTGGCAGATCCGCTACTGCCGCTGATGGCCATTGACTATATCCCGGTGACTGAGCTAGCGCTGTTGACCAAGTGGGGAGATAAACGCGCCAACTTCCCGGTCAGTGAAACACTGCATCAGCAGTTTTCTGCCCAGGCTCAGCGGACACCTGATGCGATCGCAGTTATCGATGGAGACGATAGACAACAATCACTGACCTATCGTGAGCTAGATGCCCTTTCTTCTCAGCTGGCCTGCTACCTCCAGAGCCACGGAGTGGGCCCTGCGATTCCTGTAGGGCTGTGCATGGAACGCTGTGTTGACCTGATGGTGGCTATTCTCGGTATTCTCAAAGCTGGTGGCATCTATGTCCCCGTAGACCCCATCTATCCAGAGACTCGTTTGTCATTTATTCTCAAGGATGCCAACGTCGCGTTAGTACTCACCCATTCATGTCACCTATCGCGTTTGCCTCAGCACATTAATCCCCTATGTCTTGACCAGGCCAGTACTATGCTGGCGCAATATGCCAAGGCTACCCCTGTACACTTAACTGATGTCCATAGTGGTGCCTATATCATCTACACATCAGGGTCCACCGGGAAACCCAAAGGGGTTTTGGCAAGCCATGGCAACGTCATGCGTCTCTTGGCCGCTACAGAACAGTGGTTTCAGTTCAACGAGCGCGATGTGTGGTGTCTCTTTCACTCGATTGCCTTTGATTTTGCGGTTTGGGAAATGTACGGAGCACTCTTGCACGGAGGACAATTGGTCGTTGTCTCCCATGCAACCAGTCGGGCACCCGATACGTTTCATCAACTGTTATGCAAACACAAGGTCACTGTGTTGTGTCAGACCCCATCAGCTTTTCAGCAGTTGATGCTGGCTGATGCCCGCTGGGTTGGAGAGGCTGAACTATGCTTGCGGTATATCATCTTTGGTGGCGAAGCGCTGGAGCCATCAGCCTTACAGCCATGGGTTGAACGCCATGGCGATCAAACTCCCGCCCTCATCAATATGTACGGTATTACTGAGACGACCGTGCATGTCACCTATCGTCCAATTCGCCTGGCAGATATCGAGAGCGGCGAGACCAGCTGTATTGGCCGTCCAATACCCGATCTCGAAATGCGTCTTCTCGATCAATATCAACAGCCGGTCCCAATCGGAATTCCAGGAGAAATTCATGTGGGTGGTGGCGGTCTGACTCTGGGGTATGTAAATTTGCCGGAACTCACGGCGGAGCGCTTTGTAGCACATCCGTTGGTATCAGACAGTGGACGTCGCCTCTATCGCTCGGGTGATCTGGGGCGCTATTTACCCAACGGAGACATTCAATACCTTGGTCGCATAGATCATCAAGTCAAGATTCGCGGTTTTCGTATTGAGTTGGGTGAAATCGAGCGAGTCCTTGTTGACCATCCAGCAGTTCGCGATGCGATTGTAATCTGTCACCCGGAGAACAAGACTAATACGTGTTTATGGGCCTATGTCGTAGCTAATGAGAAAGACATTAGCCATAACCACTTACGAGCATTTTTATCGTCACGGTTGCCCGACTACATGCTACCGGCAGGATTTATTGTGTTAACCACTTTACCCATAACGGCACATGGCAAGATCGATCGCAAAGCCCTGCCACCACCAACCCCTGAACAGAGATTATCAGCAACAGATGGTGAGCTGCCAAGAACGGCATATGAGCAACATTTATGCCAGCTATGGGCCAATCATCTCCGTCTCGATCACGTAGGTGTGAATGACGACTTCTTCTCCCTGGGCGGACATTCACTACTAGCCGTTGCCCTGTGTCTCGATATTCAACAACACTTTAGTCTATCGTTGGAGACCAATGGCCAATTGCTACGGGCACTTTTGGAATATCCCGATGTCAAACGATATGCAGCTTGGTTAACCGAGTTTGTTGCCCCTCATGGACAGCTGCCTAAACATAAACAAGTAGATTTCTTCGCTGAGGCCCAGTTGGATCCCTCGATAGAGATTTCAGCTGCCAGCTCGCAACAGGTAGGAGGATTTTCAGAGGTATTGCTCACTGGTGCAACTGGCTTTTTGGGTATCGCCCTACTGCAAGTTTTGTTACACCGTACAACAGCACAGATTCATTGCTTAGTCCGTGGAGACGATGTGGCTCAGGCACGGGCTCGCATTGAAAAGGCCCTTGCTCGCTTTCCGATGTTCTCACCGGAGTCGGATTGGCAAGATCGAATTATCCCTATCCCAGGCGATCTGTCAAAACCGCGCTTTGGCCTTTCTGAGGCAGGTTTTAATACCCTGGCAAACACCATTGATTTGATTTTGCACAACGGTGCTCAAGTCAATTTTATGTATCCTTACTCTGCGTTGCGGGGAGCTAATGTAGACGGTACCCAGGAGATTATCCGCTTAGCCAGCCACGGTTGTACAACTCCTGTACACTACGTATCAACACTCTCCGTTGGGGCCGTATCCCAGTTTCATGGGGCCAAACGAGTTTACGAAAATGACCCAATTACCAATCCAGAGGATATCTGTATGGGATATACCGAAAGTAAATGGGTATCTGAACAAATTCTCTTCGCAGCCCAGCAGCAGGGGTTACCGGTGACTATTTATCGCCCAAAAGACATCTCCGGCCATAGTCAGACTGGCCGATGGAAGACCCACGATCTGATCACACCCTGTATTTTTCATGCCATTGTCGACCTCGGGATTGCCCCAAAGAATTTTTTCTGTGTCGATATGCTCCCGGTTGACTATGCCAGCGAACTTATTGTGCATATTGCCTCAACCCAGGCGGCCACTGGCCAAACCTATCATCTCACCAATCTCTGTGCTGGTGGTATGTCGCAGGTTATCGAACGACTGAGGGTCATTGGCTATCCAATCGAGCGTTGCGAATATGACGATTGGTGCGAGAAACTTACCCGCTATGTCATCGATTGTCCTGATGTACCCATCGCACCGTTTGTACCGTTGTTTGTTGAAAAGCTTGACTGTGGCTTAAGCGTGGTCGAAATGTATTTTGAAGACCGTTTACCACAATTCGATGATCGGTATACCCAGAAAGCTTTGGCAGGTAGCAACCTGGTGTGTCCGCCAGTAGACAACGCACTCCTCGATCGTCATCTCAAATACTTTGTTGATTGTGGTTTTTTTCCATCTCCGCAAAATACCTATACTCAGATAAAGGACCAGCAAATAAATAGAGTACCCGCGTGACATTGTTTGTAGGATATCCTTATGGACACTCAGACTCATAAAGGCTCGATTTAGATACAGAGATAATAGGTGCCGGTCGAGAAATACCAAAACCTTGCACATAATCGACCCCCATATTGTCTAAGCATTCTCGAAGGGGATAATTTTCAACATATTCTGCAATTGTCTTAAGCCCCATAACATGACCAACATGATTGATCGATTCTACGATCGCATAAGTGGCAGAATCTGCAATAATGTCCTTTATAAAATGACCATCAATTTTAAGGTAATCAACCGGCAGATTTTTGAGGTAACCAAACGAAGACATTCCACTACCAAAATCATCCAAAGAGAATTGGCAACCGAGTTGTTTCAACTCGTGGATAAAGTGAGTGGCTTGTTGTAAGTTTGAAATTGCTGTAGTTTCCGTGATTTCGAACCCAATGTTTTGAAGAGAAAAATCATGCTGTTTGAATTCTTCTTTAATGAATTCCAAGAATAGAGGATCCCCAATACTATTGCCTGAAAGATTGATAAAGTGAAGCTTATTGGCATGAATATCAGATATTGTCTCATCCTCATATCCAGTCAAAGTTTGTTCAACATAATCTAAAAAAGTTTTAATAACCCAACGATCAATCGCTGGCATCAAATTGTAACGCTCTGCAGCGGGGATAAACATTTCTGGAGTAATCAGATTTCCTTGGCTATCAACCATTCTCAAAAGTACTTCATAAGCCGTTTCAGGGGGATGGGTGGTAGAGGCAATCACTTGGCGATATAAACAAAATCGATTTTCTTCTAAGGCATGTTTTATTTGAAGACTCCAATGTCGTTCTCCTCGTTGATTGATCAGCTCCAAGTCATGGGATTCATAGATTTGGATACGGTTTCGACCTTTATTCTTTGCCGCATAACAAGCTGAATCGGCAGCACTTAAAACTTCAGTCAAGATGCTTTCCATATCCAAAGATACAAGCCCAATACTAACGCCGATACTGAACACTTTATCTTGCCACACAAATCGAAAGTCTTGTACTGCTGATAGGACCTTTTGGGTGATCGCTTGTGCAGCTTCTAAGGAGCATTGTTTAAGTAAAATTCCAAATTCATCCCCCCCGAGTCGAGCTAAAAGATCTATTGCACGAATCTGCTTTTTCAAGAGTTGAGAAACCTGACGCAAAAGTTCATCACCTGCCGTATGACCGCAAGTGTCATTAACAATCTTAAATTGGTCTAGATCTAAGAAACATAAAACATGAGTCTGATCATCGTGTATTAAGCTCTGGAGAGCTACATCAAGCTCTTGCTCAAATCTTTGCCGATTTACTAACTCTGTTAAGCTATCGTGGCTAGCTTGCCATGATAAATCTCTCTGAAGTTGGCGAGCGTGGGTCACATCGTGGAACACCATAACCGCTCCAATAATGTCGCCCGCGCGATTACGAATCGGTGCTGCAGAATCCTCAATGCTATACTCAATACCGCTTTTGGAAATCAAAGCGGTATGGTTTGCTAATCCAGCAATTTGGCCATCACGTAAAACTTTCTCAACTGGATTTTCTGCCGAAGTACGTGTAATTTCATTGATAATACGAAACGCCTGAGTTAAGGGAACTCCTTGTGCTTCAGCCGCTTTCCAACCGGTTAATTCTTCTGCAACAGGATTGATAAATTCAATGTATCCCTGAGCGTCTGTGGTAATCACGGCATCGGCAATTGATTGCAGGGTTACCTGAGCCAGCTCTTTCTCCCGGTACAACTTTTGGTTACTGGCAGTTACATCGACCATAACTGCCAGAGACATTCTCTGTCCCGAGGTATCTTGATGGCTGTTAGCGGACAACAAGACATCGATTACCTGGCCACCTTTGGTAACTATCTGATAAGGAATATCAGAACAAACGCCTGTCTTAAAGTATTCTGGAAGCACTACTGTTTCTGCATAGTGACAAGATTCTGGAGTGAGAAATTCTGTTGATTTATGTCCAATTACTTCATCTTGGGTGTATCCTAACTTCTCCAACCAGTAATCACTAACATGGCGGATTCGCCCTTGCCAATCAATGGAATGAAACATAACAGGCGTTTTTTGATACATGTCGGCGTGTCGTTGTCTGCTAACTTCTAACTCTGCAGTTCGCTGATCAACGCTTATTTCAAGATTAGCTTTGTTTTGAGCGAGTTCAAGTTCAGCTTGCTTCCGTTCAGTTATATTAACGATAGTGCCAATATAGCCATTAACTTGCCCATTGAGGTCTGTTTCTGAGACTGATTGTCCTAAAACCCAAGTCACCTGTCCTGATGATAGAGATTGAAATCGATATTCTGAGCGAAACAGGTCATTTGTTTGAGCCGCACGGTACCATTCAGCTGCTACGCGTTGTCGATCATCAGGATGTAACCCAGTAACCCATCCCATTCCCATGGCTTCTTCCGCTGAAAGACCTGCAATTTGACACCATTGTTCATTAACATAACAACAATTTCCATCTGCATCGGTTTGAAAGATACCCACAGGAGCTGCTTCTGCCAAGTTAGCATAGTGTTTTTGACTCTGTTTTAGTTCCTCTTGAGTGCGCTTGAGATCATTGATATTCCTCCCTTCTGGGATCAACCATTTGACGCTGCCAGCCTCATCTACAACCGGTCTAAGGGAAAAATCAATGGTGATGATTTTTCCATGGATGCCCTGAATATCAACCTCGTAACGGATAAATTCTCCTTGGGCAGCTTGTGTAATTGCAGCTTGAAGTTGTTGCTGGGTTTCTAATGAAATTTGCCACCAATGGGTTTCCCAGAAAGGACGATTGATAACATCTTCCCGTTTTAAGCCACCAAACTCCAGAGCAGTTTGATTGGTTTCAAGCAAAATACCGTCTGGGTTTAGTAGGCCAATAAATTGAAATGTCTGGTTGAAAATGGCTCGAAATCGTTCCTCGGTTTCAGTGACCTGGTTTTCTAATTGAAGGTTTTGCTCCTGTAATAATTGAGTCTGTTCATTTCTCAACTGCTCCACCTCTTGTTGCAGAATCATTATTGTATTCTGCATTTCGATGGGATCTATTGCCGTCAAAATGCTGGTTTGGGTGATAATCCCAACTAGAACGTTGCGGTCATCCGTAACGACTAACCGCCGGACATGCAACCGTTCCATTGTTTGATTGAGCTTCCAGAGATCATCTTGAGGTTTCATACATACGAGTGGAGCACTCATAACTGTCTGAGCTTCAAGCATGTTCAAATCCAGATCCAAGGTTTGAAATCGAAGAATATCTCGTTCTGTGATAATCCCAATGGGAGAGAGCATAGATGTCCCGTTCGAAGCTAGATCTTCTACAATCACAACACAACTTACTCGGTGAGTTGCCATTAATTGGGCCAAGTCTAATACTGTAGCCTTGGGTATGGCAGTAACCACATTGTCAGACATCACTTCCCTGACCTGGCGAAGTCTCAGCAAATCTCTAGATTTTAAGGAACTGCGTATACTTTTTTGGGTAACAACTCCAACGACCTGTTTTTGAGCATTTAAGACTGGTAAATGGCGAATACGATGTTGACGAAAAATAGTTAGAGCAGCGAAGGGATTGTCTAACTCTGTTTCTTGGATGGTAATTAATTGCCGAGTCATGACATCGGACACTGCGGTACTGGCAAGGTCAATTTTCTGAGCTGTCAAGCGAACAATATCTCGTTCGGTTAAGATACCTACCAGTTCTTCCGACTCTAAAACTAGGGCATAGCTGGAACGTTTGGGAATTCTTGCCGAAGAGGAAGAATTAGTCTGGGCTAGCTCCAAATTTATGTCAGCATTATGCCCCATTTGCTTAAGGGCTGCTAAAACCTTTATATTTGATTGAATAATTAGAAGATTAGGATCAATCATTATTCGTTGAGAATAAAGTTCTTTTTTTTAATAGATAGATAATCTTATCTTATCTTATATCAAGTCAGATTGAATAACCATAATATACGACCAGATAAAATAAGCTGTAAGCCTTGTAATTTCAAGACTGTGCAGAAATGCATATTGTGGGCCTTCTCGACGACTTGATATTATTATGGATTGAAGATTAATAGCTACGTATATTCACGCAAGTCAAGAAAGCCTGATTGGGTAGGAAACTAGAGTCCAGCTGTTGACACTATAACTTTGGATTTTTGACATTAGACCTATGTATAGAATTAGATGATTTTTTAAACAACTCTGCCTAAATCCCCCCAATTCTGAGGGACTTTGAGTTCTTATTCTTCCACAAGAGCTTGGGAGGATTAATTTCCGAAGCCCCTAATCTTCAGGCCTTGAGGGCCTGAATAACCTCAAGCTACTTTGACAGCTGCTCACTAATAGAAATTCTTTTGGTTAAAGAATCAATCCTACTACTTTGCAAAGGGGACAGCAGCTACTGACGTTATCTCACAACAGGTACTTTTTTTACACAGATCCCTGACAGCTGATTGAGTTCATTGAGGAGCATTATCCAACTAATTTCTCCTGACAGCTTGTTTCAAAACACCAGACTTTTTCTGTAACGACAATGTCCGTTTCAATTCCTATCTTAGGGGTGTGTTATTACACAATTTTTTTCAACACTCATTAACCGAAAGTATATCTTTAGGAGATTCTAATGCGTAGTAAACTATTGAAAATTTTAATTGCGATCGCAATTATCATCACCTTCAATCTACCAAACCCTAAACCGGCCTCTGCCCAAACAACAAATACATGGGATGCCATGACCTGGCCCCTATGCGGACGAATTAAAGAAGAACTGGGCAATGCCTGGGATGATGGTTCCACAGGCACCACCTGTGACTATAGTCAACGTATCGACACCGACGGTAAAACAGATTTTCCCATCCACCATGGCTTTGGATATCGCAACTTTAATACCACCAGTCGAGCAGTTTCCTTTCACCGTGGCATTGATTTAGCGACCCCAGACAACAATGGTGATAATCCCGTTTTTGCCGTCGCCGATGGTTATGTCAAATCCATTACCCAGAAGAGTAGTCGCGATCGCAAAATCACCCTACTCCATCCTGCCAATGGGGCTACTCACTGCTCAAATACAAATCCCTGTCGTATTTCTATTTATAATCACGTTAGTAACGTGCAAATAGCGGCAACGGATCAAAATGGTCAGCCCACCCAGGTAACCAAAGGTCAGCACATTGCCTGGACCGGCACTAGCCAGGCAGGAGACTTTGACCATCTGCACTTTGAGATTCGTGATCCCTATGTACGGGCATCAGCCGCTGGACGCAATACATCTGGTCGGTTTTCCTATGCGAAGGATGCTCGTAATCCCATGTTTTATCTACCCTATGCAAAACTAACGGGAGCCGATCCGCTAGCGGTCGAAATTGCTGAAACCCCTAACCTTGACGATAGCGATGTTTGGGTAAATTTAACCGCAGATGCTGGCTATAACTTTAACCTCAAGTCAGTCACCCTCAAAGCCTATGACGGTACTGTTGGCTCAACCGAGCGCACCTACACAGACCAATCCAGCACCCAGGGAACCTATGTTGCCGCCTACGAAGTCAACAACAATGAATTTGTTGTGGATGATTGGAGTATGCAACATACCTCCTTCCCCACTAGCTCTTCAAGATGGAATACGGAGAAAGATGAGAATCCTTACTTCATCGGTACAAACCCCACCGGTCCTGATTTCTTTTTAGAACAAAACGCAGGTACCACCTTCACCAATGGTCATCGCTACGCTGACTTTGACCATAAGCTGATCACAGCCACTCCCCATCCATCCAGTAGTAGCGACAGCAGCTGGTATCAGCTCAACATTGGCTTCACCGGTATTGAACCAGCCTCTCCTGGCAATCAACGTTGCTATGAAGCTGAAGTAGTTACCCACCATCCAGAAGATGGCGATCAGGTTAAAACCGTTGAACGTTGTTTCATGTAAGCGATAGCTACGCTTACTCAGCGAGTCCATTGTCAGCTCTCTCTGTTTTCAGAGTTGACAGTGGACTTATGCATAATGGGTTAAACAGACATTTTCTGACACATAACCTCAAACACCAGACATTTCCTGTAATGACTGCTCAAACAGCACTTTGTAAAGTATAGGCATGGGGTGAATATGGATCATGCCTATAGAACCTCATATCAGCCAACTAATCTGGAAAACAGAATTCTTAAGGATTTATGACCATGACAAACCAAATCACAGATTCACTAATGCATCCAAATCTACATCAACAGTGCCAAGATACTAATCACTTGATTAATGAGAGAACTCTATCTAACCATACTGCTGAGCAATCTAACTTTGTTGAATTTAGTATGTATGATTTAGCCGTGATCACAGGTGGTAACAGCACAGGCAACCCCGAAGATAAGTATGAAGCTAGTGGTGTTCGACTGAACCATAATGAGACAATTATTTCCTCTACAAATACTACTCAAGCTAAGTCACCTGCAATTGTTCTGCTAAATTTAGATGCTCTAGCTGCGATCTCAGGTGGTAACGGTGAAGGTAAATCTGAAGATGAGTATGGGGATGACGCTCTTTCCGCTAATCATAATGAAACAATGGTATCTTCCGAGATAAAACGACACTGATTCGTAATGCTTACGGTTCTCCTGATATCCAGGGGAACCACAACGCAATTAGAGAACATTACCATGGGCAACACACCTGATTGGCAACACCAACTTCAAACCATCACCCATTGCCAAACAAAACACCAGCATAAAGAAGTAATAGAACGCTGCACCCAGCTATTAAACCAATTACCACCTCCACTAGCAGGCCTAGTTATTCAAGCCAAATTACAAAGCCACCTAATTACTAGCCTGGAAGCCCAAGCCCACTACAATGAAGTCCAAATCGAGCTACAATCAGCCCAATCAGCCTTACATGATATCAAACTCACCTACCCTGCCAAAATCTCTCTCCCTCTAGAGTTAAAGATTCTATCCCAGCAGGGCAATCTATATCGCATCCAAGGTAAATATCTCCAAGCTGAAAAGACATTTCAGCGAACAATCTCCTTAGCCGAAAACCATGGCCTACGCCATCAACCCATTTGGATTAGCCTGATCAACAATCTGGCCATTGTTTATAAGTACTGGGGCCGCTTTGATACCGCCGAAAACCTTTATCAAACTGCCTTAGCTGATCTAATTCAACACTATGGCGAACACCACCGTGAAGTGGCTACCCTTTATCATAATTTAGCAGGACTAAACCACGCTCGACGTCACTATGCTAAAGCCGAACCCGATGCCCGCAAATCTTATCAGCTCCATCTAGAATTACTCGGCCCGGACCATGCCCAAACCATTGCCGATGGCGCAGCCCTGGGTTCAATCTTGCATGGCCTGGGACAATGGGATGAGGCAATCAATTATTTTGAGACTGCGATCTCATTTTTCAAACAACAGTATGGCCCTACCCATTACGATGTTGCCCTTAACCTCAACAACCTGGCCGCATCACTACAGGCCAAGGGGCAACTCCAACAGGCAGAACAGTCTTACCGTCAAGCATTAGCCATTAAAGGAGACCTATTGGGCCCCAACCACCCTGAGGTAGCCATCAGTATCAACAATCTGGCATCCCTACTACAGCAAACCAACCAGTTGGCCGAAGCCGCTAACTTATTTGAGCGTGCCTTCTCAATCTTTACCCATACCGTCGGTCCCGATCACCCCAACACCCACCTGTGCCAAACCAACGCCAATTCTCTGCAAATCGTCCTAGGCAACAAAATCCATTAAATCCCAACCTTCAGATGTACAGACGTTCCATGGAACGTCTCTGCAAACCCCTCTCCCCCTCTCCCAAAGCACTATGCCACTCCCCTTCCGAACCAAACGCGTTCACACCCCCACGCTCCTCCAAATGGAAATGGTCGAATGCGGAGCCGCCGCCCTGGGCATTATTTTGGCCTACTATAAACGCATAGTGCCCCTCACCGAACTACGGGTGGAATGTGGCGTCTCGCGGGATGGCAGTAAAGCCAGCAATATTATCCAAGCAGCTCAGCGCTACGGTCTAGAAGCCAATGGCTACAAAGCAGAATTAGAACAACTCGGCCAATTCAAACCGCCTTACATTGTATTTTGGCATTTTGGTCATTTTGTCGTGGTTGAAGGTATCGGTCGCGATCGGGTATTTCTTAACGATCCAGCTACTGGTCCTCGCACTGTATCCCTTAGAGAATTTGACGAGGCCTTTACCGGTGTTGTCCTTACTCTAAAACCAGGACCAGACTTTCAGTCAGGCGGCCAAAAGCCTAGTCTATGGTTAGCCTTAAATAAACGATTAAAGTCTTCCAGAGGGTCCATTCTCTACTGTATCCTGGCCGGATTTCTCCTGGCTATTCCTGGCATTATTCTGCCCGTTTTTAGCCAAATATTTGTCGATCAAATTTTGGTAGATCATCGCACCGATTGGTTGCGTCCATTAATCCTGGTAATGGCGTTTACCCTTATGCTCCAGACAATCCTGTCGCTGCTGCAATTAAAGATTCTGCGACAACTCAGGATTAAACTGGCGACAACCATGGCCAGCGGTTTTCTCTGGCAAAGCCTGCGGCTACCGGTAGCGTTCTATGACCATCGATTAGCTGGAGAAGTAAGCAATCGCCTGCGCATCAATAACCGAGTGGCCGATGTCCTCTCTGGCCAGCTGGCCACCACCGTTATCAGCAGCATTATGCTGATTTTTTACGCTGGTGTCATGTTCGCCTATGATGGTCTGCTCACGATTATAGGCATTATCTTTTCCCTACTCAACGTATTCGCTCTGCAGTGGATTGCCCGCCATCGCATTGACGCCAGCCTAAAGCTGCAGCTTGATCAAGGCAAAGCCCATGGTGTAGCCATTGCTGGACTCAAAAGTATGGAAACCATTAAAGCATCTGCCATTGAGTCCGATTTTTTTACCCGCTGGGCTGGTTATTATGCCAAGGTGATTAACACTCAGCAAGGACTCGATCTTGCTAATCAGACCCTCGGTATTTTGCCTATTTTTCTGACGTCTTTAACAACATTGCTGATTTTGCTAATCGGTGGCTTACGGGTGATAAATGGTGAACTGACCATTGGTATGGTCGTTGCCTTTCAAAGTTTGATGCAACAGTTTCAAATGCCCATTAACGATTTAGTGAACTTTGGCAGCCGTCTACAGGAACTGGAAGGGGACTTAAATTGTTTAGAAGATGTGTTGCAACATCCCTTAGACCCGATGGTTGCCCCTGACACATTCAAACTAGAGCCACTATCCATAGAAAATATCTCCAAAACGCAGCTGCAATGGTCATCTCCAGCACAGCTGAAGGGGCACCTCGAACTGCGCCAGGTAACCTTCGGCTACTCTCGAGTAGCACCACCCCTATTCGAAAACTTTAATTTGATCCTCCGTCCTGGAGAAAGCTTGGCCCTGGTGGGGGGCAGTGGCTCGGGTAAATCCACATTGGCTAAACTGATCTGTGGCCTTTATCAGCCCTGGTCCGGTGAAATTCTGCTGGATGGGATGCCGATAACGGCAATTCCTAGACCTGTTTTGGCAAAATCCCTGGCTCTGGTAGAACAGGACATTTTCCTATTTGGAGGCACCATTCGGGACAACCTCACCCTATGGGATCATCGGGTAACAGAACCACAGCTGATCCAGGCTTGTGAAGATGCCCTAATCGATGAGGTGGTGCGGTCTATTTCAGGTGGATTGCAGGGTGAATTAATGGAGGGGGGGCATAACCTGAGCGGAGGACAACGGCAACGGTTAGAAATTGCCCGTGCCCTGGTACATAATCCATCGATCTTGGTAATGGACGAAGCGACTAGCGCCCTGGATGCTGAAACTGAACGGCACATTAGCCAAAATCTCCAACGGCGGCAATGCACCAATATAATCGTGGCCCATCGCTTGAGCACCATTCGCGATTGTGATCAGCTCGTTGTTTTGAACCATGGTAGGGTTGTCGAGCAAGGTTGCCATGACACCCTGTGGCAAAACAATGGGCTCTATACCCAACTGATTCAGGCTATCTAGAAAGTATTTAGAGAAAACGTTGAGAACTTTGTCTTTTAACGTAGTTATTCCTTAAGATACCGCTATACTTCTTGCAATAGTATGCGTTGAACGTCATTCTTAACCGTACATTACGTTAGCCCCAAGCCCTCTAAGGCCCCAATGTGATGAACAACTTCCATCCAGTTAAATGGTTTGTAGCTGAAAATGCCCTACTGGTATTGCGCGCGGTTGCGATCGCAACCGCACTCATCCACACCTTTCCCCAGCTAACCAGTGCTCAAGTTACTCCAGATGGGTCCTTAGGAACAAATCCATCGGTAGTGGTACCAGAGAGTGCTACTCGCGAGCGCATTGAAGGTGGCGTAACCAATAACACAAATCTTTTTCACAGCTTTCAAGACTTTACGATTGAAACTGGACAGGAAGTTTATTTTGCCAACCCGGTAGGCATTGAAACAATCTTGACCCGTGTCACAGGCAATACCTCATCTGAACTCCTAGGCACCCTTGGCGTGCTTGGTGCAGCTGATTTCTTTTTGATTAACCCCAATGGTATTATCTTTGGTCCTGACGCCCAACTGGACATTGGCGGTTCTTTTGTGGCCACAACCGCAGCAGGGGTTCAGTTCGAAAACCAAGGTCTCTTCAGTGCATCTGACCCACAAGTGCCCACAATCCTGACGGTCAATCCCTCAGCCCTATTCTTTAGCGAGACAGACCCTGGGCAAATCATTAACCGTTCTGTCGCGCCTGCTGGAATAAATGCATCTGGAGGACAGACCTTTGGATTGAGAGTACCTGATGGTGAGAGCTTGTTGTTAGCTGGAGGAGAAGTGCTGATCGATAGTGGTTGGCTCAACGCCCTGGGCGGACATATTGATCTGTTAGGAATTGCAGGCTCTGGGCAAGTTGCCATCATCACAGATGGCACCAATTCAGACGGGACTAGCCCAGGTACTCGGGTGCCCGATGCACCACTGTCACTCAATGTACCGACAACTCTAGCCCGTAACGATGTCACTATTCAGAATGAGGCGATATTAGATGTAAGGTCAGACAATCGAGGCAGTATCACCATTTCAGGACAAAATATTGGCATCTCAGGTAGTCGTCTCTTTGCTGGTATTGCTCCTGGTTTAGGCACTGCCAATAGTCAGGGGGGCGACATTATCTTGAGTGCAACAGATGATCTTATCCTTACAGGTTTTAGTCCCTTTTTCATAGATATGATCACCAATACCTTGCGCTCGGGTGCAATGGGTAACAGTGGCAGTCTAAGTATAGAAGCCAAAAACTTTATAGCTCAAAATGCTGCCTTCGCTACCGTTGGTAGCTTTGGAAATGGCAACGCAGGTGAGATCCTAGTGAACGTACAGGATAAGGTAACACTGACCGAATCAAGTACTCTTTTTAATATTGTTGTCTCCCCAGATAATGTCGAGTCTGGGAAAATTACAGTTCAAGCTGGTTCCCTTGAACTTTTAGATGGTGCCCAGTTGATTTCCAGTGTCTTTGCTGTTGGACAAACAGAGGGTGTCCAGCTTGAAATACGTGATGATATTGTCATTGATGGGGTGGATGCAGATGGATTCTCCAGCGGTCTATTCGTAAACAATCGGTCAGAGGCCGTTGGCTTTTCTGGCGATGTGTTTATTTCTGCTAATTCAATAGAGATTACACGAGGGGGTAGGATTCAAACTGGTACCTCTGGAGAAGGCAATGCTGGCAATGTAACGATTGAAGTAGCTGAAAACTTTTTTTTAGATGGGGCTGACTCCAGCGGTAAAGTTACAGGCATTTTTACCGATGTAGATACGGGCGGCGTCGGTGAAGGGGGTGATATTCAAGTCATGGCAGGTAGTCTCACCCTAAATAATGGGGCTCAGTTTACAGCTAATACCTTTTTCTTGGGCAATGCTGGCAATATCACAGTCGATGTCCAAGGTGACGTAAGCATTGATGGAGCTGTTGAAGATTTAGGAACAGGCTCTACACCAGGAGTATTAGTGCCAGCACGTAGCGGCTTGTTTAGTAGTGTTGGTGAAAGTTTGGACGATGATCAAACCGTACCTGCCTTTGGTAATGGAGGAATAATTACGCTTACAGCAAACAGCCTTTCGCTGGCTGATGGTGGGGCGTTAGCTACTTCTATTCTCAGTGATAGCATTGGCAATGCCGCTCCAATTACAGTCACGGTTCAGGAAGACATTGTTGTAGACGGCGTAAACCCCGCAGTGGGAGCTAGCGGTATTTTCACAGCAGTACAGTCTGAGGCAACTGGTAATGCAAGTGATATCACAATCTCGGCAGAAGCGCTCAAAATCAGTCGAGGTGCTTTGCTCAATGCCAGTATTGCTAATGATGGAATAGCCGGTGAGATTTTGCTCAACACCAATAGTTTAGAGATCTTGGAAGGTGGACGGATCATTGTCACAACATCAGATATAGGCAATGCTGGTGACATTATAGTGCCGAGGGCAAACAGAATCATTCTGGCTGGTGAAAACAGTGGCTTGTTTGCCAATACTACGGCAACCTCTACCGGTAATAGTGGCAGCATCTTTGTAGACGCAAACACAGTAACCATCCAGGACAGGGCAAAGATTGCGCTAGATAGTCAGGGTTCCGGCAGAGGCGGCGATGTTGAACTCTTTGCCGATTTTTTAACCCTCGACAATAATGCGCTGATCTCCACTGAAACTACCAGCACCCAGGGGGGCATCATCACTCTGGATGTAGATGATGTGGTGTTGTTACGCAATGGAAGTAATCTGTCGGCTACAGCAGGTCTTGCCGAAGCTAACGGCGATGGGGGAAATGTCAATATCAAAACAAATTTTCTGGTTGCTGTACCAGGCGAAGATAGTAACATTACGGCCAATGCGTTTTTGGGGCAGGGCGGTAATGTTCAAATAACAGCAGAGGGGATTTACGGTATTGAGTTTCAGACCGACGAGGTACCGATACGCAATGACATTACTGCCAGCTCTGCCTTTGGGGCAGCAGGTGAAGTAGATATTGATACCCTAACCCTTGACCCGACTAGAGGTAATGCTGAATTACCCACTGAAACAGGTACACCGCGCATTAGTCAGCACTGCAATGCTAGCCAGGGTTCGTCTAGTTTTATATCGACTGGGCGTGGGGGAAAACCGTTGGGGCCTGAGGATACGATCGCATCCCAAGATCTCTGGGAAGACCTCTACACTCCCAGTTCAGAAACCACCACGGCTGTTGCCCCTAGACCCCAATCGATCACCCCTGAGTCTGCTTTAACAGAAGCCCAAGGCTGGGCAAGAAACCCTAACGGTCATGTAGTGCTTTTAGCCACAGCAGAGATATCTAGCAAGCCAATGTCCACACCCGCTATATGTTCACATCAGGGGTAATCGATGAATTATGAAACATCCACTACGTGCCTTGTTGTTATTTGTTCTCAGCTTGTGTCTGATACTCATAGGCCTGCCTGCCCTGTCACAACCACAGCCACAACCGCTGCTAGTAGATAAATCATCAGAGATATCGGTTGCAGCAACTTCAACCTCATTATTAGAACAGGGCCAACACTTTTACCAACAAGGGCAGTATGAGAATGCGATCGCAACCTGGCAAACGGCCCTAGACACCCCAACCATCCATGCATCCGAACAAGCCGCAATTTGGGCCTATTTAGCCCTGGCCTATCAGAAAACAGGCCAATGGGAAGCAGGAGAGCGGGCGATCACCAATAGTCTAGCCAGCTTAGACCGTCTACCCCAAAACAGTGAGCGGGCTCGTCTAATGGCTCAAACCCTCAATGCCCAAGGACAGTTGGCCTTTACCCAAGGTCGTACGGAAACCGCCCTCCAAGCCTGGCAACAGACAACCCAAATTTATCAAGACTTAGACTACCAGCCAGGCATTACCGGCAGCCTCATCAACCAGTCGCGAGCCCTGGAAACCATTGGTCACTACCGGCGGGCTTGCCAAAGTCTTCTAAATGCCATTAACCTAACCGAACAAAGCTGTGACTTTAGCCATAGCGATACAGCTCCAAACAAGATTATCCAAGCGTTTGAGCAAGAATCTGACAACACCTTAAAGATTCTAGGGTTACGTAGTTTAGGCAACGTTATGCGCTTAACGGGACAGCTCCCTGAAGCACAGCAGCTACTCAAACAAAGTGTAACCCTGGCCAACAGCCAGGAGAAACCACACCAAAAACTGTTATCACTATTGAGCCTGGGTAAAACAGAACAAGCTCTCTATGAGCAAGCCGCCTATCGCTACAGTCAAACCAGTTTACCAAGAGATGAAGCAGCCCTTAAAACCCATGCAGAGAATGCATTAGCCCACTATATAAACACCCAAGAAATTGCCCAAGCTCTTGTGAAAGAGCACCCAGACCTATTCAGTCAAACCGTCATTCAACAGTTTACCCTGTTAGTAAACTTGCACCTGGGACAATTTTCTCAGGGCCTGTTCCCACAGCTACGGCTCCAACTACAAACCCAACTCTTAACGGTAAAACGTCTGCCGTCCCTTGCCCCTAACCGAACCAATCTCTACACTCAAATCAACCTGGCCAAAAGCTACATTGCCCTCCAAAAATCTCCCGAAACAACTATCAGACCCTCTGCTACAGAAATTTTTGACCTGCTGAGTCAAGTACAACAGCAGGCAGTGGCCATTAATGACACTGACGCCCAGTCTTACGCTCTAGGGACATTGGGTGGACTTTATGAACAGTCAGCGAAACAACCACACTCTGATGCCAAGCTCCTCCAGCAGGCGCAAATACTCACCACCAAGGCGTTGGAGCTGGCTCAATCAACGGATCACATTGCTTACCAATGGCAATGGCAGCTGGGACGGATTTATGCCGCTCAACAGTCCACCGACCAGGCCATTAACTACTACCAAGCCGCCGCTGATAGCTTACAAACTCTACGACAAGATCTAGTCGCGATTGAATCAGGTGCACAGTTCTCATTTCGAGATACGGTGGAACCCCTCTACCGAGAACTAGTAGCACTGCGACTCAATCAGACTAAGGCATCAATTCCATCCCAGGATAATCTGTTACAAGCCATTAAAGATATTGATGCACTACAGCTGACAGAATTAGAAAACTTTTTGAGCTGTAACCTCACCCAAACCATCGCCCTTAGTGAACCACAGGTTGATACGTCAACCGCCATTATCTACCCAATCATTTTGTCTGATCAGGTGGCTGTGATTGTGCGTCTGCCCCAGTCAGATGAGCTTCAGTTTCATAGCGTATCTATCCCTAAAACCGAAGTCGGTCAAATTCTCACGCAGCTACGTCAACAAACTGAAAATCGATATCGTTCCACCATTTTTCTAGAACGATCTGGGCAAGTTTATGACTGGCTGATCCGTCCCTTTGAAACCGTTTTGACTCAGCAGCAGATCCACACATTGGTGTTTGTGTCGGATGGAGCCCTGCGCAATGTCCCCATGGCTGTACTGTACAACGGTGAACGATTTCTGATTGAGGATTACAGTATTGCCCTGAGTCCAGGGCTGCAGCTGCCAGCATCTAAGCCGTTGAGCCAGATTCAGTTGGATGCGATCGCATTCGGCCTATCAGACATTCGCCCCGACTTTGAACCCCACAAAGGGTTTGCCCCTCTCACCAACGTCGAGACCGAGTTAGCAGCCATCAAAACCCAGGTACCCAGCCGTCAATTTCTAAACCAAGACTTTACCACCCCAAATTTACAAACATTGGGTGATAGTGACCGTTCCCCCGTAGTCCATTTGGCCACCCACGGACAGTTTAGCTCCGACCCCAATGAAACATTTCTACTTGCCTGGGATCAACGTATAACCCTCAATGACTTTGGCCAAATCCTCCAAAATCAGACCACGTCAGATACAACCAATATCGAGCTATTAATTCTCAGTGCCTGCAAAACAGCCAGTGGCGATAATCGTGCCACCTTAGGCTTAGCCGGTGTCGCCATCCAAGCAGGAGCTCGTAGTACCATTGCCTCTTTATGGTTCGTTGATGACCAATCAACCGCTGCACTGATGACGCGGTTATATGAAATTTTAGGCAATCCCACTAAACAGCTCACCCGTGCCGAAGTCCTACGTCAAGCCCAGCTTGACCTATTACATACCCCTGGCTATCAAGGCCCTTTTTACTGGGCACCTTATGTCCTGGTAGGAAACTGGTCATAAAAGGCCCCCTTTACTGGGCACCCTACGTACTGGTAGGAAACTGGTCATAACTTGACAAAACAGACTTACTTTCAAGGTTAGAAAAAGCTCTGGCCACTACTCTGGAATTCTTAGATACAGGGTGTAGCCAAGACCAATCAGACTCTTAGCAAACCTTGCTGTGGCTCCATACAAACGCATCTTTATGCAATTCTTGAAATGATGAAACGATTCTCACATATTTTTGCATATACTTGCCTAGTCCTTGTTGTGGCCATCACTAGTCTAGCTCTGCTCACAAACCGTTTTGGCTGGTCGCTATACTTAGAGATTCTCTCTCACTTCCAGGTGCAATACTTCGTTGCCACCCTCATACTTGCAGGACTCACTTTACTCCTAAGACATTTTCGGATCTCATTAGCAATTCTTGTTTGTAGTGCCGTTCTATCGGCGCAGGTTCTTCCCTGGTATGTCCCGTCCCACATAGGTACTCAGGCCAACTATCGTGTCTTAGTCGCTAACCTAAACTTTAGCAATAAGGATGCGACTAAGGCCCTAGCTCTCATGGACGTGGAACAACCTGACCTGGCTCTATTTATAGAAGTGGGTTACGCCATGGAACAGCAGTTAGCCTCCCTGGGAAAGACAATGCCGTACAGCACAAACATTGCTGCCGACTCTGGCCTCATGCTATACAGCAAATATCCCCTTACCGACGTACATCTGCAACAGTTTGGTCTAAATACTCGGAAGTCTCTGGTCGCCCATCTAAACATCAATGGCCAATCCCTCTCTCTAGTAGCAGCCCATCCGCTGCCTCCCATGGAACACAGAATGTTTCAGTCTCGCAATACATTATTGGCTGATGCGGGGGACTACATTAAAACTCAGACAGGGTCAGTTATCTTTCTCGGGGATCTCAATATCACCATGTGGTCCCCTTACTATCAAGCGCTAATTCATAAAACCGGTCTGAAGAACACCCGTCAAGGATTTGGCATTCGCCCCACCTGGCCAGCGGTTGCTAGCTACTACGGTCTACCCAATGTAGTTCAGAGCATGATCAAGCCTTTGCAGATTCCCATCGATCACTGTTTAGTCAGTCCGGAGGTCACCGTGGTCAATAGCCGCACTGGCGCTGAAACTGGATCAGATCATTTTCCTGTGATTACGGACTTGTGGCTAAAGTCTGGAAATGTCAGGTATGGTTTTTTCCCGACATTTTCTGTAACGACAAATTAGGGGCTGGCACCTAACGTTTTTATCAGAGCAATGTAGGTGCTACTGATGAAAATGACGGTCTGGCTAAAGCATGCTTTTAATCACCTTCAGCATGGATCTCTGGAAACTTTGTGCGAAGTGACAAGTCAGCGCTTGCACGTTGGCGAAGCCGCTCCAGAGGAGCATCGCATTGCACCTCGTTACTTCACCCAAGTAGGCTACAGTCTATTAGGAAGCTTGGCAGCGATATTAGCAAGCGGCCAAGGCATACCGGCCTTAGCTCAAATGCCCACCCTGAGTGAAAAAATTCTGGGTATGGAGCGTAGTCTAGAAACAGAATTTGAAACTTATTTCGAGCAAAACTTAGCTGACGTTACCCAGACACCAGAGGACATTGCCAACACCTTATCCCGCATTGGCCAAGAAACTGGCACCACACCAGCCGTTCTATGGGCAATTCCCAGGGGCGATCATTTACACCTAGTGTTGATCACTCCTGATGGTGAACCTATTGTCCGAGATCTTTACGATGTACCCAATGCTGTCCTACTAAAAACAATTCGAACCTTTCAAAAAAACATTAGCCATGCCAACAATCACACTTACCTACGCAGCGCACAACAGCTACACCAGTGGCTCTTAGCACCATTCGAAGCAGAATTTTTAGAAACAGCTGGGGTGGATATGCTGCTGGTATGCCTGGGAGACGGCATCAGAGGTCTATCAATGTCAGCCCTCCACGATGGCAATCAGTTCTTAATCGAGAAATACAGCCTGACCCAGATTCCAGCCTTTAATCTGATTAAAACTGATTATGACAGCCTCCAACAGGGCCAAGTTTTGGCAATGGGAAGTTCTGAATTTGAGCACCAGACACCATTACCGGCTGTACCCATGGAATTGGCCAATGTACTATGGGAGCTGAGATCAGCTCGTACAACCCAAGCTCCCTGGGAAGGCCGCTCACTCCTCAATCAAGGCTTTACCCTAGACAACGTCAATACCCTATTGGCAAATCGTGGGTTTGATATTGTTCATTTAGCCACCCATGCTGCCTTTAAACCTGGTCAACCCAATAATTCCTATGTACAGCTCTGGGACACCAAACTAAGTCTGGATCAACTCCGTGGACTCAAGTGGCAAGACTCTCCTGAATTGTTGGTTCTGAGTGCTTGCGAAACAGCCATCGGTGACCCTGAGGCAGAACTAGGCTTTGCAGGCGTTGCCCTCCAGTCTGGAGCCAAATCCGCCGTTGCCAGCCTTTGGGATGTCAGTGATGTGGGCACCATGGCCCTAATGAGTGAGTTTTACCAGGGGCTTACTGCAATGCCCACCAAGGCAGAAGCTCTGCAACAGGCTCAACTCAAAATGCTGCGGGGAGATGTTCATTTAGCAGCAAATCGGCTCAAATTATCACGGGGTGAAGTATCACTACCGATGGATTTAGACGGTCATGAGAATCTTTCCCATCCCTTTTATTGGGCCGGGTTCACCATGATCAGTAGTCCCTGGTAAATCCTGACTTGTTTTGTCCTTTTAACGATAGGCTCCATCGGAGGCTACGGAGGTCTGCGCAAGATTCAGTTAAAGCAGTTTGAAAACAATCAACAGGAGTTGAATCATGACAACTTCAAGTGTAAGCCTCCAGTCACTGTGGTTAAATATTTCAGAACAACTTCAACAGTTTCTGACTGCAGCAGATTTAGTCAGCAAACTAACTCTCGCATTTGGGGAAGCGTTTGATCCACAGCTTGCCATTAATTTAATTCAAGATTTGGTCAATGGAGACGGTCGGCCAGATGTTGAATTGCGTTCGGCAGCTGAAATCAATGGAGCAAATGGTGCGTTCTCAGGTTCTACAGGAGTCGTGTATCTGGCTGAAGAGTTTTTAAGTGCTAATGCGGTGGAGACCGTTGCAAATGTCTTCTTAGAGGAGTTAGGACACTATCTAGATTGGCACTTAAATGAAACCGATAGTGTCGGAGACGAAGGAGCCATTTTTTCAGCTTTGGTTCGAGGAGAGAATTTAGCTGATGATAAATTACAACAATTGAAAACTGAGGATGATTGGACTGTCGTTAATTTGGATGGGGAAGCAGTTGCGATCGAGCAAAGCAGAACTAATTACTATGGGGGAACTGAAGCTGATGTATATGATTTAGATTTTACAATTAGTCCAACGCAACTAACTCATGACGGGACTGCAAGATTGGCTGACGCAGCCGGTTCCAAGATATTGGATGCAGGGGGTATTGATGAACTCACAATCAATGGAGATAACTTCAGCCTACAACGTTTATCTGCAAATCATATTGGCTTTGGACGCGATCGCAAGACTCTAATTGTAGATCTCGACCAAAATGGTCAAATAGATACAGATAATGATCTAAACATCCTCAACTTTTTTGCTAATGACTACGATGACACAAAAGGAGATGGTTTTATTGAAACAGTTGGCAGCCTATCAGGGGATGACATTATTGCTCTGTTTACACCTACAATCCTTGATACACCAGATCAGAAAATAAAATTATACTACGACGATTCATTACCAGAAATTGCAAGACTCCCCATTCAAGAGGCAGCTTATAACTGGTCTCGTTTACTGAATATTGATACGAACAAACCAGTCAAAGTAGCTGTAGACTTTCAACAAAACGTTAGCACAAACTTGGCAACAGCTTCACCCACTAGCTTAATAGACACCTCTAAAATTACGGGTACCAATAATTTAATAGAAAATCACCTTTATCCTCGGGCATTAGCCCAGCATCTTTCAAACACCAGTCTAACTACTGACGCATCTGATATCAGGATTACTATTAATTCCTCCAGTGCTGATTTCACTGGTGCTAATATCTGGTTTGGAGTTGATGAGGTTCCACATTCGCAAACACATTTGCAAGATCTCGTTGGTATTACCTTACATGAATTAGCACATGGATTAGGATTTTTTGATTCGGCAAAGCAGGATGGCTCATGGAGCTATACGGAGGGACAAACCGTTTATGATCATTTCATATATGACACAGGTAGAGCTCAAAAACTCGAAGAGATCAATGTTCAAGGCGATCGAGCCTCTAGTTTAGTCAGTAATAATCTCGTTTTTGGCGATAACTCCACAGAACAGCTTTATGCCATCGCTAATAATCAGAGCAGTCCTCCTAAGCTTTATGCTCCAAATCCTTGGGACGACGATAGTAGTATTTCCCACTTTGATAAAGAGGCTCATCAGAATGCACTTGTGATCCCCGAAATTGCTAGGGGACCTGGTCACCGTACTATTGATCCAGTCACACTTGGTACTTTAAAGGATCTCGGCTGGGACATCAACTTACCTGAAATATCTATTCAGGATGTAGAAGTAATAGAAGGCAATGTAGAGACTATAGATGGAGAAAAAAAGAAGACAACAAATTTAACATTTACCCTTTCTCTTACAAGCCCTACTGTTGATAATCCTACAGACGATAATGATAAAGTAACCGTTAAATATAGAACAGTTAAAGATAACCCTGAGCAAGATATTGATGCAGCAAAAAGTGATTTCGTGTCATGGTTAACTGGCACAAGAGACTACAAGCGCGTCAGTGAAGCAAGTCAAAAAACTATCACGTTTGAGCATGGAGACACCACATCGGAAGAGGTGACCATCGAGATTATAAGGGATGGCAAACCAGAAAATGATGAGACATTTAAGATACAACTATTCGATCCCCAAAATGCACTGATATCCAAAGAAACGCTAAATAGCGGAATCATGACTATTAAGGATGATGATTCCACAGATGAGGAAGGAATAGCAGAATCTAGCGCTAGTGGAGCCAAAAATTTTGGCAATGGAATAGTAGCTGTCACCAATAATGATGCTTCCCTTGTTAAAACATTAGCAGCAGATGAAAATATTAGTGGATTAGAGAATCTCAAAAATGGATTGGGCTCAGTCCTAGGTAATATCGGAGATATCTTTAGATCCATAGAAGATGGCATAGAAAAACTATCTGAGTTTCAGTCTGGGATAGATGAGAATATTGGTGGCAGCACCTTGCCTTTATTGGGTGAGATAGCTTCTCTAAGTTCTGTACCACTTGAGTTTGTCACAGAAATCCAAGATGCAATACTTGAAAAATTAAGTGCCATCGTTGCCGAAGTCCTACAACCTGTACAAGATGTAATCACAGATTTATTAGGAGACATCATTGATGTTTCAACCATTACGGATGGTGACATTGAAGAATTATTAGGAGCATTACTGGATGAAGCCCTAAGTCTTGATTTTACTAATCCAGACCTGGAACAAGTCGCTGCAGACTTCCTTGCTGGCGTCAAAAATGCTCTCTCTTCCACTTTTTCTGAGCTTGATCTTAGCAGTTCAGATCTAGATGAAACTATAGAAGACTTTATTATTGAACTCAGTGACAGGCTTGCTGATGAACTGGACGGAATTTTAGGCAAACCGTTAGGTCCCATCCGTCAGGCTATTTTTGAGGCTATCGGTCCCGATGGAATTAATATCCTCAAAGACATTGATAATAATTCGGTCATTGACATTGACGATGTACAAATCAACATCACAGATATAGAGCAACTGCAAGACTTAGCCAACCTGAACTTGGAATTTGACCTCCAATTAGGCAAAACTTACGATTTACTAGATACTCCCATGGCAGCGGATGTTGGTATTCCAGGGCTGGGGTTAGAGGTTGATGGTACTCTGCAGGGAAACTTTATACTTGATTGGGAATTGGGCTTCGGCATAAATTCAAATGATATCTTCTATTTTGACACCAGTTCAGAGGATGAAATTGAAGTTACATTAGACATTTCACCTGAGTTCGAAGCAACTGGGACGTTAGGCTTTCTGCAAGTAGACGTCACCGACAAAGGAAGTGGACTTGATGCCGGTTTTGTTGTCAATGTAATCGATCCAACCGCAACTGATGACGCTGATGCTGACAAACTCACTTTAGATGAAATTCTGAATGCATCGTCAAGCACTGTAAATGCTAAGTTGGATTTAGACACAGGTATCAACCTTGGTCTAAATGCCAGCTTCGGTGGAAATGCAAATTTTCCTTCCATTGCAACGGATTTCAACTTTGGTTGGGATGTTGATAGTGAAATTGACCCAAATAATTTGCAGGATCTAGGAGCTGCACCTACCGTTGGCTTCGACAATGTCACCTTAGATTTAGGAACATTCTTTAATAACTTTGTTAGTCCAGTTTTAGACACAGTTCAAACTATCACCGAGCCGCTTGAACCTGTCCTTAATGCTTTAACTGATGACATTAATCTAGGCTTTACTAAGTTTAGTCTCTTAGATCTTGCGGAGGAACTGCAACTTCTTGATGAAGGCAGTATTGAATTTATCGAGTCTTTAGACCAACTTATCGAGGTTATCAATAGTGTTCCAACGGGGAGTACTCTTAACCTTGATTTAGGGGGTTTTGATTTTGATGGCTTCGATATTCGAGACCTTAACTCTGATCTCAGTGATGTCAGTCTCAGTGACGTGATTCCAAATATCACTGAGATATTTGATGAGTCACAAATACCAGAAAATAGTCCTGAATCATCATTTTTAGCTGAAATCAATAAAATTCCAGGAGAAGGCTTAAAATTCCCCTTACTCACTGACCCACTGCAGGCCTTTAATCTCTTACTCGGTCAAGATATTAATCTTTTTACCTATGGTCTACCTACATTTAACTTCGACTTGGGTCATAACCAATACTTTCCAATCATTGGCCCCTTTGGTATTAACTTAGGATTCGGTGTTGGTGCTGAGGTTTCTTTATCTGGCTTTGGCTATGACACCTACGGATTACGCCAGTTCTCAGAGGGAGGAACTATTGATGACATTTTCAATGGGTTCTATGTGAGTGATACCGAGAATCCGGATGGTACCGGCAATGACACCGCAGAATTAGGTCTCACAGGAGATATTGAAGCATCTGCAGTACTCAATGCAGGGCTTCTGGAGGCAGGAGCTGGCGGTGGAGTTTACGCTAGTGTAGATTTTGACCTGAATGATCCAAATGATGAAGGCGATGGCAAAATTCGTGCTAATGAATTTTTGGATTTAATTGCCAATCCTCTCTGTCTTTTTGATGTCCATGGAGACTTGTCAGCACGTCTCTTTGCTTACTTTCAGATTGGTAGGAAGCCATTTGCGTATACACAACGTATCGACAGCCCCGATTTAGAAATCCTGAACTTTAACCATGGATGTGATGGCAGCCGAGAAAGTAATAATGGTGAACTGATTACTGACTTAGGAACAGTCAGTAATCAAGTATTAACACTGGCAACGAAGAATAATAAAGATGATGATTTTACCGTTGAGCATGTATCAGGATCAGCAAACAAGGAAACTCTTTTAGTATTTGCCGATGGAGCCAGACAAGAGTTTAACAATATCAACAGAATTGTTGTTGAAAAAAATAGTGGCGACGACTTTATAAAGTTGGATGAGGATGTCCTGGTAGCAGCTGACCTCAAAGGGGGTAATGGTGATGATTTACTCATCGGTGGAAGTGGCAACGATACCCTAGAAGGTAATGGTGGTGTTGATAGATTAGAGGGAGGCGCTGGCAATGATACTCTCAAAGGTGGCGGCAAGGACGATATTTTAATTGGGGGACCGGGGGCTGATTCTTTGGATGGTGATGGTGGAGGTGAGGACATTGCCAGCTATATCACAGCAGAGAAAGGGGTCCGGGCTAGTCTTGATGCTCCCGGTAGCAATACTGGAGATGCCGCAGGGGATACTTATAAATCCATTAAAAACCTGGAAGGTTCTATCTATGGCGACACATTAATCGGTGATAGCAAACAAAACCTCCTAATTGGACTGGAAGGTCAAGATACTCTCCGAGGTGGTAAAGAGCAGGATATTCTTAAAGGTGGTAGCGGAGACGACACACTTGAAGGGGAAGAAGGAAAGGATGTACTTATAGGTGGACAAGGTGGAGATATCCTTAATGGCGGTGAGAAAGAGGATATTGCCAGCTACGAAGATTCTCCTCAAGGTATTTTTCTAGACTTAAATGATCCCAGTCAGTCTACCGGATATGCTCAAGGAGATACCTTTATATCCATCGAAATACATGAAGGCTCTCACTATAATGACACCTTAAGAGGAGATGATGGGAAAAATACGTTCTTTGGTTTAGATGGCAATGATGTTCTGCTAGGGGGAGCTGGAGCAGATGATCTGGATGGCGGCGATGGCTATGATATCGCCAGCTATGAGGATTCTCCAGAAGGCGTAGAAGTGTATGTCGGCAAAACTGGACAATCTACAGGCTATGCCGAAGACGATAAATACGACAACATTGAAGAAATTCAAGGGTCACTCTTTAATGACATCCTGGAAGGCAATGGCCAGGACAATATTCTGGATGGCTTAGAGGGGCATAACAATCTGATTGGCGGCAACGGTGCTGATGATTTGCGGGCAGGTACTGGCAATGATACTTACCAGTTAAAAGCGAATAAGGCTGACGGTAGCATTATTCGAGATCGTGGTGGGAGTTATGACCTTTTGCTCTTGGAAAATACCACGCTTGTTCTAGCAGGTCCCAGTCAGGGGACTGCTGGACTAGCCAGAAGAAATAACGACCTGATCATTGATATTAATGAAGACGGTGAAATTAACCGTAGTGATGATCTGACAATTCAGAATTTCTTCTCTCCTCGTAATGTCTCTGTTGATGATGTAATTCTCATAGAAGGAGATAGTGGCAATAGACAGGCGGTCTTTACTGTCACAGCTCAAGGCTCAGATTCAGGGACTGGCATTGGTTTTATCGAAACTCTACATAACATTCCAGGCATGGATGTTATTGAACGATTCAATACTGTTGATGTAGAGTATGCCACCACAAATGGCACTGCCACTGAAGCCGATCAAGATTATAAATCGGCTAGTGGAAAGCTAAGCTTTGCACCCAATGATACGAGTAAAACAGTCACTGTCGATATTATTGGAGATATCCGAGAAGAAGCAGATGAGTATTTCAACCTGACGTTAAGTAGTGATGGCACCAATATTATCGATGGGAGTGGTCAAGCCACCATTGAAAATGACGACACATCTATTTCGATCGATAACCAATTGGTCACGGAAGGCGACACAGGTACGGTAACGGCAAACTTGACGGTCAGTTTGTCACAGGCTAGCCAGGAAACGGTCACTGTGGACTATGGGACACAATCCCAGGGGGCATCAGGCAATACTGACTACACTCCAGCTAGCGGCACCCTAACATTCAACCCAGGCGAAACGGAAAAAGAGATCTCGATTGAAATTATCAATGATACTGAGAATGAACTTGATGAAACATTGGCAGTGGAGTTGAGCGGTGCCAATAATAGTGATTTGGCAGACACTCAAGCCACGATTACCATTATTGATAATGATGTGCCCCAAATTACCATAGATGATTTCACCGTGCTGGAAGGGGACAATGGGATCACTACGGGCACCTTTACAGTGACGCTTTCGGCGTCCACACCGGCATTGGTATCGGTGGAGTATTCAACGTTTAATGATACTGCGATCGCAGGTCTCGACTATACCCCCAAGAGTGGCACCCTCACCTTCCAACCAGGCCAAACCAGCAAAACCATTGCCGTAGATATTCTTGGCGACAAACGCATAGAAGACCACGAAAAATTTACCCTTGAGCTGAACAATAGCATTAACGCCACCATTGTCGACGGTCGTGGAGTGGGCACCATCCGCAATGATGATCAACTAGAGATTTCCAGCAATGGCATCATTATCAATGAAGGCGATAGCGGCACCACTGAGGCCACCTTTACCGTCAGGCTATCGGATATCTACGATGAGACCGTGACGGTAGAGTATGAAACTGAGGATGGGAGTGCCCTCTCAGATAGCGACTACACCCCTGCCAGTGGAACCCTGAGTTTTGCTCCTGGTGAAACCGAACAAACAATTACGGTTGACGTCACTGGAGACGAAGATCCTGAACCCGATGAGACATTCTCAGTTAACCTCAATAATGCCAGTGACGGGGTGATCACAACAGCTCAGACAACGGGCACCATCCGCAATGATGATTTTCCCTCTATTACCATTACCGATGTCTCCCTGGAGGAAGGTGATAATGGGGTCACCCTGGCAGAACTCACAGTCAGTTTGTCGGAGTCGGCAAATGAGGAAGTGACGGTAGACTACGCCACCGAAGCAGGCACAGCAACAGCCAACAAAGACTACGGCACCACCCAGGGCACCATCGTCTTTGCAGTGGGTGAAACCGAAAAAACGATTACCGTCCCCGTCAATGGCGATACATCAGTCGAAACCGATGAAACCTTCTTTGTGAATTTGAGTAATCCACGCCATGGAGAGCTAGTCGATGATAGGGCTGAAGTCACCATCAAAAATGATGATACTGTTTCAATATCCATTGGAGACAACACTGTAACAGAAAACCGAGAAGATGTTGCGCGACTGGATGTCACCCTGTCAGATCCCGTTAGTTCTATCGTTACGGTTGACTTTAAAACGGTTGATAATAGTGCCAAGGAAGGCAGTGATTATCTGACTACCACTGGCACGATAACTTTCCAGCCAGGTGAAACAAGTCAAACTATTGACAACATATTCATGTTGGGGGATGACATTCCAGAACCCACGGAAACCTTTGGTGTAGAGCTGTTTAATCCTAGTAACAATGCCATCATCGCTGATAATCGAGGCGTTGTCACCATTGAGGATGATGACAATGATATTCCTGTCGCCTGGTGGCGACTTGATGAAACCTCGGGGGACAATGCCGAGGATAGTATTGGCACCAATGATGGCACATTAATACCAGCACCACCCAATGGCCCTACCTGGGTGAATGGGCAGGTCAATGGTGGTCTTGCCTTTGATGGTAGTGATGACTTTGTAGACATCGCCGATGATGATGTTCTGGATATCGGAGCTAAAGACTTTTCCATCAGCCTCTGGGTAAGGATCCAACCTGATAGTGAAGGTACGATTCTCGACAAGCGTGTGGCAACCTCTGGTCCCCTCCAGGGGTATGTGCTCACCCACAACAATGGCCAACTCGGCTTCCAAATGGCAGACGGGACCAATGTCGTTAACTATCAAAGTAATGGCGCTATTGTCGATCTAGATTGGCATCAGATAACAGTCACCATAGGTCGCGATAATCCCAGGGGTGGCCTATTCTATATCGATGGAGTTGAGGATGGTGGATTTGATCCAACCAGTACTCAAGGCTCCTTAGGCAACCCATCCGATTTACTATTTGGCAGAAATTCTGATAACCCTGTCCTTAACTACTTTGAGGGAGCGCTTGATGAAGTCAAACTCTTCGCAGGCAGTCTCACCCCTAGCGAGGTTCAGGAACTGTATAACAATGATAAAAATGGTGTCTCTGACCAGCCCACACCTCCATCGACCGGAGAGGGTGTCAATATTTCTGACCAGGTAACAACCTCAAACAGAGAAGTCAGCATACTGGCCAACGATGAGTTGCCTTCATTGGCTAATCGTACCCTGTCCATAGCTAATCAGGCAGATTCAACCATTGCAGCTGCGAGTCGTTCTCACTCAGACAAAACAACTGAAGCAAATATTCCTCCAGCCATAGCCTCACTCACCACCAGTGAAGTTGCTATTGCAGAAGGTGATACCCCATCCGGGGAGCTAAGGGGTCAAATTTGGTACGACCAAAATAACAATTCTGCCCAGGATAGCTCTGAGGCAGGGTTAACAGGCTGGACCCTTTTCCTTGATGCTAATCAGAATGCTCAATTTGACCCCAATGAAGCCTTTACGGTGACGGATGACGACGGGAATTACGCCTTCACCAATCTGGCGGCAGGCACCTACACGGTGGCTCAGGTACGCCACGATGGTTGGCTACAAACCTACCCTTTAACTGACATCAATGGCGATTTTGAGTCGGGTACCTTTGCCGATTGGCAAACCACTGGTAATGCCAGCGTAGAACCAACCGACGCAAATTCCCCCGCTGAACTTGGGGACTTTCAAGCTGAAATTAACACCGACTCGGGATCTGTTCTAACCAGTGACTTAGAGGCATTTCTCGGGTTGAGTAGCGGTAGTTTAGATGATTTGTCTAGCAGCCTGCCAGATTCAGAGCTGTATAGAACCAATGTGACTGAGGGATCTGCGATCGCAAAAACCATCACCGTTGAAGCGGGCGATCAACTCACCTTTGATTGGAATCAAAAAACTGAAGACTACTTACCTTTTAGAGACTTAACATTCTTCTCCATCAGCACCAACACAACCAACATTCTTGCCAGTGTTCAAAGTCCTCTAGAAGTCATTCTTGAAAACGGTCCTCAAGAAACTGGATTTGGCACTTTCTCCCATACCTTTACCAACGACGGTACATATACCATTGGCGTCGGTGTGGTAGACGTAGGCGATCACATCGTTGACTCAGCCCTCGTGGTCGATAACTTTACCTTGACCTCCAAAGACTACATCGTCGACCTCAATGAGGGAGAAAGTATTGACAACCTTGACTTTGGCAATTACCTACCGGGGCTGCCGACAACGATACAATTCTCAGCCGCTAGCTACCGTGTCACAGGAGAAAATTCAGATGCAGAGATTACCTTAACTCGTAGTGGCGATGTTAGCACTGCTGCCAATGTCACGGTACAGCTCAATGACGCAACCGCTCGTGGAGGCAGTGACTTTGACGCAACCGCTCAAATCATTGAGTTTGCCCCAGGAGAAACCAATAAAACAGTTACCATTCCTATCCTTGAGGATGCCTTAGCAGAAAATGATGAAACCTTCCTGCTGAGTTTAACTAACGTCAACGATGCTGATATTGGTGCTCAACGTACGGCGACCGTCACCATCATTGACACCGACACAGTTGTGAATTTCTCACAGCCCACCTATCAAATTAGTGAGGATGGCACCGCCATTGGCACAGAAATTACGGTGCTTCGAACCGGCGATCTTAGCACTAGTTCAGAAGTAGAACTCTTCTTTGAAGAAGGTACCGCTACGGGTGGCTCACCCTTTATAGAGTTTGGAGAGGATAAAAACGGAGAGACAACCCTCGAACTGATGTTTCCTGACGGTGTCGATTTTGACCAGAGCAAACTAGAAACTGCATCAGGAGAATTTATCAACACTCGAACGGTATCATTTGCCCCAGGCGAAGATAGTAAAACTGTCACATTCCCTATCCATGATGATGACATCCGAGAAGGCAGCGAATTCTTTAATGTTTACTTACTGAATACGGATGCAGATCCCCTGACGGGTTTTCAAAAAGGTACTGAAATCGAGATTATTGATAATGAAGGGGCCGAGATTACAGGCGGCGTCTGGAATGATGAAAATGGCAATGGCAACTGGAATATCGGTGAGGTCGGACTACCTAACTGGACCGTATATATCGATGCCAACGATAATAAACAATTAGACTCAGGAGAAATCTCCACAATTACTGAATCAGATGGAAGTTACTCCTTTACAAATTTAAATAAGGGAACTTATACCATTGCAGAACTATTGCCAGATGGTTGGAGTCAAACTCATCCAGGCCAACAAAGCAATTTCAGCCATACCGTATCTATAAACTCGGGCGATCAGGTTACCCAACTAAACTTTGGCAACATCACCAATACCCTCGGCGAGATCCATGGTCATAAGTGGAATGATCGCGATCTTGATGGTATATGGGATGACAATGAAGAAAGTTTACCCGGTTGGCTGATCTATCTAGATAGCAATAACAACAGCAGCCTGGATCCAGGTGAATTTACGACAGTCACTAATGCTGACGGAGCCTATGCCTTTACCAATTTAGAGCCCGGCACCTACTCCGTAGGGGAAGTTATGCAGCCAAACTGGCAACAAAGCTATCCGATCCAAACAACCCCAGGCACTATCCCAGGCAGCCATAGCGTATCTGTAGCATCGGGTGAGCGCGTTACTCAGGTAGATTTTGGCAACTACAACGTTGACACTGTTCCAGTTGCCTGGTGGCGATTAGATGAAACCTCAGGACTCATTGTCAACGATAGCATTAGCAATAATCACGGACTGCGATTACCAGTGGGTCCCAACTGGGAAGATGGTGTCGTCAATGGTGGAATTCGTTTCGACAATAGCAATAACCCGACAAACGTTCCAGACTTAGTAACCGTTCTAGATGATAACGCCTTAGACTTCGGCACAGAGGATTTCTCTATCAGTGCGTGGATTAGAGTTCAAAACAACGATGAGAGCGGTCTTATTCTCACCAAATGGGATAATGTATCCTCTGGTCCTGGACAGGGGTACTCACTCCTATATAACAATGGAGCACTTAGCCTTCAAATAGCAGACGCGAAGCAGGTGACTAGCTATACCAGCAACAACGATGTTCTGGATCAACTATGGCACCAGATTACCCTTACGATTGATCGCGATCATGCTAATGGCGGCATCCTTTACGTAGATGGAGAACAGTATGGAAGGTTCGATCCCACTGGCGTACAGGGCTCTTTAAGCAACACTAAGAATTTATTCTTCGGCCCAGCTATTGTCAGTGCCCTAGAACTGGATGAGATAAAGTTATTTAAGTCAGCTTTAGCAGCTGATGACGTGGCCTATCTCTACAATAATGACATTGGCAGCGAGATTCCTAGTGATCCGATTACTGGCATCGATGTGGTTAATCCGACAACGGTGGGCGACAATTTGCTTAGCGTAAACGGCAATGGTCTAACCAACCGTGTCACCGATGTCGAATCGGTTAGTCTAACCCAACCAGGCAACCTGCTTGCTAACTCACTAACGAGCCCAATTGATTTTGAAAGCGTTTGGGAACTTGGTTCCTTAGAGGCTAATCACCGTATTGATGGCAATTTGGTTTATACGGAAGCCGATTACTTACCTCTAAGTGCTGGTGAAATTTTAGGACCCAAAAGCAGCCTTTAGATAGGCCCATCATTAGATTTCAAGGTACCGTAACCAACAGTAAACTATAGCATTTTCGGGCCTCACCAATTTAATTGGTGAGGCCTTTATTCTGTAGTTATACCAAATCCAAATTCCTTAACCCCGATTCAACATGGACAATTCTGTAGGGGCATCCCCTTGTGGGTGCCCTTCGATATCGGGTGCTATCAGTCAAGATTTCGTATCAGAAATCATAGGGCTATCGTCACAGAAAATATCTGACAAAAATGCCCCCTGACATTAACCGACATTTCTCTCCTATTTCAAGAAGACTTTCTCAACAACAACGTCTGCAAATGTCAGGCCCTCGATTTAGCCGACTTTTTCTGTAACGACACTTCAGAATTTACAGCTTAGTTTAGAAACAAGATAAGCGTTGTGGACAGAGACCCAGTTTAGAAAACAGATTCAAACTGAGGTGAATCCAAAACATCTTTCCTCCAGAGTTCTTAGAGAATTGTTTAACTATAAACAGTTTTAGCTTGCGACCCCTGTGGCGCAATGAACTTATGCGTGGATAAAAACACACAACAAACCCAAAAGGAGTCAATTCAAATGTTTCCATTTACCAATTTCATTAACGATGACTGGATTGATGGTGATCTGTTTGACACTGATATAGTCACCCCCATCACTGGAACCAGTGGCAATGATCTAATCCTTAGTGATGCAGGTCTAAACGAAATGCAGGGTCTAGAAGGAGATGATCTCCTGATCGGAGGACCAGGAACAAATACCTTTATCGGTGGAGAAGGCAATGATGTCCTCAATGGTCTTTCTGGCTATAGCATTCTTGAGGAGTCTGGAGACTATAGCTTTACGCTATCTGACAGTCAGCTAATTGCAGACGATGGTAGCGGCACCGTTTACACAGATCTGCTATTTGGCATGGATGAAGCAGACTTGCATGCCACAGGCACAGGTGACCACACCATTGATGCCACTGCCTTTTCGGGCACCACTATTATTAATGTGGATGACGGCAATAATACTATTCTAGGTAGTCAACAGCGAGACAATATTCTAGGCGGTATTGGCAACGATACCGTTGAAGGCAATGGTGGTGATGACGCCATCACAGGATTTGATGGCAACGATCTCCTCAAAGGAAATGCTGGTGCAGACAGTATTAATGGTGGTGATGGAGATGACACCCTACGAGGCGGTGCTGGTAAAGATACTCTCTCAGGAGGGAATGACAACGACAGTATTTTCGGAGGAGGAAAGGACGATGCCATTCTTGGTGGTCTTGGGGATGATACTCTCTCGGGCGGTATTGGCGAAGACTTTATCGATGGCGAATTTGGTACTGACACCCTATCGGAATCTGGCGATTTTGATTTTGTTTTAACCGATACCAGTCTTACCACTACCGATAGCGCTGGCAACGTAGAGGTGGATACTCTCGTAGACATTGAGGACGCTATTCTTGAAGGCGGCATTGGGAGCAACACCATTGATGCATCAGGGTTTTCAGGAACAACAACCCTCCAGGGTAAGGCAGGAGCAGACACTCTCATTGGCGGTATAGGGAATGATGTTATTGTCGGAGGAGCGCTGGTGGATACGTTGACCAGCGGTAGCTTGGCTGATCAAGATATCTTTCTCTACAATATGAGTTCCCATGGAGGAGATGTCATTACTGACTTTGATACATTTGGATTATTCTTTGGTAATGAAGATATGATCCATGTCCAGGCAAGCGGCTTTGCGCCAACCGGAGGGGCTGCAGCTCTGAGCATCGGTGTTTTAGCGTCTAACCTGCTGGTAGATATGGCTGGTAACCTGGGGGCTAGTTCGGGTTTCAGATACAACGCTGCGACCGGTGCCCTCTTCTATGACAGTGATGGAGGTACTGGAGCTACTGGCACCAGCCTGCTGGCGGCCCTAAGCAATACGCCAACGCTAGCGGCTCTTGACGGTAACATTCAAGTCGTATAAGGCCCAACTAAATAGACAATAACGTTTCATGTCATCTCAATTTAGGTAGGTAAACAACAGCGTTGCACTTTCTGGCGAAGGTGCAACGCTGTTAGCTGTGGAAAAATACCTGACATTAACAGACATGATCTATAGACCACAGTTAAGGAAAATGATCATGATCTAATGAATATACCCTTGCAGCATGAAGACATGGGACAATTTTGCCGAGGATCCAAGTATAATAGGCTGCCTAGCCCTGGCACTGTCCCGAACACGTAGTCAATCGGCTACAAGGAAAGTATGGACATGGAAACTGCGATCGCAACCGCCGATCAAGCCCTGTTCTACCACATGGGTCGTCATCTCAGTGACGTTGAAACCGCCATTCTCAAAGGAGCCTGGGAAGGTTGGACCTATGATAAAATCGCCAAGGGATCGGGCTATTCCGACAGCTATCTACGGCGAGATGTGGGAGCTAAGTTTTGGCGTGTTTTGAGCGAAGCCCTGGGAGAAACCGTCAGTAAAACCAGCTTTCGTGAAGCTCTGCTACGCCATGAAAGCATTGCCCCAGAGCCAGGCGCGATCGCGGCGCAGACCGTCCCCTGGGCGGGACCACTACCCGCCAGCTCAGCCAACGATACGATCTACATCAAACGGTTACCCCAGGAAACCATCTGTTACGATACCCTGCAGCAGCCAGGGGCACTTATACGGGTTAAGTCGCCCTCCCTAATGGGGAAAACCCTGATGATGGATCAGGTACTGGCCAAATTAACAGAGCAACAGCTACGTACCGTGCGCTTGAGCATGGTGCTTGCCGATCGTAAAGCTCACTTTTCTGACCTCAATCGCTTTTTGCGCTGGCTGTGTATCAACATCAGTCGTAGTCTCGGTGTCCCCCACCAAATCGATGACTATTGGGACAAAGCTGGTATGGGTAGCAAAGTAAGTTGTTCCACCTATCTAGAAGACTATTTGCTAAGCATTAGTCAAGCACCATTGGTGTTGTGTTTAGACAATGTCGATTTACTATTTGGCTATCCCGATATCTACGAAGACTTCTTCGCCCTGCTGAGATCCTGGTATGAGTTAGCCCGTACCCGCACCCGCCCTATTTGGAAACAGTTACGACTTTGCATCGTCCATGCCACCGATGCCTATATTCCCCTGAATATTCACCAATCTCCCTTTAATGTAGGAGTCCCCATCGAGCTACCAGAGTTTACCCCTGAGCAAGCCCAGACATTTGCCAACCAACACCAGCTAAGTCATTTGGATCTAGCTCAGCTAATGGATATGATCGGCGGCCACCCCTATCTGATGCAACAAACATTTGAATATCTCAAGGGGCATCCTGAACAGTCATTGACAGAGCTACTGGCAAACGCCCCCACTGAGTCTGGCATCTATGCCAACCACCTGAGAGACTGTTGGCTAACGCTGCGGGATCAGCCCCAGCTCAAGGACAGTTTGTTAACAGTGATGACCGCCCAGCAACCCGTTGCCTTAGACACGATTCTCGCCCATCAGTTGCACAGCATGGGCATTATCAACCTCCAGGGAAACCTGGCAGCCCCCCGCTGTCGGCTCTACCGTGATTACTTTCAGGCCTGTTTAGACGCGACCTAATGCCCGCTTCCGATTCCTCCTATCAGCTGGGTGGCAGTTTACCCTTAGACTCCCTCAGCTATGTTGTTCGTCAGGCCGATGACACATTATTTCAGGCCTTGATGACGGGGACCTATTGCTATGTGCTCAATGCCCGCCAAATGGGGAAATCATCCCTGCGAGTCCGCACAGTAGATCGCTTATTAGATGCGGGTATTAGCTGTGTTGAAGTCGAACTCCTGGGCATTGGCAGTCAAAAGATTACGGCTCCGCAGTGGTACGGAGGCATCATTCAAATATTGATCGCTAGCTTGAGGCTACCGGTCAATCGTCGTCAATGGTTGCAGGCCCATGACGATCTCTCCCCTGTCCAGCGTCTGGGCACCTTTATAGACCAGATTGTTTTACCCAACCTGCAACAGCCCCTGGTTATTTTTTTCGACGAGATCGACAGTGTCCTTGGGCTCAAATTTCCCACCGAAGAATTCTTTGGTCTCATTCGCAGCTATTATGAGAAACGGGCAACCCAGACACTCTATCGCCAGCTGACGGTTGTGATGTTGGGGGTGGCCACCCCATCGGACCTGATTCACGATCCCCATGCCACCCCATTTAATATCGGACAGGCCATTTCGCTCCAGGGGTTTACCCTGGCAGAAGCTCAGCCCTTAGTGCCAGGGTTAGCCTCTGTTTTTACCGATGTCCAGGATGGACTAGCCGCAATTCTAGACTGGACCGGCGGTCAGCCTTTTTTGACCCAAAAGCTGTGTCGGCTGATGCAGCAGTATGGTCCCACATGGGAGGGCTCACCACAGCAGATGGTGGATGGGGTGGTGCGATCGCACATCCTCGACCATTGGGAAGCCCAGGACGACCCTGAACACCTGCGCACCATCCGCAATCGGCTGATGATTAACAGTGCACAACCACAGCAGCTCCTGCGGCTATACCAACAGATTCTCACCCACGGCAATGTAGACATCAACAACTCGCGAGCACAAATCGAACTGCGCTTCTCAGGGCTGGTTATCCAGCGTCAGGGCACTCTGCAAGTATTTAACCGCATCTATAGCAGCGTCTTTGATCAAGCATGGATCAACCAACAACTCCAGACAATCACACCGGTTCAGCCTGTACTGAGCCCCCTCCCCCTATGGCAGGTCCCCCTGATTAGCCTGGGAGTCACAGGGCTAGTCATGGTAATCCAACTGCTCGGTGGGTTTCAGCCACTGGAATTAAGCCTATTTGATCGACTGATGGGATGGCGACCCACCGAGCCCGCCGATGATCGTTTTTTGATTATCACCGTCAGCGAAAGTGATATCCAGTACCAGGAACAACAGGGTTACGAACGTACCGGTAGCACCTTAGCGGATCAAGCCATCCTACAAGTCTTAAAAAAGCTTTCTCCCCATCACCCCCGAGTGATTGGGGTTGATTTTTACCATGAGGCCCCCTATGAACCAGCCCTGGTAAATGTCCTCAACGAACAGTACATCACTGTCTGTGAAGTAGGCCGGACCATCGATACCGATACCCCCACCAGCATCGCTGCACCTCCAGACCTGGATCCACAGCAGGTTGGTTTTTCTGACTTCGCCATTGACCCAGACTATGGAGTACGTCGCCAAATTATTGGTATGGATGGGACTGATGCCTGTCCTACCCAGGCGGCCTTTAGTCTGCGGTTAGCACTGCACTACTTGGCCACCGAGGGTATTGAGCTGGCCTTTACCCCTACTCAGCAGGCCCAGCTCGGCTCCCAAATCCTACCGGCGCTAGCCCCCACCAGTGGCGGTTATCAGCTCCCTGGCAATGAACTGGGGGGCTATCAGCTGCTGGTCAACTATCGACACCACCACCCAGCCCAAATCTCTCTAGCATCCTTGCTTAGGGGTGAGCACGATGAGCAGCTGGCTGAGTTGGTGCGCGATCGCATTATCCTCATTGGCCTCACTGATACCAAAGATAGACATAGCATCCCCGGTCAACATCAGCGACTGCCAGGGATCGTCGTCCATGCCCACATGACCAGTCAGCTGATCAGTGCAGTGCTGGATCAGCGACCTTTATTGTGGTGGTGGCCCATGCCATTGGAAATTCTATGGGTTGCAACTGTATCCCTAACGGGTGGTCTCTTAGTCCGATGGTTACGCCCGTATGTCTTTCTGGCTGGGAGTGGCGTTGTCATCATCTTGCTAACAGGCTATGGCATCCTCCTCATTGGCGGTTGGATCCCAGTTATACCAGCATCCCTGGCCTGGATAATCTCCATCGGTGTCACGCCTCTGCGATATAAATCGTCACATTCGTCACATTCAAGCTAGGGCAGGGGCAACAGGGAAGGCGATAAAATCCTACTGAGGATCAGCCATGTCCAGAATTTAATTTTGACAAAATACAATAGTCTTTCCCAGGGTCTTTCTCAGGTCCCCCAGCTGATTATCGATTAATGAACCTGTATTAACCATGAAACAGTTAGCCCCTCTAGCCCCCGCCTTAGCAGTCCTGATGGGAACTGTCTGGACACCCATAGTACGAGCGGAACCCAGCACTGACACGGCTAGAGCTGGTCAGCTGGCCCAGATGGTCTTTAACAACAGCACCGATCCAGCCGATGGATTTACGGGTACCGGCAGACCCGTTAGCCGGACATCGGGCGGGTCACGGGGTGACTGTGACGATCAGCTGGTGGCCCTATTACCCGGTACCGACGAGCTGCAATTATCAGCCAGTGGCTGTAATCTGCAATCCATGGCTGACCTGGCCTTGACAACAACCGCCCATCCCACCGTATGGATCCACGTCCCTGAAGGAGCAGCCCTCCTGCAGGGACAGTTTGCCCTGCTGAATGAAAATCAGCGGGCTCTGGCTATCCAACCCATTTCATTGCCAGCAACCGCCAGTATTGTCGGTATTCCTGTGGAAGCCAGCCTGGACATGGGGCAGACCTACTACTGGGTGTTTAGCATTCTAGAAACCCCCGACCGTCCAACTGAAAATCCTCGGGTAGAGGGGCTGATCCGCCGGGTTGAACCCACTAGCGAATTGACAACAGCGCTAGAGAACAGCAATAGCGTGCGAGATCAAGCAGAAGTCTGGGCTGACCACGGCATTTGGCACGAAGCGTTGACTAGCTTGGCAACGCTGCAACAGACTGCTCCTGGAGACAGGAGTCAGCAGGACTGGTACAGCTTTTTAGACTCGGTTGGACTGGGTGCGATCGCAAATACCCCCATCCGGCCTTAATATTCTGTCAGAATTCATGATTCACCACTCCCATAAGGTGCGTTACGGCGTTGCCTAACAGCACCCTACCGCCAATTCCCCACCAACACATAGGCCGCCCAATATACCGGAGCCTGATATCCAGGTGTCTGCAACAACTGAAGCTGAGCCTGTCGCAATGCCTGGGCTCTGCTAGTCTTGCCAGACTCCGCCAAAATCCTATATAGATGACTCATGAGCTCACTGGTGGCCAAGTCATTCACATTCCACAGCGAGGCAATGGTACTGCGAGCCCCTGACTGAATCGCCACCCCCGCTAGCCCAAGCGTGGCACGGCTGTCTCCAGTCGCGGTTTTACAAGCACTCAAAATCAACAGCTCAATCCCCCGTTGCCCAGTGCGACGATTGAGCATCTGACTGAGGTCATCCAAACTAATGCGACGATCCCAGCTCAACAAAAACGTATCCCCAGGATTCGAACTAAATTGACCGTGGGTGGCCAAATGAATCACCGACGCCGGGTCTTCATCTACCAACGTTTGTAAATTATCGCTAGTAAAATGCTGATTGATTAGACTCTTAGCATTCACTTGAGATTGAATACTTGCCAACTCTTTTTCCACATTATCCAGAGGATTAAACCCTGCGTGGGGCAGGAAATCAGTCCGGATTTTAGACAGACCAAACGCCAACGTTTCCAAACCTACATCCCCTAAAGGCTGAGACACGGGCAACTGCAGACTCGGGCTCAGGGCAACACCATAGCGCTCAATCAAAAACTGTTGCCCATCATGTAGCGCGGCCATGGGTACATTGCGCAACGCACCATCTGACACAAATACTAGAGTATCGACAGATTGTTCTACCAATAGCGATTCTATGGGACGGATTAACCAGTCATACACCTGCTGTGACAACTCAAAAAACTGATCAGAGAGAAACGGTTGTTCCACCTGAACCCGCAAACTATCAAGGGTACGATTAATCTCCTCTGCAGATAATGGCGTTCGATAAAACTGTACCTGATCAGACTGGGGTAATCGCACTACCACCGCCAACTGCTCCGGCAGCACAATAGGATAGACAATTGCGGCAGTCGGATCCAACTGGGTCTCATCCAGGGCCACCTGCTGAGTCAGATTACAACTCAAAAAATCTTCTAGCCGGGCCAACTGTAGCGCATCAATCTCTCGCACCGCTTGTTTTAAGTTAGCTTGGGGTGGCACCGAATTCTCTAGTAACAACGTCACCAATTCACGGTAAAGCGGTTCCACCGCGTCCCTCAACAAAAAACGTACATCGGTTTCCACCGCCACCAGGTCCTGCCGTACGTTTTCTAAACTGTCCACCGCCGCCTGGTAATAGGTCAAGGCCTGTGGCTGATCCTGCCGATAAAGACGTCCCAACTGCCATTGCCATCGATAGGCAAGATGGTCTGCCCCAATGGACTGGGCCAGAGCTAGAGCCTTTTGAGTAAACTGTCGAGCCTGCCGCTGGTTTTCTTCTACCTCATTACCTCCCGCCTCATACAAATGTCCCCATGCCCCCAATGCCTGGGACTGGGCATCCACATCCCCTAGCTCAGTTGCCTGGGTGTAGGCTCGACGCAGCAGCGGCAAGATATCTGTTGCGGGCTGAATCCCAGGGGTAAAAGGTTGACCTGTCCCAGTCGCAAGGGTGGTCAAACTTCGTGCCAGGCTGATTTGACTAGTAATCAACGAACGGCTTGGGGGTAGCTGCTCCAACGGCAGTCGCTTCACCAATTGAAGTTGAGCCTGGAGTCGGGCAGTCACCTGAGGCTTAACTTGCGCCAAAACATCCACTGAACCAGCCCGCAGCTGGGTTAACAACTCCAGGGTTGGTGCAGCGATCTGTACGGCCATGGGGGTTTCTGGGGAAGTCAGATCTGCCGCCGCTTGATAGTGGTCCAGGGCCTGCTTAGCCAAGCTAACCATTTGATCCAGCGCGTCTCCCGTTTGTTCATAGAGATAAAGTGATTGTCGATAACGGGCCTGTTCTACCTGACCTAAACTCAGTAACACAGTGGGTAGCGCAGATGGTGATGAGGCTTTCGCGACTGCTTGTTCTAAAATCTGTTGCGACTGGGTTAAATATCCACTTTGTCGAAGAACATTGCCCAGGCTGGTCATGGCCAACAGCTGTAGTGATGGGTCCGTCTGAGTCTCGACAGCTTCTAGCACTGGGACCATGGCATCGGTTGACGTCAGCTCGCAGGTCTGCCCCTCTAAACCAATCGCTGTCAAGATGGTCTGACAGGCACGACGATGGTGACCACTCATTTCTAGGGCACTGGCCTGGTTGAGCAGACTGCCCGTAATACCGGCTGGATAATCCAGGGCGCGATAAATCTGGGTAGTTTGTTGCCAGTAGGTGAAGGCGGCTTCTGCCCTGCCCTGGTCTAGGGCGAGCTGTCCCTGGGTATTGAGCACCTGGGCTCGGATGCTAGCTCCCTCAGCCTCAGGAACAGACACGAGCAGCTGCAGGCTGGTATCTAGGGCATGATCAGCGGCAGCACGATCGCCTTGCTTTTGGTGGGCCATCCCCAGGTAGGTCCACAATGTGGCTTGTTGGGTTGGGGTGAGGTCAGACTGAGAGAGAATCGGTTGCCAGGTTGCGATCGCACGCTCCCACTCCCCCTGCTGATAAAAGCGTTTACCCGCCTCAATCCTCTGGTCAACTGTACTCTCTACACGTTGACCGACTATTTCATGAATTGTTCTTACTCTACTAGACTCTAGTAAGACTGGTGGGATCTGGGCAAATCCTATCCCCATAGCCATTAACCATCCCAAGCAGGTCAATAGCCCATAACGCATTAGAACTTTCATAAGGCGCTATCTCCCAAAAAACAATGAGCAAGTGATGTAGTTGCGTAGGGAATCGTCTCAGCCGTGTGAGCGACTAATACAATTTGTCCAGCTCCACTCATATGCCAATCCTGGGCCTCCCTCAGAGGAGATTCTGTCAGCAGAGAACTATCAACAGGATCAAGGGTTATCTCTGTAGCCATTTCCCTCGTATTAATATTATCCAGGGTTTCCCACAACAGCCCTGGCATAGATACTTCTGTCGGTATACCACCTTGACCACTCACCACAAAGCTAGATATACCGGACCTAGGCTGACACTGCCGACTAATTTCATCGGCACCGATGGCCTCAGGTAAATTAGCCCCCGCTTGAATGGGCTCAGTTCCTAACTCATTCAAGCTCACTGTTCCCGCCTTCCCAAACCGTGAGCTGGCATCCAGGTCATTGGTCCCGTTGTTCGGCAGTGCCAATCGTTCTTCCAGGCCTAAAATACTTTGGGCCACAATGTCTATCCTGCCACCATCCCCCAAGTTAGAACGAGCCACAATATCACTATCTTCTCCAGGCGGCGCAATGACAAACCCTTCTGAAGAAGAGAAAATCACATTCCCGCCATTGGCACTGTTGAGCGCTTCCGATGTAATCAAACTGCCATTACGCAGTAAAATCACCTCAAAATCTGAAACCAGAACCGTAGCACCAGTACCCTCATCTGCACGGGTACCCACAATAATTTGCGCCCCCCCGTCCAACAATAAACGGTTCACGCTCAGGTCCAAACCACCAGAAGTCTGAGCTGCCCTATTCAACGTGGAGGCCGTTATCTTCCCCCCATTGCCTATTTTCAGCTCATTTGTCGTAATGTCCAGCGCCCCAGCTCTGCCCGTTCCCTGGGTATTACTAAAGATGCCACTCGGATTAAAGCTATTTTCAGTAATAATTCCCCCATCAATTTCGATAGACTCAGTCGTATTGATGCGGATTGAGTTACTGTTCCCGCGACTGTTGGGTAAAGCGGTTGTAGAGATTCGCCCACCGTCGCGTAACTCGATTGCCCGCGCGTCGATCCAGACCGTGCCAGCGTTCCCTTCATCCCCCGTTCTGGCAAATATGGCACTTAGCAACGTTTCACTACCAGGTACGGCAGCCCCCCCTATTACCCCCACAGTATCAGCATTAATGATCGTCCTGCCACCGGCCCCTGTGCCAGCAGTACCAACCTTTAGCCTCCCCCCATTGGATATTCGTAAATCTCCAGTATTGATAATTAAATCTCCGCCTGTTCCTGATCGTGAAGAGCCAGTGGCAATCGTGCTGCGCCTGATGTTGTTACGTGATTGAGAAACCCCAGATATCTCAATGGATTCAGGAGCATTTATTGTGATGTTGCCAGCATTCCCTGCCGTTGAGGAAACGGTACCAACTTGTGCTCCCCCTATAACCGATAGCTGGGGAGTATTGATAAAAATATTGCCGCCATTGCCAAAGGCAACTCCTTTAGTTAATCCATTGTTTGCATTAACCGTTTCCCCTTGAACCGTGGCATCAATTCTTGTCGGTGTTTCAGTAGCGCCTTGTAAAACAACTGATTCGCTGGCATTAATCGAGATATTACCAGCATTGCCTGTAATATTTTCTGAAGAATTTGCAACGGCCCTTGTTGTCAGGAATGAACCGTCATCCATCATTAATCTTTGAGCGTTGATGGTGATATCACCACTGGATAAATTGGTCAGCGTTCCTGCCCGGACTTGAGTAGAGCGAGTTAAATTAACGTCAGCAGCCTGAATCAGAATATTCCCACCTTGATCATCTTCTGGCATAACAAAATCATTTTCTGTTGCCGCTGTTCTGATAATGCTACGGGATGACAACAAATTATCAAATACTTGTATGTCGCTATAGTCAAATGCCCAACCAATTTCCCTTGGCACGATGGCCACCTGACCTGCTTCAGCGATGCTACCTAGTTCAATTTGCCCCCTGATCGCTTCTAACCTGGCATTTTCAAGGTTTAACGCCCCACCCAACAAGGCCAGGGTCTCACCAGGCTGCACAGTCAACCCTCGATTAGGAATCCCTCCTACCGCCTGATATAAAATTGGGCCAGGCTGCTGGCCAAACTGTAAACCACTGGGCACATTTACCGTAAGTAGTGGCGGAGTATCTAATGTGGTTGCACTAAAGGTAAACTCATCGCCAAATACAACAGCTTCGGCGGTACTAGCCAGAAAAGAGCCACCCATATCCAATCTTGATCGAGGTCCAAAGACAATCCCATTCGGATTGATAAAAACCATGTCGGCATCGCCCAAGACTCCAAACGTTCCTAACAAGTTAGACGGTAGATCACCCGTCACCCGCGCCACGATCTGCTCAGTAATCGCTGGATTTATAAAGTAAACGCCCGTATTAGGCGCAATATTAAAGTCACGAAAGCTATGGAATAGGGTTGATCCTCTTGCTACACCGCCTTCAATCAAAAAACGCCTGGCATTTGGGGTGACTGTAACGGTTGATGGCGTTGCTCCCAAAGAATCGTCAGGCAACAAGAGCTGACCATGGGCAACAGATGGCCAGAAGCCAGCCACTAAAGTGATCGCTCCAGTCACACCAGTCGTCAATATGTTTGTCAGGTACCTATCCATCCTTAGTCCCCACTATGGATAGGTACACAGCGGTGTGGATGCGATCGCATAGGGCAGCGCATCTACACCATCGGTCGTCAAAACCACCTGACCAAACGCATTAACGGCCCAGCCTTGAGCCTCTGTCAGGGCATTCACATTAGCAGGAACAGCCTCAATCTGATCGGACAGAGCCGGGGCATCCACATCCTCAAACGTTTCCCACAATAACCCAGCCATAGCGGTCTCAGGAGGTGCCCCACCGCGTCCAGTCGCCACAAAACTAGATACTCCAGTAGCGTTGCATCGCTGACTAATTTGAGGAACTCCAGTGGTATCCGGTAAGTTTGCAGCTTCTTGATTTGGATTTGTCGCTAGCTCATTCAGCCGCACCGTTCCGGCCTGGCCAAACCGGGAACTAGCATCAATATCGTTCGTACCATTATCCGGAATTGCCACCCTCTCTTCTAAGCCAAAAATGCTTTGGGCAACAATCTCAATTTCACCACCATCACCCAAATTTGATCTGGCAATAATGTCACTGTCTTCAGCTAATGGAGCCACAACAAAACCATCGTCTGACACCAAACGAATATTACCACCATTGGCACTATTGATTGCTTCAGCCGTAATCAAACTACCATTACGCAACAAAATTACATCAAAATCTGAAACTGTGATATTTGCCCTGCTCCCTTCTTGAGCAAAGGTCTCTACAAGAATTTGACTACCGTTGTCTAAAAACAAACGGTCAAGCTTTAAATCAACTCCCCCTGAAGACTGAGCAACGTTACTAACCGTTGAAGCCGAGATTCTCCCTTGATTGTCAATCCTGAGTTCATCGGTTTCCACAAACACTGTCCCAGCATCCCCAGAACCCAGCGTATTGGCGAATAGTCCACTCGCTGAACCCTCCTTTGACACCCCATCAATCACCACTTCTTCAGAGGCATTTACCCTTAATTCACCGCCATTACCACTACTACCTGGAAAAGCAGATAACGTGATACTGCCGCCAGACTCTAACCGCAAACGTTGGGCATTGATGTTAATTACCCCTGCCTCTCCTTCGCCAAAAGTCACCGTACCAATCACACTGACCGGATTAAAGACTGCGGATCCTGCCTGCACCTCGGCATTGCCAACAACCTCAACGGTGTCTGCGTTAATTAAAATATCCCCCCCTGGCCCCTCTCCGATGGAACTGGCACTGATTTCTGCTGAATTACTGACGCGCAACAAACCGGTATCAAGTCTAAGATTACCGCCAGCGCCTGATCCACGAGTTTCAGTCAATATTATAGTCGGGTTATTTGGATTAGTAGCAGATATTCTATCGTCTACGATGATCGACTCAGTAGCTAAAATATTGATATCTCCAGAATCACCAACAGATAATCCACTGGCCGTAATCCCTGCCCCTTTTGTGACTAATAGCTGCTGGGTATTGATATTGATATCACCACCCTCACCAAAAGAAATACCATTTGGAATCCCACTAAAAAAACCGATAGTTTCTCCATTGGAGCTTGTACTAATCAAAGTTGGAAACGAGAAAAAACCAAAGTCTATCCCACCCTCAACCACCACTGACTCACTAGCATTAATCGTTATATTCCCGGCATTTCCCCGAATATCGTTTGTCGTTGTGGCAAATGCCCTAGCATTCAGGCTAGACCCATCATTCATGGTTAACTGTCGAGCATTGACAACAATATCACCTGCTGTTAAATCAGTCTGAGTCTGGCTATTGAAAAGGGTGCTTCGTCCCAGGCTTATATCAGAAGCCTGCAACGTAATTCCACGCTCAGTCAGATTTGGATTTACTGATAACGTTTGTGGAAGGATGCTGACATCGAAAAAGCTCAAGATCGCTGATAAATCACCAAAGGTACTGATATCAGAGTAATCAAAACTCCAGCTTTGATTGTTGGGGGTTACCTCTACCTGACCAGCAGATCCAATACTGGCCAATTCAATCCGACCTTTGAGGGCTGATAAAAAAGCGCCTTGAAAGTCTAATCCTCCTCCTAACAATGCGATTGTCCTACCAGGCTGTGTCCTGAGACCTCGACTGCGACTAGCTCGCTGTGCCTGATAAAGAATAGGAGCAAGTTGCCCTCCAAACTGCAGCCCAGTCGGTACATTAACCACTAATAAGGGTGGAGTCTCTGGCGCTACGGCACTAAAGGTACCCCCATCGCCCAATCCGATGGCCTCTGCTGTGCTGGCAACAAAAGAGCCCCCCATATCCAACGATGACTGGGGACCAAATACGATGCCATTCGGATTAATAAAAAAGACATCGGCCTCTCCCAAAACGCCAAACGTCCCCAGGAGATTAGATGGGTTGTTACCAGTCACACGAGTGAGAATTAACTCGATATCCACTGGATTGATAAAATAGGCATTGTCACCTGGAGCGATATTAAACTCTTGAAAACTATGAAATAAGGATGATCCCCGATCTGCACCCCCCTCGATTAAAAGACGTCCTGAACCAATCTCAGTTCTGATAGTTGAAGGAGTCCCCCCTAAGGAGCTATCGGGCAAAATTTGAGCATGGGCGACGGCACTGGCTACGAGAACAATGCTGCTAGCCAAACTATAAAGACATAGATTGCTTAAACAACAGCATTTCATCGGTCTTGCCACCCGAAAAACATCAAATTCATACAGCCAACTCAACGATTGAGCTTATCTAGTCGCCCCTGAAAAACTCCATGCTTAGGTCCTAACTGAGATCGTGGCAGGTGAGTCTAGAAAGTATCGGCAGAG
>NZ_JADOES010000015.1 GCF_018739885.1 Leptothoe spongobia TAU-MAC 1115 | reverse complement strand
TGAAGCCTATCTTTTTTCTCCTATTTGCTCAAATGCCTTGATTCCAAAGGCTCTCAGTAAACATGTCGCCCTGCCAGATAAATTGATGAATCTCATTACCAAACTCCTGACGTTTGAGCCGTCAAATTGGGTCAGACATTTTATTTTAATTAGCTTTTTACCGCTTTCAGCCATGGTGCTAGCCATCGATTCTCGACAGCTAGTTATCACCCAAGGCATTGATGGACAGCCCTTTGCCAACGTTTTTATCATTAGCTACTTTCTACTATTACTTTTTGGCCTACGCCCAGAACAGCGGCTTATGGCCCTCATTTTTGTTCCCTTTGCTGCCATTGGAGAATGTATCTTTAGTCTCCTATTTGGCTTATACATCTATCGACTGGAAATGGTTCCCCTGTATGTCCCCTTTGGCCATGGAGTGCTATTTAGTATGGGATTATTAGTGGCTGAACTCTCTGCAATCCAAAAGCATGAAGCATGGATTAAACCTCTTTTGATAGGGGTGTATTTCATGCTGTTTAGTGGCGCTATTGTTCTCTTACATGATTCTCTCAGCGCTATTTTCGGCTTAGTCTTCCTATGGGTCCTGCGTCGCAAAGGCTACCAAACCTTATACTTCATTATGGGGTTGTTAGTGCTTTACGTTGAACTAGTCGGCACCCATTGGGGCTGTTGGGCATGGACCTCCCACCCGTTTGGTCTATCCTGGCTGCATGCAACAAATCCCCCCGTTGGAGCCTTTGCTTGCTATGTATTAGCCGACCTGGGCGTTATGAAAATTGCTCGCCACTGGCAACCTCGACTAGGATTAGAGACTACGAGAGATCAGGTAACGGCTTTACCTAGCACCTGAGCTACCATAAAAAGCAAGACACATGTCTAGGTTGACTTATGGTATTTCCTACTCCGCTGCTAGATGCTCGATTAGCTAGAGAGAAAGAACAGAATGAAGCTGATCGACTGCAGCTATTGGCATTAGCATTGGAGTGGTTACGTGTCCATGGAGAAACCTATAGCATCAGAACATTAGTGCAACAGGGTGTTGCACTAATCCAATCAGCAGACCATCGCCAACGTCTAAAAAACTACTTGCGTTTTTTGCGATTTTGCTTACGAGACGCTTTTGCCAGTGCCTTACGTCGTTTTTGTTTCGTCTTAGACTTTTTAGGACGAGTGGCCTTCCCCGTCTCCAGCTCTGGCGTTTCCGGCAGGAGCGGTTCTCCAAAGGGAGCATTAAACGGCGAATTAGAACCTGAAAGACTGGCATTGTAAGCCGATTGAAAAGCGTATGCGCCCTCTTCGGTGGTCATATCAAAACCTGCATTCATGCCACCCTGGAAAAATGATTTCGCCATGCCAAAATTAGCAGGATTATTCATTTCTACCAGAAACTCTTGCGGATCCATCGCCTGAAGGAAATTCAAAATATCCTCAGCATTGGGCAACTGATATTCACGCTGCAAATACTGCCAAAATGCAATCAGTTCAGGAATTACATCATCAGCATCATCCGGTGACATCAGCGAAATCTTGCGAGGAAAGTGACTAAAAAGAATAGCCTCAACATCATCATCAAGCATGTCAGGCAATGTCACTTCTTGATAAGTAAAACCTAGCGAAATCAATCGTGCGGACCAGCCAATATGTTGATACTTCTCATAATGGGCTTGCCCTTCGGGTGATTCTGCAAACAGCTCGACCAGCTCATCCGTATAAGCGTTTAAAGCTTCATGCCAGTCACCGTCACAATTCTGTAGGGCATTGATGTCAAAAGTCATTTTTAGTTCATGGGGCGTCATCACAAGTGCCTCAAGCTTAGGTCGAATTCTGATGCCCGTTCCGCTAAACTCAGAAATCTTTAATACCCCCAGTCATCTACCCCAATGCTAGAAAGCATCATCTGGATCCTCCTCACAGGCTTTTTCGCCGGACAAATTGCCCGCAGGCTCAAAGCGCCAGCCCTGGTGGGCATGGTCCTAGTCGGCATCATCCTCGGCCCCCAAGTAGCCAATGTGATCAGTCCCGGAGTACTCGACACAGCCGACTCCCTCCGCACCATCGCCGTTATGGTGATCCTGATGAAAGCGGGACTGGGCCTAGATCGAGAAAAGCTTGCTCAGCAAGGTACCGTCGCCCTCCGTCTCGGCTTTCTACCCGCCACCTGTGAAGCCATCGCTGTTGCTCTAGCTGCCATCTGGCTCTTCCAGTTCGACTTAGCCACTGGCCTACTGCTCGGCTGCATCATCGGCGCAGAATCCCCAGCCGTCATTGTGCCAGGCATGTTACGGCTCAAGAGCCTGGGTTGGGGAGTCAAAAAAGGGATTCCCGATGCTATTTTGACTGGCAGTGCTCTTTCAGATGTATTGCTGTTACTTGTATTTAGCCTGCTGCTTTCATTTCTCACCCAAGGAACAGCCACAGGCATCACCTTCGGCAATCTCAGCCTCAGCCCTGTACAACTTTTGCCGCTACAGGTCATCCTGCAAGTCAGTTTAGGCATCCTGCTAGGCTGGCTCACCGCTCGTTTACTCGTGATACTGTTAGCCAAACAAAACTGGACTCAAAATGCGGTCCAGGATGCGCTTGTTGCCGCCAGTATTGCGCTATTGCTCGTGATCCTGGCAGAACACATTCCTGCCTTCTCTGGTTACTTAGCCGTTATGGCCACCGGATTCTTTCTGATTGAGTTAGAGGCTCCTCTGGCAAGGCGACTGAGAGAAGGTTTTAACAGCCTGTGGATTGTCGCCGAGATTATTCTGTTTGTGCTGTTGGGGGCTAGCATTCAGCTACATGTATTAGGCGACACTCTGCTCATCGGCTTGCTGATATTGGCTATCGGCACATTAGTAGGACGCTCCCTCGGCTGGTATCTCGCTACGTTAGGTAGCAACTGGACCCAAAAAGAACGTCTGTTTTTACTCTCAGGAAATTCCGCTAAAGCGACGGTCCAAGCAGCTATTGGAGCCATTCCTCTATCCCAGGGAGTTAGCGGCGGAGAAACTATCCTCGCCCTTGCCGCCCTATCTATTTTAGTCACAGCACCCTTAGGAGCCTGGGCTATTCCCACCTTTGCCCCCAAACTACTAGAACAAGGTGAGGTGGACCCAACCAAGGTCTCTGTCAATCGTCGTATTATCCTCCTCGCCGCTGTTGACACGTCACCACTGGCCATACAAGTACTCACAAAAGCGGCAGAACTCGCCCGTCGATGCGATGGTGAGGTAATCGTTCTACATATCTTACGAGTTGACGATCCTGAAGGTATCAAATACTTAAAACAACAGACCAGAAAACACCTGGCCGATATTCGCCACCAGTTTATCACCACATCAGGAGCCATCCCTACAGACATTCTACGCATAGCCCAAGACTATGGAGCTGCAGAAATCGTCATGGGAAAACGTGGTCATCGTCATCTAGAAAATTTACTCGTTGGCTCCGTTTCACGAGCCGTGGTGGAGACTAGCCCTTTACCCGTGATCATCGTAGAAGCAACTTAACAGCTAGCATCACCATAACCATTTTCCTGGCAAGGGTTGCACTGCTCAAAATCCATTGCTTTTCAGGTTCTAATAAAAATCTATGTCATCACTGCTTCTCCAGACCTGTGCAGCTAATATATGAAAAACATCTGGCTAGTCATAGAAGGTTCAAGTCATGCGCACATTAACCAAATGGTCAGTTGCAGACTACCAGCATATGCGAGATCTGGGCATTCTCGATCATCGCCGCTGCGAACTCATCAACGGAGAAATCTGGGATATGGCTCCAGAAGGCGCATTTCACAGATTTATTAACGATCGTGGAGCTGAGTACCTTAGACGAGTGCTGCAAAGTAAAGCCAAGGTTTTTGAAGCTCATCCCATCATCCTTCCTGACTCTGAACCACAACCAGACATTGCCATTGTTCGTCTACCTGACACTCGCTATCTACAACGGCATCCTTGCCCAAAAGATATCTATTGGCTAATTGAAGTCGCAGACACCACCCTTAGCTACGATCTGGATACTAAACGGAAGCTTTACGCGGGGGCAGATATCCAGGAGTACTGGGTAATTGATGTCACCAAAAGACAGCTAACAGTATTTCGAGACTTGCAAAATGATGATTTTCTCACTCAGAGGACTGCTAGCGCTGGAAGCATCTATCCAATTGCTTTTCCAGATATTGCAATTGAAGTTCACAAATTAGTCAAGATCCCAGAGTGATTAAAGACAAGACTTTGACTAGCGAAAGTTGCAGGCTACACCGGACCATAAATTGGTAACGATACCGTCCGGCTCATTGGCATCCAATAGACCAAATAAACTATTAGATGCATTAAACTCTGTTCCTAGGGAACTCTCGATCACCCCAACATCATAGTTCTCTTCCAACTCCGTTAACATTGAGCCGAGACCAACACCATCCACCGTTGTCAAGTTTGCACTCTCAGTCTCTGGACGCACTGTCCAACCAACAAACTGATCCTCCATCGCATTGATCGTAAAACCATTGGACCAAGTAATAAAACTCATGGGCCCAGCACCACATTCGTCATTTTCAGCAGTTTCTGTAGGTTCCCCTAAAGACGCAGAAATTGCTGTTTGAGCCGTCTCAAGATCTGTCTCAAAGGGAATCGTTTGAGTTTTTCCAGACTGCTGATCGACTACTAAGACGCCTTCTCCAGATAGGGCTAGGGCTACACCTGTCAATTCTTCTGTCGGCACCGCATCTGGATCATCGATGGGCTCATCGTTGCTAAGTGGCTCTTCAACTGGATTCGAGTCAATCGGTGGCTGAGCAGTATCTGCACCACTACCACCAGGATCTGACGATGTAGCATCACAAGCTGAAACTGCCAAAAGCAGCAGCAAGCTCAAGGGCAAGAATGCTTGACTGCGTATGCTGTGTATAGACATAGTTTAAAAAGAGGTAATTATTTTTGCAAAGTTTATTAGAAGTATGATCGAATATACACCCTTCAAATGCCGCTATAGGACGTTCTACAGATAGATTCATCCTATAAATCAGCAACAGCGGGTGGTCATGGCCCACATTTGAGGACAACAGTTTCTTCAAACTGTTGCTGCAGTGCGGTCAATGTTTCTGGGCTGGGTGCTTGACCAAAGGGTTTACTTAATTCATCAGGAGCTGGAGTCTTAGCCAGTGTTGTTTGATCAATACCAGTGACCACTACTACTTGAGCAATCTTGCGTTGATTAGCCTGACTTTTTTCATACAGGTCTCGATAAGGCTGAAGCACAGATATTTTCCATTGGACAGGGGGGCAGTAGCTTTGATCAATAATGACGGTCACCTGGGGAACCTGCACCGCATAGCGCAGCCCCAGGCCCAGACCACCAAAGGCTAACCAGCCCAGACCAAGGGTCGTCAGTAAGCGTGTTGTCGGATTGCGTGGAGCCATTTTACAGATTTACTTGGAATAAGTCCTTAAACAAGGTTTGTACATTTTCGGGGTTGCCTTGCTTCACCGTAGACTCTCGCAGACTCGCAATCGCTTGTAGTTCTGATTCATTAACATTACCGTAGGCAATGGGATAAAAACGTACATCGCTGTAGGCCATAATATCTTGCACATCACGGAATAAGTGGCCCTGATTGACTTCACCATCGGAGAGTAACAAGAGATAAAAGCGACCGTTGGGATCATTGGCGCGTTTTTCCATCAGGTCTGCGAGGGCAACCATCACGCCATCGTACATGGCCGTGCCACCATCAGCCTGGAGTTGGTCAATGGCAGCTAATAGTTTTTTCTGTTGCAACTCATCAAAGGAAGTCAGCTCCAACCGCCGGACTGGCTGATCGGCAAAGGTCACCAGACCCACCTGGTTGCCTTGGTTAATTTGTTGACTGGCAATGCGCAATCCTGCCTGAACAGCCTGCAAGGGTTCACCATCCATGGACCCGCTGGTGTCAATCACCATTTCGAGATAAACCGTACGGCCACTATCTTTATTGTTTTTCCAACTGGATTGGGCGGCTAATAGGGTTTCTCCATTGGGAATCGGGGGATGGGCTGCCTTGAGATAATCAGTCTCGACAAAGCCTTGGTTGTTAGCTAGCTTGACCATGTCAGGAGACTGGGCAAAGGCGGCAAACGTTTGCAGGGCTGCAGCCGTTTCAGCATTATTCCAATCAAAGCCCACTAACGGGTTGTTGTGGGGAATGCCAAAAGGAATAAACTTGGTGGACTCAAATCCGGCGACCTGTTTGAGGGCCAGGTAGTTTTGATATTCCAATGGAAATGCCTGGAGTTTGCTCTGGTCTCTGAGGAACAGTTCTTGCAGCTCTAGGGTGGTGGGTGTTGTGATCAGCACCTGGGATTGAAATTGGTCAAAGACCGATGTTACTTGGGGGGTTTGTAACTCTGCTTTGGTCAGGGCTCCACCGTCCTTTTGATGACCGGCAGCGCGCCAATAGAGGGTGTAGAGCAAATTGAGTGCAGTCGAGCTTTTATAGGGGTTGGGGTAGGCAACGCTGACTTGGCCCGCCGCGATCGCATTCAATAAACTATCAAACGTAACCTCACCACTGCCCTGCAGCTGTTGATAAACATCACCGGGCACTACCCAGCCAGCCGTATTGGCCACCAGGCGTTCAGCCACGGGCGTCACCTTAATTCCCTGACTCTGGATCATGGACACCCATAAATCGTTGGAGGGACTATAGCCCGTAGGCTGGGCCGCCCCCGCACCGATCAGGCGAGCGGCGGTGCCCGACGCTATTTTACGGATACCGACCTGGATCACTTTGCCAGAACTGCTCTTTTCTTGCCGCTGGTTAAAGGCATCGGCAACCTCCACCAGCCAACGCTCATTTTGGCGATCAATATTAGCCTTCTCAGAGGAACTGTAAATTTCTAAATAAACTTGATTTGCCTGGGGTTGGGCTCCATAGAGGGGAAAATCATCAATCTCGGGCAGCGGATCAACGATTTGGTCGACGGTGTAGCGACTAGCGGCAGAATCGGAGACTAAATTGCTGACTACATTGATTCTGGGCAGTACCTTCTTAGTCAGGCTAGCCTGCGCTGTTTCTAAAGACGTGACGGAAGATTGACAGCCCCCGACGAAACTCAGACTCAGGGTGACAATCAGTCCTAAGATAGCGATCAGTAGCTGCCGATAAGTACGATTGGGAATGAGTAGTTTAAGCATCAATAGTATAAGAAAGCAATTGCAGCGAGGGTCTAGGTAGTAAGGGGCTCGGGCTTAGGTTTCTAAAATTTCTTTATTGTCAGCAATCAGGGTTTCTAATCGCTGGGGTAGAGAGGCATCTCCCTGGGAAAGGCTGGCTAAGGCGACCTGATCCTGGAGTTGCTGTAATTGCTGATAGGTTTTCTCCATGCGATCGCAACTCTGTTGCAGCTGCTTTTTAGCCATTTGCTGATAGGTGGGCGTTTGAATTTGGGCCTGTACCTGGAGACCATCGGCCACCTGTTGGGCTAACTCCACCACGGTGTATAGGGCTTCGAGAAGTTCGGTACGCAGGGTAGATTCGCGATCGCAGATCCCCATCGCAAACGTTTGCGATTGCAAGGCCCAAGCCTTCACCGGCTGCCAAGTCTGATAGCCATCACGAGCAACCTGGGCCTGAATAGCCTCAATCCGCCGCTGAAAGCTAGCAGTATTCAGCAAGTCGCTGTCGTCTTGTGCCCCCATGGGCGACGAGCGATAGCCCGTTACCCAGCTCCCCGTCATCACAGTGGCCACAACAACACCCCCCAACCAGGTCACCGGTCGGTTACCGGCTAAGCCAACCAACAAACCACACCCCAGGGCTGTCCCCAAGAGCAATCCATAGGTCTGAGGTTGCCGTCCCAAGGCTGACCAGTTGATAGGCATCGGGTTGCGCCTCCATTCAGTTTCCTTACATTGACTGACAAAACACTGATCAAAACACGATAGTCAGCGTTACTTGCTCAATGGTAGTAGAAGGCGTCGCTGCATGGGAATGGTTCGGCTATATCGACAAAACCTTACCCCGCAAATCCCTCGGCCCATCCACCCCGTAGCGACTCAACATAGTCGGCAAAATATCGTATAGCTGGGAATTCTCCAGCACCTGCCCACCCTGGGGAGCCTGCGGATCATGGAAAATCATCAAACCATATTGGGCATGGTTCGCATCATCCGGCCCAGTGTCATTCCCCTTCGCGTATAGCTCACCGGTCCCCACACTGCCCACAGACCGCCACGCTAACCAGTCAAAATACACCAGCAAATCCGGAGCCATCCCCCGCACCTTTTGATAAGTCTCCTGGGGGATGTATGCTTTCACCTCCATCGGCGACCCATCAGGAAACGTAATCGCCTCTAGCTCAGCAATCAGCTGCTCCCGAAATGCCTTAAACTCTCGCAACGGAATTGTTCCCTGCGGTTCTCGCCCTTGCACATTTAAAAAGATTCGGGCATAGTAGCCCCCTGCACCCCAAACTTGGGTATTTTCCCAATCCACCTCAACTTTATCTAGGGCAGTCGGCTCAGTCGGCCTCTCTTTCAGGGTGAGATAGCCTTTCTCCATCAACCATTCATTGATGCAAATACCCCCCATCAGCGGCTGCGCCCCATGGTCTGACACCACCAACACAGCAGTATCCTCGTCACACTGTGCCAACAGCTGGCCCACTCGCTCATCCACATGACAGTAATAATCATGGATAGCTGTCGAGAATGGCATATCCGTAGTGTAATCCGGATGACGCGGATCCATCGGCTTCCAAAAGGCATGGTGGATGCGATCCACCCCCATATCCACCAGCATCAAAAAGTCCGGCTGATCTTGCCCGATCAGTTTCTCCGCCAGGGTAAACCGCTGGTCACACAACTTATGAATATTCGACAGAATCTCCGCCTTATCTTCTGACCGAAACTCAGGCACATCCATCATAAAATCAGGCATCCAGCTCCGAATCTGGTCGCCCAACTCTGGTGGATGGGTAAATGTCACCTGGGGGCTGGGCGTCAGAAAGCAAGACACCATCGAACCATTCACCTCATAGGGAGGCGACGTCCCCGGCACGCTCAGAGCCGCCACTTTCCAACCCGCTTTGCCCAGGTAGTCCCACAATCGAGGAAATCGTACCGCTCGACCATCGGCGATGGTCATATTCTGATACTCCCGCGTCGCCCGATTACGAAACCCGTAGATCCCTAACTCCCCTGGATCTCGACCCGTCATCATACAACTCCAAGCCGGCACCGTAATCGCCGGAATCGAACTCTCCAAACGACCATAGCTCCCCTGGGCCATCAGCCGAGAAAGATGCGGTAAATCATCTCGCCATTCCTCAAAAACCAGAGATGGCTCCATACAGTCGAGGCCGATAATAATTAAACGAGGAGAAGGAGACATAATTTATTTCACCACCGCCTTCCCCAATCGCCGCCGCAACACCAACGTCGCCACTGCACCAACAATCGCCACCAGCGACAAAATATGCACCACATTAAAGGGCGTCCCAGGAAAGAACCAGGAATCCGTTCTTAAAAACTCAATAAAAAACCGACCAAACGGATACCAAACCAAATACAACAACGACAAATCACCAGGCCTCAGCTTTCTACCAAACTGCTTCGACACCCAATACAAAAACAAAAACCCCAAAAAATTCCACACAGACTCATATAAGAAGAGAGCATGAAAACGAGTGGAATCAGGATAAGCAGCCAAATCGTTATAAGGGGCCAAACGATGTTGTGGATCAATCCTCAACCCAAAAAGCCAGTTCGTGGGGGGACCATACAGTTCCTGATTAATAAAATTTCCCCAACGACCAATTGCCTGAGCAATCGGCAATCCCACGGCGGCGGCATCCAGATACATCAGTGTCGGCAAACGACGCAGCTTCGTAAACAACCAAAGCGCAATGCCACCAAAAATAAACGCGCCAAAGATGTGAATACCACCACCCCAGATCTGCAGAATCTGACCAGGATTCTGCAGGTAGTAAGCGGTGTCACTGGACTGCACAAACACATAGTAGAGACGAGCACCAATAAAGGCAGGAATCAGCACCCAGATCAGCATGTCCCAAAAGTTTTCAGGATCCTCACCACGGCGCTCGATTTCTTTAGTAGCAAACCAGGAGCCAGTAATCACGGCAGTGGCCATGAGCAAACCATACCAACGCAGGGCAAAGGGGCCAATTTCTACAATCGTCGGATCTACGGGAGGATACATATTGGTTCTTCACAGTTATTCTTCTAGATAGCCAAGGTCTTTGAGGCGACGACGTACTTCCGGATCGTCAAACCCAGTGGCACGGGCCTGGGAATAAAGAGCCTGGTGCTCTTCAGCATCTTGGCTAAAGGCAGAAAGAGAATCTTGTAAGGATTCCACCATTTCAGGAAAAATCTCGCTGAGATCCAGACTCTCACTCGGATCATCCTGAACATCATAGAGTTCCGGAGGATTTTTATCGGTCTCAATGAGTTTATGATGGCCGACCCACACCGCTCGTCTCGTCTGATCACAGGCATGTTGAGAGACTAATTCAGGCTGACGTTTTTGAATCAGATTCAATACATTTTGGGGTGGCACAGCTTCGGCATAAACACACCGTTCAGGATCAAAGGCGGCAAGAGTCTCACTAACCCCTTGATGTTCCAAACTGAGTTCAGCTTCTTCTGGAGTGGCTAATCCTGCAGCTGATAGAACTGTATGGAATAGACAACGCGTGGAAACCACATCATCGCGAATACTACCACGCTCAATCTTATCGTTAGGATCGTGGATAATCAGCGGTACCTGAACTAGCTCATTATAGATAGAGAGGCTATGGCCAATCAGCTGTTTCTCTCCTAGGTGCTCGCCATGATCGGCACAGACAACAATATAAGTGTTATCTAAACGACCTGATTGCTTTAACTGTTCTAAGAACTTTCCTACTTGGACATCTTGGGCAGCAACTTCAGCATCGTACATGCCATCTAAGGTATCTTTTTGCTGATCACCCAAGGCTCCCATCAGAGGAGCTAGCCAACCATATACATCACTGTTAAAACGACGTAGGTAAGTTTGGGCATCACGATCCTTGAGAACATTAGGAGCAAATTGCTCAATGTATTCACGGGGAGGATGATATGGCATATGAGTGCCCATCAGGTTGATAAACGTGAAAACAGGCTGATCTGCCTGCACACCTGTGCGCTCAATCAACAGATTGGCAGCATCATCCAAAGACTTACGGGTATTCCCTTTAAAGCTTAGAGCCGTTTGCCATAGGGGTACCATCAGCGGCGTAAAAGACAGGGACAGTAACCAGTCAGAACGAGCAAAGGCATCTTGAATCGTATTCAGTGCCTTGGCAACAACACGCTTAAAAAATTGGCGGTACTTGTCTAAAAAGCTGGAGGGAATACCCGCTTGGTTAGGTTTAGAGCTAAGTAAGCCACTGTAGTTAAGAAAGCTGTAAAAACCGCGCCGTAAGCCGTTGTTGATCACACCGACCAGCGGATTATTGCAAAATGCGGCGGTGTAATAGCCTCCATCCTGTAATCGCTCTGCCAGGGTTTTGAGGTGGGGTGGCATCACCGAATAAGACTGCTGCATCTGATGTTGGGAGGGATACAGCCCAGTGAACATGGATGCATGGGAAGGGATGGTCCATTGACCTGGTGCGATCGCAACCTTAAATCTCGTTGCCCCTGTCGCAAAAGCATCAATATGCGGCGACGTCGGCTTCTCGTAGCCATAGCAAGACAGGCGATCCACACGCTGAGTGTCGAGCACCAAAAAAATGACATCCGGTTGGGTTGAAGGCATTGAAGCGCAGGGGAGACGCAGTACTAAACCAGTCTAGAGTATCAAGCCTATAGCCGTTGCTAATTTATCAGAGAAACCGATCGATACCGATCAGATTTGTCAACATTTCTCCAATTGCATGGGACTGAAACACCTCACTATCAGCTTAACTATCCCCTGTAGGATGCTGCCGCAAAAATGCCTCTACTTGCTTACGGGTGGGCATCGACGACTGCGCCCCAGCTTTCATTACCGCTAGTGCCGCTACGGCACTAGCCCATTCTACTGCTGCCCGCAATGATTTTCCTTCCCACAAAGCAACCGCTAGCCCTCCATTAAATGAGTCCCCTGCCGCCACCGTATCCACGGCTTCTATCTGAAAAGCTGGCACATGAAATACTTCTGATTGCGACGAAACTACAGCCCCCTGGCTGCCAAGTTTGACAATCACCGTCGCAGCCCCCCGCTGCCGTAATACCTGGGCCGCTTCCATAGCCGTGGTTACACCAGTGACCTGCAGCCCCGTCAGCTGAGAAGCCTCGGTCTGGTTAGGAGTCAGAATATCCACTAAACCGTAAAACTCTGGCGGCAAATCCGACCGAGCCGGGGCCGGGTCCACAATCACACAGCAATCTGCTGACCGTTTTGCCGCCGCCTGCACCGCAGCTAATGGAATCTCAAACTGCATTAGCAAAATTGAGGCTTCATGCCCTAATGGCAAGCGTTCTACATCCGTCACAGCCACCTTGGCATTGGCCCCAGGCACCACCACAATCTGGTTTTCACCTACCTCATCCACATTGATCAGCGCCACACCCGACGGACCCGCATGTACCAAAACCAAATCTGTCGCCACCCCAGATGCTTGTAAACTCTCGCAAAGCAACAGGCCAAAACCATCGTCACCGACACATCCCGCCATGGCCGTCGGCGCACCCAATCGAGCCGCCGCTACTGCCTGGTTAGCTCCTTTACCACCAGGGATAGTCGCAAACCCAGATCCCAATAAGGTTTCTCCAGGTTCAGGCAAATGCGACACCTGAGCCACCAGATCCATGTTGAGACTGCCAAAAACAATGATGGACATGGCACGGCTAAGGCTCAAAACTGCCCCAAGTATCCCCTAGCCCTGTCAATGGATCCAAACTCGGTGGCACGTCTTCAGACAGATCATTTTCCTGCCATGGATTGGGCGGACGGTCACTACTCCACCCCCACCAAGCTGTACCACATTCACAGTTATAAAACTCCTGCCACTTACGCTTGTGGTTGTGGGTATAAACTGGGGCGCGACGATTAATCCAAACATCCGTGGCCACGGCAGCAGGCTCACCACAGCGGGGACAACAAAACGTCAGCGCATGGGTGGCAGCATCAGACCACTTGGGTGGGATAGAGGAAAAAGCTTCCATAATGATAGGGCGAATGTAGGGTAGCTCAGCTAGCAGTCTCACTACATCAATTATGGTCGTGATTTTTAAAAGCGCACCAACCATTAACCATTGCCCTACATCTTAAAATTTTGTGAAAAGACGTTAAGAATCTATAGTTGAACTAGGGCGGGCCAGGGGTGTTCCCGGTCAGCTGTAAACCTTTAGCAATAGGCAATTCCTGTGAAGGCAATCACTCTGCTCGGTTCAACTGGCTCCATCGGCACCCAAACCCTCGATATCCTAGAGCACAATCCCGACAAGTTTCGCTTAGTAGGCATTGCCGCAGGTCGTAACGTGACACTATTGGCCCAGCAGGTGCGCCAGTTTAAGCCCGAGATTGTTGCTATCCACGATGCCAGTAAACTGGCTGAGTTCAAGGCAGCCATTGCGGATGTGGATCCTCAGCCACAGATCCTCGCCGGAGCAGACGGCATTGTAGAAGTAGCCCGCTATGGCGATGCCGAAGCCGTCGTCACTGGCATTGTCGGCTGTGCCGGACTTTTACCGACGATTGCCGCGATTGAAGCTGGCAAAGACATTGCTCTAGCCAATAAAGAAACGTTAATTGCGGGGGGTCCAGTCGTGTTACCCCTCGTCGAACAGCACGGTGTCAAGCTACTCCCGGCTGACTCTGAGCACTCCGCAATTTTCCAATGTCTGCAGGGACTCCCGAAGGGGGGGCTACGCCGTATCATTCTGACGGCCTCAGGGGGTGCCTTCCGCGATTGGCCAGTCGAGCGACTCAAGGATGTAACCGTTGCCGATGCCATCAAGCATCCCAACTGGTCCATGGGTCGCAAGATTACCGTAGACTCTGCCACCATGATGAATAAGGGTCTAGAAGTGATCGAAGCCCACTATCTATTTGGGATGGATTATGACCACATCGACACGCTCATCCATCCCCAGAGTATTATTCACTCCTTGATTGAAACCCAGGATACGTCGATGCTGGCTCAACTAGGCTGGCCCGATATGCGTTTGCCCCTGCTCTATGCCATCTCCTGGCCCGAGCGCATCTTCACCGACTGGAAGCCTTTAGATCTGGCTCAATTGGCCACCCTCACCTTTAAAGAACCAGACCACGCTAAGTATCCCTGCATTAACCTGGCCTATGAGGCAGGAAGGGCTGGAGGCTCCATGACGGCAGTGCTAAATGCAGCCAATGAGCAAGCAGTGGCGATGTTCTTGGATGAGAAGATTCAGTACTTGGATATTCCAAAGGTGATTGAGAAGGTGTGCGATCGCAACCGCGACCATCTTACCGCCAGCCCATCACTCCAGGACATCCTGGACGCTGACCAATGGGCACGTCAGGAAGTCATTGCCATCAGCGATACCCTCACCCAGCGTCAGGTTGTAACCCTAAGTAACTAGGGCCTCAGCTTCATAGGTTAAGATTTGGCCAGACTTTAATAGGAATCGCCGCCCATGGAAATTGTGGTTGTCATTGGTGCCATCATCATTTCAGTTTTAGTCTTCACCTGGTTGATCAAGGTAGTCAAAGCCACCCTAAAAACGGCATTTCTAGCAGCACTCATTCTACTAGGGCTGCAAATTTTCTTTGGCGTCGGCCCCGAAGCAATCTGGGATACCATTCGCGACTTTGTCGGGCAGCAAGCCAATAATATCGGTCAATAGACTAGCGATTGATCCATGCTTACTAACAGGCTGACTAACAGTTAGACAAGTCTCTAACCTCCAAATCCAAAGCAGCACGGGAACAATACACAATCGACGTGAATCTTAGCGTAGACAAGAGCTAACAGCCTCTACACTCCATATTGAACAGTCGACCTCTAGAAAATCTACAGATTAAGATAGAACTCTCAACAACCTGCGCGGCAATCAGTCTAGGCCTCACTCCCCCCTACGCTTCGAGACCCCTGTCGCATAAGCGGTATGGAAATCCTGTAGGGGCACTCCCTTATGGATGCCCTCCGATATCGGGCGCTACCAGTCAGGATTTCATCCTATACGACCAGCGGAGCATCAGTAGATGAAGAAAAAACCAATCACACGTGTGACAGTTTCAGCCATAGATAGTAGATGATACATAACAATATAGGCCATTGTAGTTTTCTACAAACCTCGCCTCACTCTCACCCAACATACATTTCAGCGATTACAGCCGCAGGTAGCACGACAAATAACCAGTGGGTCATCTAATATCAACACTTCATATCCAAGATTTTTGACTATGCCACTTCAAAAGGCGTAATGACATCATTCGAATTTTGAAAATAAGTCTTGTTAGAGTCAATTCGTTAGCAGGGGCTCTACCACCTTGTTGGACAACCTACCTAAGGCATCCAGCAAAAGATTTTCAGCACTTATACATCAAACCTTTTCTGCTCAGCTCTTCGCCTAAGGCGTAACCCCGACGAGATTATTTATTGTTTTTGAGATCTTCACTATGCTAAAAATGCGACGTTTTCAAACGACAACGGCTCTATTACTCATGCTGGGTATGGGTGCAGGCGCACTCTCTCCCCTCGTCACCCCAGCTCCAGTAGTCGCCCAAACCCAAATTCAATTTACCGATGTGTCCTCTAGCCACTGGGCTAGTCAGTTCATCATCAGTCTGGCCCAAAGAGATATCATCGCAGGCTTTCCTGATGGCACGTTTCGCCCTGATGAGCCGGTGACTCGTGCCCAGTATGCCGCCATGGTGCGCAAGGCGTTTAATATCACCAACATCCGTAGCAGCACTACCTTTGTCGATGTGTCAGCTGACTTCTGGGCAAGAACGGCCATTGATGAAGCCTATCGCATGGGCTTTTTATCCGGCTATCCCAATAATGTATTTGAACCGAACCAAAATATTCCCCGTGCCCAGGTGCTGGTCTCCTTAGCCAATGGTCTCAACTACCAGGCTACAACCATTGCCAGTGCCAACGTTTATCGCGATTCTGGTGCTATTCCTAGCTATGCAACTGGCAGTATTGCCGCTGCAACTGAGCAACGTTTGGTCGTTAACTATCCTGATGTACAGGCATTGCGTCCTAATCAAACCGCCACACGGGCAGATGTAGCTGCTTTTATTTATCAGGCATTAGCCAGCCGAAATCAGGTAGCTACAGTACAGTCCCCCTATATTGTTCAAGTAAGCCAAACAACTACTGCGGCTCAATCCTCAATCACTTCAGGCACAAATATTTCAGTAACCTATCCTGATGGTGACAAGATTGTTCTGTTGCCAGATGAAACCCTGCCTGTCACACTACAGGTCGCTGAAGCGGTTAGGGATAGTCAAGGTCAAATACTCATTCCTCGTAATAGCGAGATTATTGGTGAGCTACGGCCCGTCACCGTTGGTGCTCAGCAAGGCACTCAGTTTGTTGCACAAACTCTGGTATTGGAGAGTGGTCGTCAAGTAGCCATGCAGGCTCAGTCTCGTGTGATTACCACAACTGAAACCATCCGTCGCGGTGCAAGTATCGGTGAGATCTTTGCTGGTGCTGTATTAGGCTCTGGAGCTGCCGCCGCTATTGGCTCAGTCACTGGAGATGATGAAATTCAAACCTGGGAAGTCTTGACAGGCACAGTAGCCGGAGCAATTGGTGGTCTGGTGTTAGGGCGAGAGCGAGTCGAAGTGATTTCAGTTAATCCTGACAGCGATCTGACGTTAACCGTCAGTCAGTCAGTCGCATTAGCCCAATAAAGAGAGTGTTGTAGGGGCAATCAGGGATTACGCAACAATCCTCGATTGCCTTCAACATTTAGGTAACCCCGTAGGTTGGGTTGCCACAAAACCAAAATTCTCACCCATACACCAACCGTTCATCAACCCAACAAATCCGAACCCCATCGCCACATAGCGACAAAACAAGTAAACCCGTAGGGTGGGTTGCCACAAAACCAGAATGCTCGCCTACACACCAACCCTTGATCAACCCAACAAATCCCACACCCATTGCTCATATTCCAAGCTCAGCATATGAATGATTTTATAAAATGGTTTATCCTATAGGTTCAAGATGTTTGGCCTAATCCCATGCTAGCCAACTCTACTACTGAGCAGTTACCCATTGCCCCCGGCGAAAAGCGTGTCGCCCTAAACGGTCTAGACTGGCTTGCCTATCAGCAAATGAAAGCGTTACTCAATGAACGCACCAGGGCACGGTTAACCTATGATCGCGGCACTTTAGAAATTACGATGCCCTCTGAGCCCCATGAGTTCTACGCTCGTCTAATTGAGCTATTCGTTCGTATTTTGGTTGTAGAGCTGGGTTTACAAATTAAAACTTTAGGATCAACCACCCTAGACAGGGAGGATTTAGCCCGAGGATCGGAACCAGATAATGGCTACTATATTCAAAATCAACCCCAAGTCGCTGGACGTACGATTGATTTAGCCGTGGACCCACCACCGGATCTCATCGTAGAGGTGGATATTACCCACACTGACATTGACAAGAATGCGCTGTATGCAGCGATGGGCGTACCCGAATTTTGGCGCTTCAATGGTAAAGTCTGGCGAATTTATCAGCTGCAGGGCAATGCTTATGTAGAGGTAGACCGTCCACCCACATTTCCCATGGTAGCCAAAGAGAAATTATACGAGTTTTTAGCAGTCTCCCAACAAAGTGAAGTAGACGCCGAAATTAATTTTCGCGCCTGGGTAAAACAACAAATGTAGGTTGGATTGCCACGAACCCAACCGTATCGCCTATAAATCAAAATCTCATCAACCCAACATATCCTACACCCATCGCCTAAAACTCCGCAAAATGATCCAACAGTTCGCGGTGAATAAAGCGATAGCGACCACCAATGCGCTGCAGCAAGCGACGTTCGGCAGCATAGTTGAGAAATCGGGCATAATTCCAGGGGGTTTTGTTTATATAGGTGAGAATCATCCGCAGGCTCACATGTTGAATCAGTTCACTACCACCACCTAAGAAAACCCCAAAAAGGAGAGTGTATAAAATACCAGGCACAAGACTGCTGGGCAAGGATGGATTATTCCCAAGGATAAAATCAGGCAAATAAAGTATAGCAACAGCACCAGGATAACTAACTAGAGCAATCAAAGGCACATTAACCAACACGGCCCACATGCCTTGGTTGGGATTTTCACGAATTTGAAAGTCAGCTTTCAGACCAACTATCAGACCAACTATCAGACCAACTATCAGACCAACTATCAGACCAACTATCAGACCAACTATCAGACCTCTCCTAAGTTCTCGTCGCGCTTCGCGCGACATTGAAAATCTAAAATTCTCTACTGGCGAAATATTGTTATCTGGACCAACTATCAGACTACCTATCAGACCAAATATCAGACCAACTATCAGACCAACTATCAGACCAACTATCAGACCAACTATCAGACGGTACAACCATTTTTGCTGTTTGCTTTCCAGCCATCGAGGCTGCATTCTCTCAATCAACAGCTCCACCAAATTTTCACTATTCAGCGTTCTCGCCAGCCAACCTAAATACCGTCGCGTTTTCTCTTCATCAGGCTCTTGAACAACAGTCTTATAAGCCCACCTTCGCCTAAACTGTTCCCGCTCTATCCTCCGAGTCTCTAATGCCAACCTCTTATGAATATAAGCATTGAACAGATCCTGCTCTGACTCAATCACTGTCTCCAGACCATAGGCCACCGACAAAATCGTCAAAAATAACGGAATCCGTAAAATCCCCACCCCACGCTTCGTTGAAGGCTCCAACAATGCCCTTAACCCCGGCTGGTGTTGAATCGCCCGCCAAATCTCCGGCTGCTGCAACTGCTCACAAAAATACCGTTGCAGCTGCTGATCGCCCAAAGGTTCCAACCGGACGGCTCCTTTCAATGCCCCCAGACGGATCTGACCTTCCGTATACTCTTCACTACGGCAGCACACCACCCCATGGGGATAGGCCAGCCCCTTAACAAAGTCATTAATTTTCTCAACACAGAGCGTCTGTCGCTTTAACCCCAGCTCATCTAAACCATCCCATAATGGTAATAAATGCGTGTTTTTGAGCCACTTAGCCCCGATTTTAGGGTCAATATTGTAATTTAGCTTTAACTGCTCAATCAACCAATCATGGATGGACTGTCGATCATCCTTCCACGTAGACAACTCAAAAATAATCGGTATCAGCCGCTGACCTTCTTGCAGCGCTTCGTCCACCAACGCCTCAGCCAGCTTTAACAATGTGGTCGTTTTTCCCGAGCCCGGTGCTCCAAGGATTAACAGCTTCCGCCCCACATCCCGCCGATTAAACGTCTCAAAAATCGACTCCTGCGGGTCCAGCTTGGTTGACGCATGATCTCGCTTCAGAGATCGCTCCGGCAGTAAAATTAAATTTGATTCCTCCTGCTTCTGTTGAATCTCCGCCAACGATATCCGTTTCTGCTGATCAGGTCGATTCACCTGGCTCAGCTGCTGCTGCATCAGCAAGTTAATCACCACCTGCTGATTGAGCGAGTCCTCCAGCCGTTCGGCCACCTCAGATTGCACAGCCTGCAGCAATCGGGTCCGTAAATCCTGAGGATTAGCCAACTCAGCCCTATCAGCCTGCCTGCGCAGCACCGTCAACAGCCGCCACAAGTCCATCACCAGCAATAGCACCAACGGAGGCAGACTAAACTTAGTCACCGTTTTCACATTGCCCAAGACCTGCTCATTCGTCAGCAGCTCATACACCACCGGCAGCAGCGTAATCCACACAAACAGCCGCACAATCAGCCAGTTTCGCCCCTTAAACTGCTGCACCTCCGGCAACTGATTCAACAAATACCCACCGACCGCCGTCACCAAAGCCGTCAAAATAATCACCACTGTCGTTGGCATAGGGCAAATGCTTCTAGGACGTTAACTCACTATATTCAACAATTTTCCTTGATGCCAATCCGCATATTGACTCAATCGGCTCAGGACTGATAGCCTACAAAACAATAGCTACAGGCTCCAACCTTTAGCTATGTCGCACCCAAAAATTTAGCTGCGCGAGATGGCAGTGCGCCAACACCACCATCCCGCTAACCCTTCCAACTGCGAACCCAGTTGGTGAGCTGTGAGCATTTTACAGCCACCCTGATGAACGTTGCAGGGTGGCTAACTTTTTGGGCGCTTTCCTGACCTATACGAAAAATAAGGAAAACGCCCCATGACTAACCTCATACCACCAACCACCCTGCCCGCCGACCTCTCCATCACCCTACCCACAGGCGAAACCATCCGCCATATCCTCCTCGGCAGTCCCGGCGGCATCCGCCAAACCATCCACCTACTCCACAACCTCAAATACATCGAACCCAGCCAATGGAGCCCCCTGATCGAAATTCCCGACAATCAGCTCATCCTCACCCCCGACCAAGGCGACGTCATCAGCATCCTCATGAAACGCCTCTAACCCTCGCACCAGGGCTCTGCCCTGGGCGCAACCATGTGGCTCCGCCACAAAAACCTGTAGGTTGGGTTAAAAGCTCAGCATCACGAGCTTATACGATGGATATCGGATGTGTTGGGTTGACAAAGAAGTGGATAGGTAGCAGGGACTCTGGCATCGTGGCAACCCAACCCACATTGCTTACAATTAAGAACGAAGCTCGAATCTAGCAAACCCATGACGGTAGCTCGCACCCCCCTCACCATCCCCCCACTAGAAAGTGGCGATCGCCTCACCCGCCCCGAATTCGAGCGCCGCTACCACGCCATGCCCCAGGTCAAAAAAGCCGAACTCATCGAAGGACTTGTTTATATGGCATCTCCCCTCCGAGCCAAAGCCCACGGCAAACCCCATGCCCGCATCATGGGATGGCTCATCACCTACGAAGCCGCCACACCCGGCGTTGAATCCCTTGATAACGCGACTGTTCGTCTTGATGCCGATAATGAAACCCAGCCCGATGCCCTACTCCGTATTGAGCAAGGGGGTCAATCAACCATCAGTGACGATGACTATGTCGAAGGATCCCCAGAGATAATCGTCGAAATTGCAGCCAGCAGTGCGTCCCTAGATTTGGGTGCAAAACTCCAGGTTTATCGTCGTAACCAAGTGCAAGAGTATCTAGTCTGGCGAGTCTATGACAATGAGTTTGACTGGTTTCAACTACAAGACAGCCAATACGTTCAGCTCAATCCTGACAGCCAAGGCATTCTGCACTCCCAAATCTTCCCCGGTCTTTGGTTAGACCGCACCGCTCTCCTCAGTGGCAATTTAGCCAAAGTCTTACACGTATTACAACAAGGTCTCAACAGCCACGAACACAAAACATTTAACCCGTAGGTTGGGTTGCATCCCCACCATACCCCCTGCTATTACCCAAAACTATCATCAACCCAACAAATCCAACCGTCACCCTCCAATAAAAAAGAGAAGGAGGATGGACAATACCTACCCTCCCTCCCAAAAGTCTATCAACGCAAGATTAAACCGCCACCTTTGCCTTAAACATCAATCGCTCATTCTCCACATCGACCACAACAGTGTCACCACCCTTGTAATCTCCCCGGAGAATCCCCTTCGCAATTGTTGTTTCCAACTCTCGTTGGATCGCCCGCTTCAGCGGTCGTGCCCCATATACTGGGTCATAGCCAACATCCGCCACAAAGTCCAGAGCTTCCTCTGACAGAGACAATCCAATCTTCTGATTCCCTAAGCGTTTCTCCAAAGCCTTCACCTGCAGCTTCACAATCTCTCGCAGCTGAGACTTTTGCAAACTATGGAAGATGATCATCTCATCCACTCGATTGAGAAACTCTGGACGAAAGTTTGAGCGCAGAGACTCCATAACTCGGCTTCTCATCTCCTCATACTGACTATCATCACCCGCCACATCCAAAATGTACTGGGAGCCAATATTACTCGTCATGATGATCACCGAATTCTTAAAGTCCACCGTACGACCTTGAGAATCTGTTACCCGACCATCATCGAGAATCTGCAACATCACATTAAACACATCTGGATGAGCTTTCTCGATCTCATCAAAGAGAATCACCGAATAGGGCCGTCGCCTCAACGCTTCGGTAAGCTGACCACCCTCGTCATAGCCAACATATCCCGGAGGCGCGCCGATCAGACGAGAGACTGAATGTTTCTCCATATATTCCGACATGTCGATGCGGACAATGGCCTCTTCCGTATCAAACAAATAGCTAGCCAAGGCCTTAGCTAGCTCAGTTTTACCCACACCGGTGGGACCAAGGAAAATAAAGCTCGCCGTAGGACGATTCGGATCTGCTAACCCAGCTCGAGACCGCTGAATCGCATCAGCCACCGCAGTCACTGCTTCCTCTTGGCCAATAACTCGCTGATGCAGCTCATCTTCCAAATGTAACAGCTTAGCCATTTCTGACTGTACAAGCTTGCTAATGGGAATTCCCGTCCACTTAGAAATAATCTCGGCAATATCTGCCTCGGTGACTTCTTCACGTAACAGAGTATGACCACTGGCCTGGGATTCAGCCAATTGTTCTTCTGCCTGGGAGACTTTTTCCTGTAGCTCGGTCAACTTGCCATATTTCAGCTCAGCTGCACGATTATAGTCATAGTCTCGCTCAGCCTGGGCAACCTCAATATTGACTTTATCAATCTCTTCTTTGATTACCTGGATCTGATCAATACCGTCTTTCTCCGACTGCCACTGAGCATTGAGGGCGCTTTGTTCCTCTTTTAAATTGGCAAGCTCTCTCTCCAAACGTTCGAGACGTTCGAGAGAACCGGCATCGGTTTCATTTTTGAGTGAAAGTCGCTCCATCTCTAGCTGCAGAATCTTGCGATCGCATTCATCCAGCTCTTCTGGTTTGGAGGTGATCTCCATCTTCAGCTTGGCTGCCGCTTCATCCACCAGGTCAATGGCCTTGTCTGGCAAAAAGCGATCGCTAATATACCGAGTTGACAAAGTAGCCGCAGCCACTAAGGCATTGTCCGCAATGGTGACACCATGGTGCAACTCATAGCGTTCCTTTAAACCGCGCAGGATTGAAATCGTGTCAGGGACCGTGGGCTGATCTATATATACCTGCTGAAAACGACGCTCCAATGCAGCATCTTTCTCAATGTACTGACGGTACTCATCTAGGGTAGTGGCACCAATACAACGCAATTCCCCACGAGCCAGCATAGGCTTCAATAGGTTGCCCGCATCCATGGCACCCTGGGTAGCACCAGCACCAACAACGGTATGAATTTCGTCAATAAATAGAACGATCTGCCCTTGGGAGTCAGTCACCTCCTTCAGCACAGCTTTCAAGCGTTCTTCAAACTCGCCGCGATATTTTGCCCCAGCAATCAGGGCACCCATATCCAGAGCAATCAGTTTGCGATCTCGCAACGACTGGGGCACATCATTATTAATAATCCGCTGGGCCATCCCCTCAGCAATAGCCGTCTTACCCACACCGGGCTCACCAATCAGCACCGGATTATTCTTCGTACGCCGGGACAAAATCTGAATAGTACGACGGATTTCATCATCTCGACCGATTACCGGATCAAGCCGCCCCTCACGAGCATACTCAGTCAAATCACGACCATATTTCTCTAGCGCTTCGTATTTACCTTCAGGGTTTTGATCCGTCACCTTTTGATGGCCTCGTACTTGTTTCACAGCATTTTTCAGCTGCTTGGCGTTAATACCCACCTCCCGCAGCAAGGATTTACCAAAGCGAGCATCCTCTGGATAACCCAGCAGCAAATGCTCAATGGAAATGTAATCGTCTTCGAAATCTTTGCGGCAGGCTTCCGCCCGATCGAGCAAAGTATTCAGTGCCCGCCCTAAATATACGGTGTCACTCTGACCTTTAACCTGGGGTTGCTTCCGCAAAAAGGATTCAGTAGCCGTGCGCAGGTCTCCCACAGAGGCACCAGCCTTTTGCAAAATCCGACTAGCCAAACCATCTTCGTCCAGCAACGCCAGCATTAAATGCTCGGTTTCAATTTGCTGATGCTGCCATTGCTTAGCCAGATCGGTGGTGGTTGCGATCGCAGCCCATGCCCGTTCTGTAAATTGATTCGGATTTGATGGTTGCATAGCACCGACTCCTACTGCATGTGCGCTTGTTTGCATTCTAGGCAAAGACTCACCCGTAGGATGATCGGTGTTCCCCCAGCCAGAAGGTAGGTATTGCCGCCCATAGGTAGTAGTTTTGAGCCATTTCATCCGTAACGGCCAAACAAAAGAGGGTATGTTACAAATAGGTGCTGAGGGGCAACAACCCAGATTTCTTAGAGCCTGCCTTGCTATCTCAACAGAAATCTGTATTTTGAAGAAGGCATTGCTGACCTCGGTAGGACTGAATCCGTCAGATGCTGACCAATGGCAACAATGACAGCCAGGGTCCTGCCAACATCAGTAACGGTCAAGACTTATATGGATTAGCGAGACGTTTTGCCAAATCTTCCCCCACGAGAAACTGGTCCGAGGCATACTGCGTTGCGTCAGACGCTATATTCGACCTATTGCGAACAGCAACCCCTACGACGGCTGTCTCGTACGTTCTCGCCACTCGAATTTATTCGCTTCCTGAGTTATATCAACTTCCATACGGTTAAAGCTGTCATCCAAGCAACGCTACGGCGACGATTGCCCAGCTTAGCCTCGGAGATGGCCTACAATGCCATGCTTGGCCTCTTCCCTGGGATTTTGGCGATGATTACGGCCATTGGTCTAGTCACGTCCCTAGAGAATACCTTTAACCGCTTGGCCATGAGTCTCAGCGAGATTGCACCAGGAGCCGTCAATGAGCTCATTCAGAATTTTGCAGCGGAAGTCAGCGAAGGTGAGAATAAAGGATTATTTTCCTTAAGTTTTGTGATCGCACTCTGGGCGTCATCGGGAGCCATCAGTGCCGCCATGCGTGCCCTCGACGAAATTCATCAAATCCCACCTGAACAGCGTCGTCCCTTTTGGAAAGCCCGACTCCTATCCATTGGTCTGACCATTGGCACGATTCTGCTGCTCATGACCGCCTCCTATCTAGTCTTCATTAGTGCTGGTGTGATTAAGCTCCTCGCCCAACAAAGTGGAGACACCGTTGGCGTATGGGTACTGCGCATTTGGGAGTTGCTCACATGGCCCCTGGCCCTGGGCATCGTGTCGTCCGCATTTGCCTTTGTCTATCGCTTTGGTCCCAGTCGCTGGACCCGTGGCAAACCCCTGATGCCAGGTGCAGTGCTCGCAGCCCTATCCTGGGCACTGCTATCTGCCTCATTCCGGATGTATGTGGCCCAGTTTGGCAACTACAACAAAGTCTACGGTGCCATTGGAACGGTGATCGTTTTACTACTGTGGCTATTTCTCACATCCCTAGTCATGCTCATCGGCGACCAGCTCAACGTCATCGTCGGCGAACTCATGGTCCACAGTCCCCGCATGCCCTTTGTGCGACGGAGAACACCACAGCACAATGGCTACCGCACCTCTAGCAAATTGCCGAGCCTTGATAAATCAACCATCAATAAAGACCGTCATCGATAATGATTGGTAGGGGCGTTGCATGCAACGCCCCTACCAATCATTAGGCTAAAATCTCCACCCCATCGCCGACAGCTAAAATCCCATCACTCTGAGCCATCAAGTTTTGCCCAAACCAAATTGCATGGTCCCAACGACGATAGGTAGCTAAGGTTTTTAAGGGTTCCTTCCCTTGTGCCCCCGTAGACTGATCCACTCCTGGAATCGAACAGCGAGAGCAGGCTTTGGCCACATCAAAGACGATGTCGCCAATTTTAATTTGCTGCCAGGTATCCTCAGCAAAAGGCCCACATCCTTGAATAACCAAGTTAGGACGAAACCGATTCATCGGCACTGACTGGTCCAAACGACTATTTAAATCAGCCAGAGATGCTTCCGAAATTAGCAGAAACGGATAGGCATCAGAAAAGCTATTGGCAGTATCAAACCGGCCATGATCCACTGGCCGGTGAGTGCTCTCAGGCATATAGACCAGCTGAGCCTCCAGTCCCAAAAACTCACTCAGCCACTGAGCAGGCTCATCCCCCATGGACCAGGCGACACAGCTATCCCCCCAGACATCGACTGCGACAGACTCAGGCTCTGTCGGCACAGCGACCAGCTCCAAAGAGGCAGCAGCAGCACCGGCAATACTCAAATGCATTGTCTCTCCCACAGAAACTTGAATGAGAGACATCTGGGGAAATTTCCGCTGGGTCAAAAACTTACCGGTGCGATCGCACACCATCCAACGTCGATCATGCAGTATCCCCCGAGTAGTAACCTGGGCTTGACTCAACTCAAGACCTGCCGCTGATTTGATGGGATAGGTGTACAAACCACTCAGCCTGATCGCAGCCATTGCAATTCTCCTAGGACGGTTATCCGACTAGCGACTCACCTGGTTCAATCGTCGCAAAATTATCTATAACTTAGGATAGGACAATGGCTCAGGCTTAACTCTTCTGGACGGTGGGCATTGCCCAACCTACGACACCAACACAACAAAACCATGGACAAGCTCTACGCAATGGAAGACGCCCAGCGGATTTTGCAAATTGCGATCGCGCAGGAAACTGACTCGGGCGAACTCTCCCATCAGCAGCTGCTAGAAATTGCAGAAGAGCTAAACATTAGTCCCATGGCACTACAAACCGCCGAACAAGAGTGGCGGATCATGAAGGGCAAAGCTGAAGACCATCGTCTTTTTCAACGCCAGCGATTGCAACGACTACAACACCAAGTCATTCGCTATGGCATTATCATCACCTTTTTAGTAGTGATAGATTTTTTAACTCCTGGTGGTACGTTTCTCGGCTATCTGGGATTTTCGCTCTATGTCGCCTTGTTCTGGGGTCTGGGCCTATCCCTCAAAGCCTGGCGCACTTTCCAAACCTCAGGCGAGCGCTATGAACGGGACCTGAATAAATGGCGACGCAAACGCAGTATGCAGCAGACACTCAATGGCGTGGTCAATCGTTTTTTAGGCTCAACGTAAATCACAATGTCCTTAAAGCTAACGTAAAGCCTTAAATAAGATTTTCACCCTCACCCACAGTCACCACAAATTGTTACAAAGCTTACAAGCGACCCCAGATAAGGAAAAACCATAATCCACAAAACAGCCTGACCGAAACCTTTGGCATCAACGGTCAGGCTATTTTGTATAAATTTTCCTTGTAGATGCCAAAATAGGTTGCACTTTCTGTACAATCCTGCAATGATACGAGACACAGGTTGGCTGTGTGTTCCCTTCATTCTCATTAAATAGCTGCGGATATGATCATCTATGATGGTCATTCCGCAGCTAAGCTATTTTTAGCCACAATCATCATTGCGCATGGGAGAACTTCCTTCTAGCCAGCCACAGCGCCAATTTATCCAAGTTTGTCAATATCGCAGTTGTCAACGCTTCCAGTCAGACGCTGTACTCACTGCACTCAAACAGCATGCTGGTCCGGAGCTGATGGTCGCAGCCAGTTCTTGCCTGGGTCAGTGCGGCTCTGGACCCACCGTCAGAGTCGCCCCTGATAATGTTTGGTATTGTCGAGTTCAACCCAAGGATATTGACGAAATCTTGGAGCAACATATTTGTCAAGGCAAACCCGTGAAAAGACTCTTGCACCCTCGCTTTCATCCCGACTACAACCGTTTGTTGGCAAGGCTCAAAGCGCAAGACATTTAAATGTGGTTGACGAAAATTCAGTGCCGACCATCCTCTAAAACAGGTTAGTCCTAAACCTGAGTGAAATATCCATTCCCCAGTGGAGAACCGGAGTATACTAAAGGAGTTGCAGTTACGCCGCGCCGTGGAACTCTCCTGCAAAAGTGAATATGCTTTACTGGCACTGTTAGAACTGAGCCTCAACTACGATAAAGGTGAGCCGGTGCAAATTCGGCAAATCGCCTCACAACAAAATATTCCCGATCGTTATCTAGAACAGTTACTCGCCACCCTCAGACGAGCTGGCTTTGTAAAAAGCCAACGGGGTGCAAAAGGAGGCTATTTACTCGCTCAGGCACCCTGGAATGTATTGCTGCTAGACATTGTGAATTGTATCGAAGGCCTAGAAAAGAAGGACAATGCAGGCGATGCTGTATTGACCACCGAGCGTCAGGTTGTTCGGGGCTTGTGGCAAAGCGTACAGGCAGCGGCCCAAGAGGTGCTGTCTGCCCATACCCTGCAAGATTTGGTAGAACAACGTAACGCCAAGCATCAGGTTGATTTGATGTATTACATTTAGTGCATCGGGGAATAGTTAGCCATGCGAATCGCCCAAAATATTACAGAACTAGTAGGTCGCACTCCATTAGTACAACTGAATCAGATTCCTCAAAGTGAGGGCTGCCTAGCACAAATCGTCCTTAAACTTGAGGGCATGAATCCCTCTGCTTCGGTCAAAGACCGCATTGGTGTCAATATGATTGCCACCGCAGAAGCTGCTGGCCAGATCCATCCTGGAAAGACCACCCTGGTAGAACCCACATCTGGGAATACAGGCATAGCCTTAGCGATGACATCGGCAGCCAAGGGATATCGGCTGATCCTGACCATGCCAGAAACCATGAGTGCTGAGCGTCGAGCGATGTTGCGGGCCTATGGTGCTGAGTTGGAGTTGACTCCTGGCAATGAGGGGATGGCAGGCTGCATCCAGCGGGCTCAACAAATTGTAGAATCTACGCCCGATGCCTATATGCTGCAGCAGTTTCGTAATCCAGCGAATCCAGACATGCATCGCCACACAACAGCAGAAGAAATCTGGCAAGATACTGACGGCAAAGTAGATTTCCTCGTTGCTGGCGTCGGTACAGGTGGCACGATTACGGGCGTTAGCGATGTTCTTAAACGTCGTAAGTCTGAGTTTCAAACGATTGCTGTCGAACCGGCCAATAGTCAGGTGCTCATTGGTGGCAAACCAGGTCCTCACAAAATTCAAGGTATTGGGGCTGGCTTTGTCCCAGAAGTCCTACAGGTGAAGCTGATCGATGAGGTGATCGCGGTCACTGATGATGATGCGATCTCATTTGGTCGTCGCCTCGCCAAAGAAGAAGGTATCCTGTCTGGTATTTCTAGCGGTGCGGCCCTCTGCGCGGCCATTGAAGTCGGTCGTCGCTCTGAAAACGCAGGTAAATTAATCGTTGTGATCCAGCCTAGCTTTGGTGAGCGTTATCTCAGCACACCTCTATTTCAGGATCCATCACTGACCTCAGCATCAGTAAACCAACGCTAAACCTACTAATACCGAGACTTCCACCCATTCCACAACCGCTCCATAGGTATCGCCAGTATGACCGCCTAGTCTACGGTTAAGCCAAGCTGCAATCAACCATGAAGCGCTACTACCAAAGGCAACTGCCACCAACCCAGAGCGCCACGGAATCCATCCCAAGCTCATGGCTAGCGTAGTTGCTCCAACCAGCAGCACAGCACAAGGCAATGTCTGCCAGAGAGACGAGATCGCCCGCTTATGAAAGGCTCCTTTACCGGCTGGCTTGAGATAGGGATAACGGCCAATGGCCCATTGCTGCCCCCAACGCCCCCATGCAGCTGCGGATAGGAGTGCAAACCAACGTTCGTGGGGAATAGCAGCTAGAGCAGAGACTTTGAGCAGGAGGATTGCGATCGCAGCCATCACTGCAAAGGCCCCTGCATGACTATCAACCATCACTGCTAAACGTTGCTGATTATCTTGGACAGCTAACCCATCTGCCGTATCCATAGCACCATCTAAATGCAGACCACCGGTGAGCCACACCCCTATCAAAACGACTAAAGTACTGCGCAACAAGAGGGGTAACCCGAGACTCAGTAGCAGGTCAACGACGGTCAATATCCCCCCCAGCCCCAAACCAATCACAGGAACAATTAACGCAATCGGCTCAAACCGCATTGGCCAGTGAGCGGGCAAGGGCAAACAGGTATAAAACAATACTGCTCCATTAAATAACGCCCACTGCTGATGAGCAGCCCGCCAAACCGCATCCCACCATCGCCTCATAAAACTCTTAAAGCTTACCGGCACTTATGTTAAGCCATTAAGTATGCCCATCAAAACAATAAAATTCCATGGGCAAAAATCAATGTTCAGTATTCTGGCTGAAGGCAGCACAAGAATTCGCTGAAATAATGTAAAGACATAAGGATAGAGCCCAAGCCAAAAAGCAGATTATTTTTGCCTTTGGCGTTCCAAATAATCAGATTTCATCTATCTTGAGTATAGATTGTTAAAAACCTCGGTGTTTTACGGGCCCATGCTAACCACAAAAGCCCATCTACCGACCCCGCTATGAGTTATCAACCGTCAACAACTTCTTTACCAGCCCCCTGCCTTGTCGATACTGGCACAGTTATCAATAAAAAGGATATGCTGCGCATCCTACAGCATTTGGGACGAGTCCGGTATATCCACAATCAGGAAGATCAAGTACTCAGAGAAGGCGAAGGGTACATAGTCGAAGTCTTTAGCGATCCTCAACAGGCCACCTTGGTAGCCAATCGCAGCCTTTATCTAAATGTCACCAGCTTTGATTACATGGAAATGGGTCAAGTGGATGATAAACAAGCCTACTTTGATCTCATCCAGGACAATCGTCGCTTAAGGATTCTGCCCTTGTCTAATCCCCTTACCGAGCGAAACACCTGTAATATCAACGACGCTACCCTAGAAGCAATGCTGGCAGAAGCCTTAACTGCTCGATGGGATGCTTGCTTGGACGACGACAATAATAATTTTGCCAGCTAGTCCTTGTACCTGTTGTCTCCAATCTAGTACGGTTGCTCACAACGGCACATTGAGGACAGCAATAACTGTTGGCTATTGACCATTTTTCTTTCGAGCATCATGCCTCTTGCTCTCATACCAAAGCTAGAGCAGGAACTTTTCATACCCCCCATGGCCCCGTCCATACTCCACGTTTTATGCCCGTGGGTACCCTGGCAAATGTAAAAACTGTAACTCCTGCGCAGCTATATGACACAGGAGCCGAGATGGTGCTGGCCAACACTTACCACCTACATCTGCAGCCAGGTGAAGATTTAATCGCAGCAGCAGGTGGACTCCACAAATTTATGGGTTGGTCTGGGCCTATGCTGACCGACTCCGGTGGTTTTCAGGTTTTCAGTCTGAGTAAAATTCGCACTATCGCCGAAGAGGGGGCAACGTTTCGCTCACCCCGCGATGGTCGCATCATCCATATGCCTCCCGAAGCATCCATCCGCATCCAAAATCAATTGGGAGCCGATGTGATTATGGCATTTGATGAATGCCCACCCTACCCAGCTGATCGAGATGCCGTTGCAGCAGCCACCCAACGCACCTACCGCTGGCTAAAGCGTTGTATAGAGGCACATCAGCGGACTGACCAAGCCTTATTTGGCATCGTTCAAGGCGGTGTGCATCTTGATCTACGCCAAGCAGCCGCCGAGCAGCTTGTACAGCTCGACTTACCGGGATATGCCATTGGGGGTGTAAGCGTTGGTGAACCTCCAGAGCTGATTGAAAAAATCGTGCAGGCAACCACACCTCTACTACCACCGGACAAACCTCGCTACCTGATGGGTGTAGGGACTTACCGCGAAATGGCTCAAGCTATTGCCGCAGGCATGGATCTATTTGACTGTGTTATTCCCACTCGCTTTGCTCGCCACGGAGCAGCATTGGTACAAGGCGAACGATGGAACTTAAAAAACAATCAGTTTCGTCGAGATCTCACTCCCCTAGATGAGAGCTGTCCCTGCTACACATGCAAAAACTTTACCCGCGCTTATCTATGCCATCTCATTCACGCCCATGAAATACTGGCATACACGCTTCTGTCCATCCATAACATCACTGAGCTGATTCGGTTTACTCAGTCCATTCGTAAAGCAATTTTACAAAATCAGTTTGTCGAAAAATTTCATGAGTGGCTAAAGCCCTCTAAAAATAACGGTTAGGAAGCCGATGAACAAATCTTAGCTTGGCACCGCAACATGTTAAGATGTGAGTCAATTATTAAGCAAACTGTCGCCAACGTAGAGAGGTTTTCATGGACGCGGTCCTACTGTTAGCTAAACTCCCCGAAGCTTATCAAGCATTTGCTCCATTGGTAGATATTTTGCCTATTCTGCCAATCTTTTTCTTGTTGCTAGCCTTTGTTTGGCAAGCATCTGTCGGCTTTCGTTAAGGCAGCTTTTATGTATAGCTGACGTAATTAGGAAGATCAAGTTTGCGACTGACATAATCAGTCACTTGCATTTGATTGAGAGTATTTCATCAAGCAACCGCGTCTATGAACTGTTTCATAGGCGCGGTTACTTTTTCGGTCTTCAAAGACTACTCAATCAACAATGACAGAAGAGTCTAAAAGCTCTCATGTCATTGTTGATTAAATGGATGCAATATTATCAGACAAGGAAAGAGCAAAACTATGATTGGAGAAATTACTCACAGGGTTCAAAGAGTCATGTGAGTATATTTATGCTGTTTTACATTGTCTTCGGCAGTCACCTTATGGGATGCATTCAAGATGCGTTTCTTCTCAGTAGAAAAATTTATATCTGAAAACGTCTGTCCACAAGGCAGAGTTTCTTGAATATTCGTTCTAGTCTGATAGGTTCGCGCAGCAGCCATCGTTCTTTCGACAAAATCTTCACAGAACTGAGCTCCTTTAGCATCCGCAGGCAAATGATTCGCAGTTGGCCGGTCATCGTCTAAGAGTTGCCCCAATGTGAGGCTACAAAGCATTTGATAGGACGTAGGTACTCCTTTCATCAGTGCCTCAAAATAAGCAGAAGGGATAGGTTCTATAACTGTGACCGGAACCACATTCCCGTCTTGCTTTGTAAAGCAGTGGGCTAAACCAACAATTACGTAGTCACTGGCTGATAACGCAGTTGGTACAGAAGAAATAGTCATAATGGCCCAAAACGCTCTAGATAGCTTTACTGACTCTAATGCTAACGTTCTAGAGACAATAGTAAATAACTGAGCATGAATCCGTCATAAAAACCTATGAGCTGTAATGTTTGGCAACTCTTGCTCAGACAATCTATAGAGTCAAGCAGCTATTAATGAAATGAATAGCTGCTCCATTATCTAAATTAATCAATTGAAATTGTTTGTGGTCCTTTACCGGCATTGTCATCGTCATCGCTCTGGCCAGGAACATCAGCACCTTGATTTTCCAACCAGCTTTTTACAGGATCATCAGCGAGATCGAGCTTGAGCAGACCAGATGCAAATCCACCGAAAAAGGCAACAGGCTGCCCGAAAATTTCCTGCACAATGGGTGTTAGCTCATCGAGAAACATAGATTTAACAGACTGTCACAAATCATCTTAGATATCCTAACGCGGCTCAGGAAAAATCGGCGGTCAATAGGCACCAATCTTCTTCACCTAAGAAATTAACGTAAGCCCCGACGTCCATTGGGATAGATCGTAGACCAATTAGTTTTAGTGGTCGCTAACTGGCTATCTGTAAGATTGGCACCGGTTAAATCTGCACCACATAAGTTCACTCCTTTGAGGTTAGCGCCTGCCAAATTAGAACGGCTTAGATTAGCACCTCGCAGGTCAGCATTTTCCAGATTGGCCTCTCCCATATAGGCGTTGGCTAGCTTGGCATTTTTCAAATTACATTGACGTAAATCAGCCTTGCTCAAATTTGCATTGGCAAGATCAGCTGCTTGTAAATTGCAATCCGTCAGCTGAGCCCCTGCAAAACTAGCGCCATTAAGCACCATGCGCTGTAAGTTGAGCCGAGCCAGGGGCTGTAATGAAAAATCTCGATGACCTCGCCCATAGGCTTTTTGCACAGCTTCAGGTGTAATTTTTTTACCCTGACCCGAAAATGGTCCTGACTGGCTAGAACTACTGGACAGTAAATTACTTGAGGAGCGGCGTGGTGCTACTGGGGAAGGCTTCGTATTTTGACGTCGTTCTCTACGTGCTCGAATAGCTGCTGCCATACGAGCTGATGGTGAAGCCCCTGCTTGGGAATCATCTAACCCCAAAATCGCCGCCGTCTCGTCACTGTTAAATGACGGCTGACTCGTAGGTTCAACATCCTTAGGAGCAGTCGTTGGAATCACCATATTTCCAGCCAGGCTAGCCAGATAGGGCTCTAAATCAAGGTCACGCAAGATTGCATCAGCCGAGCTATATCGGTGCCGGACTGAAATTTCTAGCATTTTGCTGAGCACACCAGCAAAATGATCACTGACCTTCACATGCTCCTGCCAGAGGATTTCGCCAGACTGGGGATCATAGGACATTTCCTTCGGAGACTTTGCCGTCAACAAGTAGAGACAGGTCACCCCAATGGCATAGATATCACTGGCATAGACTGGCCGCATAGCCATTTGCTCGGGTGGAGCATAGCCAGGTGTCCCAACAGCATAAGCAGTTAAGGCAGTATGTCCCGATTCTTCACTCGCTTTAACTGGATTGACCTTATCCTTGACTGCACCAAAGTCAATCAAAACTAGGCGCTTATCCGCGTCCCGACGAATCAGATTAGCTGGCTTGATATCCCGATGAATGACTTGGTTGCGATGAATATACTGCATCACTGGCAGTACTTCACTCAAAAACTGCTTGGTGCCCGCTTCGCTAAAAGCACCTCGGGTTTTGACTTCTTTTTGGAGGGTAGAACCATGTATGTATTCTTGGACTAAAAAGAAATCAGTGCGGGCTTCAAAGTAATCTAATAGCCTCGGCAATTGGGGATGATTACCAATTTTCCCTAAAATCTTGGCTTCTCGGGCAAATAAATCCCGAGCCATCTGCATGACATGAGGTGCTTCAGCCGTTGGCTGGAGCTGCTTGATGACGCAGGGAGGACAACCGGGCAGCCCTTCATCATGGGCTAGAAATGTAGTCCCAAAGCCCCCTTTCCCCAACGCACCACTAACACGATATCGATCGCGTAATAAAAGCTCCGCCCCACAAGCTAGACACTGCCTCGCTGTGGATGGATTTTTTGGACTGGGACACTCTGAGTTGATGCAGTAGGTCATGTAGCTTTAGCCACCCTGCTCATACATGTATGACTGGGGCTAGGTTGAACTATGGCACGACATTTCAAAACAATTAGGCAGGGAACGAGCCTCTACCATCGATCCATAAGAATGAAAGCGATTGGAATTTGCTCCAGTAATTTCTAATTACTTCGCAATTCGCAACCATCAGTCATTAGTAATGGAATAAGTGAAATTCTTTTAATAGCTTAATTTTATTCCATCTCAATTTTAAATATTCCCTCGAACCTGGCGTCAACAGAAAGCAAACATCGGTATAGCAACAATGCTTAGCCGATTAGTCCAGGTAAGCCTTTTTATTATGTCTATTATCTTAATCCAATTGTTTGGGATACCAGTGGCAATTTCAGAACTGGTGCTTTTAGAATAAAGCGCTTAGCCCGCTTTTGGTGATTCATAAGAGATGATTACCCCTGACGTCCACTAGGCCATGAAACAGACGGAGTAAAGCGGAGCTTCAACGATAGAATAATTTCGGTCTACTGCAATCAATACCCTTTCAAATCAGGCTCCATGCGCATTTCTGTCAACTGGCTCAAAGAATTTGTCGATCCACAGTTAACGCCTGAGGCCATTGGTGATGCCTTAACCATGGCTGGGTTTGAAGTTGAAGATATTGAGGAACGCCACAGTTGGGCTGATGGTGTTGTAGTGGGCAAGGTTATTGACCGCAAGCCTCACCCTAATGCTGACAAACTAAGCGTATGTACAGTAGATATCGGTGAAGCTGAGCCGTCCACGATTGTTTGTGGTGCCGCCAATGTAAAAGCAGATATTTTTGTGGCAGTTGCTCAGGTCAATACTTATTTGCCTCAAGTGGACTTAAAGATCAAGCCCCGAAAGATTCGCGGTGTACCTTCTGCAGGCATGATTTGTTCGTTGGCAGAACTTGGATTAGCCAAGGATGCTGATGGTATTCACATTTTTGAACATCGTGACCTAGAGGTGGGACAAGATGTGCGTCCCTTGTTGGGATTGGATGACACTATCTTAGATTTATCTTCGACAGCCAATCGAGCCGATGCTCTGAGTATGGTGGGCATTGCGCGCGAAGTTGCCGCCATTACAGGAGCAGAGCTGACATTACCCATTCAAGAGATGAGGGTTCCGACTGATCACAACCAGAAGGTTGAAGTTGCACTGTCAGCCCCCAAAGCCTGTCCCATCTACATCGGCACTGTTCTAGAGGACATCAAAATCGGCTCTTCCCCAGCCTGGCTCAAGCAGCGTTTAGAAGCCTCAGGCACACGCTCCATTAATAGTGTGGTCGATATTACTAATTATGTACTGCTGGAATGGGGGCAACCGCTGCATGCATTTGATCTTGATCGATTGAGCCCAGAAACAAGTACAACGGTCAGCGTCCGCTTTGGCAAACCAAACGAAACTCTCAAAACCCTAGACAGTCAGGAACGTCAGATCAAGGAACAGACATTAGTAATTACAGCTAATGATGTCCCCGTAGCTCTAGCAGGCGTTATGGGGGGAGCAGATTCCGAAGTTCATGACGATACTCAAAATGTCTTTTTAGAAGCTGCTTTCTTTGATGCAGCTGTGATTCGGCGTTCGGCCCGTAGTCAAGGCTTACGGACTGAAGCCTCAGCTCGCTATGAGCGAGGCGTCAATCCAGCTGAGTTGGAACTGGCTGCTAATCGAGCGATTCAGCTAATGGTGGAGCTAGCTGATGCCAAGGTCACTTACCAGCAAGATGAACGGACCGAGGTCGGGAAAATCACACCAACACGCACAATCAGCCTCCGTCTGGCAAGAGTACAACATATTTTAGGCAACTACATAACTGACGATGGCACCATGACGGCTCTCAGTTCAGCTGATGTAGAAGATACCCTAACTCGATTGGGATGTACCTTGGCATCTGAAAGCGAGGGCGTATGGGCAGTAACGGTGCCAGCCTATCGATACCGAGATCTAGAAAGGGAAATCGATCTAATAGAAGAGGTTGCCCGTCTGTTTGGCTACAACCGATTTGCCAATACTCTACCCCAACAAACATCCCGTGGGCAGCTTTCTCCTGAAGCAGCTCTAGCTCGACAATTACGAAATGCTCTCCGTGGAGCAGGACTTACTGAGGTTTTGCACTACTCCCTGACTAATCCTGCACCGGAACGGGTAGTGCTCGAAAATCCATTATTTACTGAATACTCTGCCCTCCGCTCAGATCTCCTGTCAGGATTAATTGATGGGTTTCAATTTAACTTGGAACAAGGTAACGGACCTCTCAATGCCTTTGAGATTGGTCATGTGTTTGCCAATGAAGATGGCCAACTCAATGAATATGAGCGCATCGGTGGCATTCTAGGTGGCAATGCCGCTCAAGGCCAGTGGAGTGGAGCCACAACCCCTATGACCTGGTACGAGGCCAAAGGCATCCTGGAAACAGTATTTTGCCAGGTGGGTCTTGAGGTTGATTATCGACCCGAGAGCGAAGATGAACGCCTTCATCCTGGGCGTACAGCATCTCTGTGGGTAAGAGGTAGAACTCGCCTAGGTACTTTTGGGCAGCTACATCCACGTCTACGACAAGAGCGAGATTTACCTACAGAAGTTTATGTCTTTGAGCTTAACTGGGATGCGATCGCGACCTGCCTTGTTAGCAACCGATTCCGCGCCCCTAAGTTCAAGAGCTACTCCACTTATCCCGGCTCTGACCGCGATATTGCATTTTATGCTCCAGTCAACATCCCGGTCGCAGACCTAGAAAAACTCATTTCCCGTACAGGCGGCCAGCTCTTAGAAGCTGTCACTTTGTTTGACGAGTACAAAGGTAAAGGCGTCCCTGAAGGACAGCGCAGTCTAGCCTTCCGCATGTTCTATCGCGCCAACGATAGAACTCTTACTGATCAAGATATCGATCCTCTACAAAATAAAATCCGCGCAGCCCTAGAGAAAAAATTCAAGGTCAGCCTTCGCAGCTAGGTCGTATTGTCGGGGCATTGCCTGTAACGCCCCGACAATAAACGCACCTAACCTATCCAGCCGACTGCTTTGGCTGCTTAGACTTTTCCTTATCTTTCTCTGACGGCCCATTAAAATAGGCTTCCATCACCTGTTTCACCATCGGTGCTGCAAAGGAACCACCACCGCCCCCTGAGTGCTCACCAAAAGCCACTACGAGTACTTCAGGCTTCTCAAAAGGAGCATAGGCTCCAAACCAAGTGTGGTTTTCGTAGGGTGGGGCCTCTGCTGTACCACTTTTACCAGCAGCATTGGGAATGGTAGGGACATTGAGACGAGTCCCCGTACCGCTGGTTACAACCTTACGCAACCCCCGTTGAATGACCTCGATCGTGTCAGGCCGCATCCCCAAGGAAGTTTTCCACTGTTGGGATTCGGCTCCATCAAGCAGGAGATGGGGCTTCACTCGGTAACCACCATTAGCCGCAACGGCAAACATAACGGCTGTTTGGAGTGGAGTAACCTGCATATACCCCTGACCAATGGTCATGTTGATGGTATCGCCGAGATACCATTCCTCTTCAAAGATCTCCTGTTTCCAGGCATCATCGGGCACCAATCCCGTCGATTCTTCCGTCACTAGTTCAATCCCGGTTTTTGCCCCAAAACCATACTTCCGCATCCACTTGATGATGGGTTTATGCCCCATCCTCATGCCCACCTGGTAGAAAAATGTATCGCTACTCCACTGCAATGCCCCATCAAAACCCAGGGGACCAAATCCAGCATTATTCCAATCCCAAAAGACAATACCCCCAGCATTGATATTGGGGAACGTAGGCAATACCGTATTGGCCGGAAACGTACCTGATTCGATCCCCGCCGTGGTCGTGATGATCTTAAAGGTACTAGCAGGGGGATAAGCTTGCAGAGAACGGTTCAAAAATGGGTTGCCACGACTGTTGAGCTGCTCCCACTGTGCCTGGGTAATGCGTGTGGAAAAGATATTGGGATCAAATGTGGGACGACTCACCATAGCCAGAATGGCACCATCTCTAGGATCCATCGCCACAATGGCACCAATTTTGTCCCCTAGAGCTTTCTCAGCCACTTTCTGCAGCTCTAGATCAATGGTAAGACGAATATTTTGACCAGACTCTGGAGGCTTTTCACCCAGAATGCTGAGAACATTCCCAGCACTATCAACCTCAACCTGCTGTCCCCCCCAAACGCCCCTTAGCAAGGACTCAAAGGACTTTTCGGAGCCCATTTTGCCAATGATGTCTCCCAACCGATAATCCTGACTACTATCGGCTAAGGTGTCATATTCTTCTTCGTCAATTTCCCCTGTGTAACCAATGACGTGGGCAGCCAGATCACCATTGGGATAACTGCGAATAGCTTCTGCCTCTACTCGCACACCGGGTAGTTCTGACGCATACTCAGCCAAAGCTGTGGTTTGAGCAGGGCTCAGGCCACGTGCGATCGCAATCGACTGAGTAGACTCATAGCCGGCCGACTCAATCCGCTGCTGGATCTCATCTTCCGGAATTTCCAATAGCTTTGCCAATCGTTTGACCACCTGATCACGCTGCTCCACCGGCAAGGCAATCGGCCAGATAGATACGGAATGAGACAACCGACTCCCCGCCAAAATCTTGCCCTTGCGGTCAAACATCGTGCCCCGAGCGGGTCGACGCGGCAGCAGCAAAATCCGATTTTCTTCAGCCAGCTTGCGGTTACGATCGCCTTCTACCAACTGCAAATAAAATAATCGGCTACCAATGCCCCCTAGCATCACCAGGGACAGAAAAATCATCATGATCACCGATTGGTATTGCCGACCAACCGTACGTCCTCCCTTTTTTTCAACATTTGCTGAGGGATAGTGCAGAAAGGCCATGATTGACGGTAAGCAAGTTGCCTAGATTTTGAAAAAAGATTGAGAATCGAAATGGGTAGCCAGAAAGAACAGTGGGGATAATAATCACATCATGTCCATCAAACTACGCCTATAACTCAAACGTTCAGTAATTACAAACTCTTGAGTTCATAAAAAATAAATAAGTTTTTAGGTGTAAAACCCAAACTTTAGATATCAGTCTAGCCCTTCAGGCTAAACTCCAGCAGCATACTGAGGAATTGGGATTTGGAGCACCTCCCCGTAAAATGATGCAAATGAACCAATCAAGAGGATTGCATCCTATGGCTCAAACCATCTCTCCACCCATGGTAGATACAGCAGCGGCATTGGATGTAGAACTTCGAGACGTCATCAAAGCCTTTGGAGAGGATATAGCCGTTCAAGGGTTAAATTTAAAAATTCGACAGGGTGAATTTTTCAGCATATTGGGTCCCTCTGGATGCGGCAAAACCACCACCCTGCGAATGATTGCCGGATTTGAAACACTCACCTCAGGAGAGTTGACAATTCAGGGAAAGTCCATGAATGGAATCCCAGCCCATCGTCGTTCGGTCAACACGGTCTTCCAAAGCTATGCCTTGTTTAACCATATGTCAGTCTGGGACAACGTAGCCTTTGGTCTCAAGATTCGAAAAATCCCTAAGTCCGACCTTCGCCAACGCGTCGGCGAAGCCCTCACCTTAGTCCAGATGGAAAGCTTCGCCAAACGCTACCCAAACCAATTATCCGGTGGACAAAGACAGCGTGTTGCCTTGGCTCGAGCCCTCGTTAATCGCCCAGCGGTCATGCTGTTGGATGAACCTCTAGGAGCTCTGGATCTCAAGCTGCGCAAACAAATGCAAGTAGAACTCTCGAACCTACACCAGCGTCTTGGCATTACTTTCATCATGGTGACCCATGACCAAGAAGAAGCACTATCCCTATCTGACCGCATTGCCGTCATGAAAGATGGTCGGATCGAACAGGTAGGCTCCCCCAATGAAATTTATGAACATCCAGCCACAGCCTTTGTAGCTGATTTTATTGGCGATACCAATCTGCTATCTGGACAGTTTTTGGCCGCAGAAACCTGCCCTCTATTAGCTACCGAGAGTGGCCTCCAAGTCTCCCTGCCACCAACGGATCACAATGATATTACCGACATCGATGTCAGTATTCGGCCTGAGAAAATTCATCTCAGTACCCAGACTGATGCCAAAAAACCGGCTAACCACAACAATTGTTATCCCGGAGAAGTTAAACACATTCTGTATACAGGTCCCCACATTCATTGCATTATTGAATTAGCCACGGGGGAGCAGTTACGCGTGCTTCAACCCAACCATATGCGGTATCAACCAGGAGAATCAGTTTATGTATCATGGGCTGCCGTCGATTGTCAGGTTCTAGTTGCCCATAACCCTCCCTCCTAGACAGCGTTATTTTACGTTCCTGATTAAAACTGATCTCAAAAAATCGCAAAACAAATTCCTATTTCCCAATGGCCTCAGGTCAGGAAGTGGTTTTAAAGTATCTATGGTGTTTGCTTAGAGGAGAAAGACTGTGCCCCGCCGACTATCTCGCAGCTCGCTGCTTTCGCGTACATCCCGTCGCCATTTCTTACAGGGCTCCGCTGCCACTATGGCAGTCATGGGGCTGTCAAACTGCCGTCGTACCATTGGTGAGACCGAACCTGAGCCCGCTGATAGCTCCACCGCCTCAGCCGAAGCATCTGGCGCGTTACACATTTACACATGGGCTGACTACACCGACGATGAGCTCGCCGCACAGTTCACCGAAGCCACTGGCATTGATGTCAAAATCGATGTCTATGATTCGAATGAAACCATGTTGGCCAAGATGCAGGCCGGTGGAGGGGCTAACTACAGCCTGATCTATCCGTCGGACTACATGGTTACAGAGATGATCGGTCTAGATATGCTGGCCAAGTTAGATAAGTCACGCCTGATCGGCTTAGATAAAATTCGAGAGAAGTGGAAAAGCCCCGTATACGACCCTGAAAACTCCCACAGTATCCCCTACAGCTGGGGCACCACCGGTCTACTCTACAATTCCGAAATACTGACCACACCTCCCACCGATTGGAACTACTTGTGGGACAACAGTGATGTGTTGTCACGCAAAATGACTCTGCTCGACGACGTCCGTGAAACCATGGGTGCTGTTCTAAGCTCCCTCGGCTATTCTTACAACGCGACTGACCCTACAGAATTAGAGGAAGCTTATCAGAAGCTCCTAGACCTCAAACCCAACCTAGCCTCCTTTAAGTCCTTTGGTTGGCAAGATGAGCTACTGAGTGGCGACCTCCTCCTCTCCATGGTTTACTCAGTGGAAGGTATTCCAGTCAGTCTCGAAAATCCTACATTCAAGTATGTGATTCCAGAAAGTGGCTCCTCAGTATGGACTGATACCATGGTGATCCCAACGTCTGCACCAAATGTGGATGCTGCTTACGAATGGATCAACTTCAACCTCCAGCCTAAAGTCTCCCAAGAAACGGTAGAGCGTCTATTCTTTGCCACACCTAACGGTGAAGCCATGACGATGCTATCCCAGGAATTACTAGACAATAAGAACCTATTCCCCCCTGAGGATCTGCTAGCCAAATGTGAAGGGATTGCTCCTGTAGGCGAAGCCAACGCTCTCTACGATGAGTACTGGACCAAAGTCACTAGCGCCTGATCCTCCTTTTCGTGCCGATTAAGAGTATCAGCCCATGAAAAACTCGGGATTCGACAGGATCAAAGCAGAGCAGAAACCTAAGAAGCTACTTGCGCTAGTCGTCAATTGGCTTCAGGCAATTTTTGACCTGATTTGGCGCTGGTTGAGTAACTTGGCCAGGCCCATAGGCTTACTAGGACCTGCCGGGATTTGGCTCTTACTCTTGATGGTGCTGCCCATGTTGCTCATTACTGAGTTGAGTCTGGTACCGGGACTAAAACCGGGTCAACCGATTGCGGGCTATGGTCTACTCAACTACCTGAGAATATTAGAACCTACCTATTTACAGGTTTTACAACGCTCAGCCACCTTTGCCACGGGTACGACGTTACTCTGTTTACTCTTGGGCTTTCCAGTGGCCTACTGGTTAGCCCTGATGGCTCCCAAACGCTGGCGAAATTTGCTGCTGGTGCTGTTCATCTTACCGCTGTGGACATCTTCATTACTGCGTACCTACGCTTGGATCACCCTATTACGTTCTTCGGGGGTGATCAATTTGGTCCTAGGTGCCTTAGGGTTACCTACCCAATCCCTGATGAACACACCCTGGGCAGTCTATATCGGCATGACTTATAGCTTCTTGCCTTATATGGTGCTGATTTTATATGCCTCGCTGGAACGTTTGGATTTAAAGCTGTTGGAAGCGGCGGCAGATTTGGGGGCTAACCCACAGATTGCGTTTTGGCGGGTAACAGTGCCGCAAACATTGCCAGGTATTGCAGCGGGGTGTCTGCTGGTCTTTGTCACTAGCCTTGGAGATTTTGTAGTTCCTACATTGCTCGGTGGTCCTAGCAGCATGACAATTTCCCGATTGATCTATAACCAATTTTTGGGTGTAGCACGTAACTGGGGATTTGGTTCTGCCTTGAGTATGGTACTGATTTTAATGGTGAGTTTAGCGATCGCACTTCTACTCAAATATGGAGATCGCAACCCTGAGATTTATTCATGAAACCTGCCGTCGCTGCCAATACCAATCACCAGAATCGCCGTCCCTCCTGGCAGGCCCTGTTGACCATACTCATGTACAGTTTTATGTACATTCCCATCATTATTTTGGGGGTATATAGCTTTAATGAGTCTAGGTATGGGGCGATCTGGAAAGGGTTTAGCCTGACTTGGTACCGCAAGCTAATGGGTGATGAGCGTCTGTTTTTTGCCCTAGGAGACAGCCTCAAAATTGCCCTGTGTGCCGTTGCGATTTCCTCAATACTTGGCACTTTGATGGCCGTGGGTCTATCCAAATATCGGTTTCCAGGAAAGTCGCTCTATGTAGGGATTTCCTACTTGCCGCTGATTATTCCAGATATTGCGATCGCAGTAGCCACCCTAGTCTTTCTAGCCTCAGTCGCTATCCCCCTAAGTTTGTGGACAGCCATCGCAGCCCATATGGTCTTCTGCTTAGCCTATATCGCTATTGTGGTGTCTAGTCGTCTCCAAGGTTTAGATCCCAATTTGGAAGAGGCTGCATTAGATCTAGGAGCTACCCCCACCCAGGCACTGCTCAAAGTCCTCATTCCTCAACTCACTCCAGCTATTCTTTCAGGCTGTTTGTTAGCATTTGTTTTGAGCATGGATGACTTACTGATTTCCAGCTTTACAGCGGGCGGTGCCAATCCTCTACCGATTGAGATTTTCAGTCGGGTTAAAACTGGCATCAAACCTGATATCAATGCCCTTAGCGTCTTATTGATATTAGCGTCAGGTTTAATCGCTGCTCTCTCTGAATATTTTCGATGCAAAAGCGATCGCATCTGAGGCTACAGCACAAATACTCAAAAAGCCGAACATTATCGCTAACATCCGGCTAGTTGAATGATGGTATGGCAGGCAGAGATTTGTTCAAACCCAACAATAAGAAGAGAATATCCTCTCATCGAAACTAGACTAAATCACGAAAAAACGTGCCAAAGATCACATTTTTGAGGCCTTAAAATCACGGCAAAAGCTTTACCCAGACAGCATATTAGGTATAGACATAAAAGATCTCTGAAATGACTTTATGGCTAACTTCCTGTAGTTGTCCCTGGAGTAAGTGCCATGCTAAACGGCCAAACCGCGACTCAATCCCTAGAGAGTCTAATGAGAACCATCTTAAACCGCCGTCGGATCAATCGTGAAACCCAGCGTATGCTAATGCAATCGCTCTTAGGTAAAAGTAACCTCAACAGCCAAGAGCAGGCATGGGTACAAGAAATTTTTGAGGCGATTAATCAAGGCCGCCTAAGAGTGATCGACTAACTGACAACCTAATCTTAGTCCTCTGATTGGCTATCAGCCTCTTGTGGTTCTATATCGGGGATAAAATCAGGGCGGGCCGCATCTTCCCAACCGGGTGGTCGCTTGGAGTTGTACCAAGCAAGAGAGCCAATACCAATAGCGGCAATAAAGCCAACCACATAAACTAGCTGAAAATAGTACATGGGGATCCCCGATGCACCAACTTCCCCGAATGCCAATACCATAGAGGACTTGTCCTTGTTGCGAAAATACTCACTCGATTCCCATTTATGAGAATGAGCTGTAACTTATCTTAATCTTTTACATCTTACTCTGCAGACGCACCCGTATCCAGCGGAGCGGGGGCCGGAGCCGGAGCGGGGGCCGGAGCCGGAGCTACTGGAGCGGGAGCTACTGGCTCAGGAGCTACTGGAGCGGGAGCTACTGGCTCAGGAGCTGCTACCGGAGCGGGGGCTACCGGCTCAGGAATAGCTGGGTCCACGGGAGCCGGGGCCGGAGTTGAAGGAGCCGGAGCTGCTACTGGAGGAGTCGGGGCCGGAGCTACTGGAGCCGGAGCTGAAGGACTTGGCTGTGATTGTCTCGGAGTGGCTGGTGCAGGAGCAGGTGAGGCTTCTGGTGCCGCTGGTTGAGGTTCTGAACGCCGTTGTGGAGGTGGTGAACTTTGCTGAGGTGCTGGTTGAGAAGAGCTACTGCCACTCGCCTTATCAGCAACAACCTTACCGGGTTTGACAGGTTTTGCTTTAATTGAACCCTTGCGACCAGACAGACGAGGTAGATCTGGAAATTTTTCTACTGGCAGCTCCTCAATAAACTGTGACACAAATTTGCGCCAAGCATAGGCCGCAGTACTACTGGCTCCTCGGGTAGGACTACTATCATCGTTACCAAACCAAACACCCACGACTAGCTGAGGTGTAAAGCCGATAAACCACATGTCTCGATTTTTCTCAGACGTGCCGGTTTTACCAGCTACTTGACGATCATTCAGATAGGCATTGCTACCGGTCCCCCCCTCTACAACACTACGCATCATCCAAGCCATAATTGCAGCAGAGTCTTCATCAATGGCCTGTTCTGGCTCATCTTTAAACTCATACAGGACTTCACCGGACCGATTAGTAATGCGTTTAATACCATGGGCCTCCACATGCTTACCTTTAGCAGCAAAGGAACCATAAGCACTGGTCAACTCTAAAAGATTGACCTCTGACGATCCTAATGCCAGAGAATAGGCAGGCAGTAAATCTGACTTGATACCCATACGCTTGGCCATGGCGATAACGGGTTCAAACCCTACTTCGACCAGCACCTTCACTGCCACAATATTGATCGACGAGGATAAGGCCCGTCTAAGTTCTACGTTACCGCTGTAGCCATTGCCATAGTTTTTGGGCTCATATCCATCAACAACATAGCGAGCATCAACATAGCCCCTGTAGGGGGAGGTACCACTTGCGATCGCAGTGCTATATACAAACGCTTTAAACGTTGACCCCGGCTGTCGCTGGGCTTGGGTAACCCGATTAAATTGGCTCTCTTCAAAATCGGTCCCCCCCACCATGGCATGAACCTGACCTGTCTTAGGATTGAGCGCCACAATTGAGCCCTGCTCAAACCGTTGCCAACTACCGTAATCCTCTAACACATTCTCAAGGGTGGATTCCGCCGCCCGCTGCCATTTTGGCTTTAAGCTGGTCTCCACAATCAGACCACCAGCTTCAATTTCATCTGCAGAAATCAACTGCGGCAACTGCTTTTGCACATAGATAGTAAAGTAGGGAAATTCACTGTAGAGAAACTTTGGCTCATTAGGCGTAGTCGCCACATCACTCCGATAAGCCGTAGTCGCTTGAGCCTGAGAAATGACGCCATTCTCCAACATCCGGCTAATCACCTTATCCCGCTGCTCTCGAGCCGCGTCTTCATTAACTAGAGGAGAATACAGGCTAGGGGCCGGAGCCATACCTGCAATTAAGGCAATTTCTGAAACCGTCAGCTCTTCAACTGACTTACCAAAATAAATCCAGGCAGCATCCGCTACACCATAGGCTCCAGCACCCAGGTATACCAAATTCAAATAACGCTCTAAGATTTTCTCCTTGCCAAGTTCTTCTTCTAGTTTATTAGCCAGCAGAGCTTCACGAAACTTGCGTTGAAAACTACGATCTTGATCCAAGAATACAATCCTGGCCACTTGCTGTGTAATCGTACTGGCTCCTTCCACCAGTTCACGATTTCGCAGATTGGAATACATCGCTCGGGCAATGCCCTTATAGTCAATGCCCTTATGCTCATAAAAGCGTCGATCCTCTGACGCAATAAAGCCTTGAATTAGAGTGTCTGGAATATCATCATATTCAAGATATTCCTGGGTTGCAGGTCCAATCTTTTGCAGAACAGTATCATTGTCAGCTTTGATCGTGATCGTTCCTGTACGCTCAAACGTCAAGGCATCGGATACATTAGGCAGATTTGCAGCCGCCTCTCGCCAAAAACGATAACCACGGGTTACAGGACCAGCAACACCAGCCCCTACCAGCAGAGCGAGCCAAAACAAAAAGCTCTTATAAATTGGCTTAGGCTGCCTCTGTTGAACTCCCTGTCTAGGGTTTACTTCAGATGGCTGCCCCTTAGCCTCACTATTTTTGACTTTACCAATCCAATTAGCCACGTTAAAGAAACCCTACTGAACCTATCGATCTAAAAATGGTGAACTCGCTGACAAAAGCCAGTTCGCTGGATAAGTGTGATAGGTGCCTACACCTGAAATTTCTACAAAGCTCAATTGATATATCTTGATATATCTCCAAAAAGGCTATCAGAATCTGACCTAACTCACCAAATAATCGGTATGACCTAGCGCTAGCCCTAAAATCAACATACCAATAACGAGAAAAGGCTGAGCACTGGCCTGATATTTCACATCGTTAGCCAGTGGATCACGTAAAAAATACATGTCCTGAAAGGTTATTTGCGGAATAATCATCAAGATCAGTAAAACCGCATACAGGTTTTTGTGGATCGCTATAAGATAGGCGGCCATTCCAGCCTGAAATATATCGATCATCAGAACGCAGATCCAAGCTGCCGTACCGACTCCAAACATCACAGGTAATGATTTTAGACCCAGAGCTTCATCCCCTTCCACACTCTTAAAATCATTCACCACTGCAATACCTAAACCAGCCATGCTGTAGAGCAATGTCAAAATTATGACGGTGACATTAAGCTGACCAAAGAGCGCATGCCCAGCCCACCAGGGCAATGCAATATAGCTAGCTCCAAGAGCATAGTTCCCCAACCAGCCATTTTGTTTTAGCTTGAGGGGAGGCGCAGAATAGATATAGGACACAATGGAACCCCCAATAGCCAATGCCATCAGAATAGGGAATGTGTGATTGGCCCAGCGATCTAAACCGTAGGAAACCGTAATACCACCTAGCAACAACACCCAGATTTGCACCTGAACCTGCCCCAAACCGATGGCTCCCGACGGAATTGGTCGATAGGGTTCATTAATAGCATCCAGTTCGCGATCGTAATAGTCGTTGATAGTCTGGGTATAGCCGGTCAGCAAAGGACCAGCCATTAACATACAGGCTAATGCCGCTAGGACATGGTCAACACTCCAGACAAAATGACCAGAGGAGGCTGCTCCGCAAAGCACCCCCCAAATTAACGGAATCCAGGTAATGGGCTTCATCAACTGCAGGCGAATTTTCCAGACAGAGGTTTCGCCATCAACAGCTCCTTTCATACCCAAGAGCTGACGTGCCTTAGACCCCTCTGATGCTTCCTGAGCATCGGTTGTTACATCAGCAGGAGTGGAGTTAGCGGAAGAGGGATTTTCAGCCATGGGCATCACAGTTAATAGAGATAAACAGGCAAGAACTAACCAAACGACAGAATCAGATAACCAGCTTGAAATTTAGCCCCGGTTACAGAACGTCCCTTTAAAGGCTTGGGTAGGATTAAATTGCGACGTTGGTCCCCAGCCTCAATCGTGACCTCTGGTCCATACTGAGTCAGCTGAATCTGTTTTTTATCAAAGCTGGGTAAAAATAACCGTACTGTATTGGCTGTCAAATCAATATCCAATGGGGCTGGAACCGCTGGAATCGTTAGATAATCTGGCAGTACTTTCATCTGAGCTTGCCAATCACCGGTGTATGAAGGTAGCGAGTACACGGGCAGTGGATCAAAGTCCTGCTTAGTATTGTCCGTGATTCGGTTAAGAAAAACACCTGCTACGGTCATTTCAATTTGCTGGGCCGCTCCCCAAAGATATCGGGCAGTTGCGATCGCAACCTCATCCCCACTAGATACCAAATAAGCCCTTACCCTCATCGGGTCTTTGACCGCAGCCACACCCTGACCCACAAAGCTAGTGCTTTCCTGGACTTCCGGCTGATCAAAGAGATCACCAGAAAACCCTCGGCCACCACTGAGTACTGCACCAGCAATCGGCTGAACAAAGGGCATAACAGCCTTAGAAAACTGGGATGCCTGAAATACTTGCTTAAAACGTCGAAAATACCAATCAATCCCAGCTGGCATCCCCCACATCCGTAAACTCGCCTGATCGCCAGAGCCATCATGCACGATGACATCATAATCACCACTGATGTCATATTCTCGCAGCGCGTTCAGCGACAGGGCCTGGTCCATACCTGGTAGCAAACTGAGTTCTTGACCGTACACTGCCTTAAAAAAGGGATCGCGCAAGTATTCAGCTTCTAATTTTTTTAACTGCTCCCAATTTTGCTCCAACAGTTGAGCAAACTGCAGTTGACAACACCATAAATTACTGGAAATTGATGTTGGTGCAGATAACACCTCATGCCCTAGCACCATAGAAAAACCAGGACCCGCATCTTCGGTCACCAATAATACCCGCTGCCCCTGGGCCGATAGCTTTTTAGCGGTTGCTATCGCGCAAGTTGAACGCCCGCTCCCCCCTTTACCTAAAAACGTAAGAATTAAAGCCATCAGTGACTATCAAAAAAATCAGTACTCTATTGACCACTAATCTCAGCAAAGGGCACCCCATAACAGGGGTACCCCTAACAAGAAATAAGCAATAAAAACTTCAGGCAGTATGCTGCCTAAGCAGTTTGCTTCAGCTCATCCTCAAAGAACCAGCTAGAAAACTGATCTGAGAACTCCACAACAACACCAACACCACTGCCATCCACCATCTTGAACTGGGTAACCGTACCCTCCTGTCCTAGACGCTTGGCAACGCTATCAGACACTCGATCTCTTACCCGTACAACTTTCACCTTTTGCCCGATATCCAAAGCCATGCCCTAAGACCCTCCTCTCTGAAATAAAACTACTGAATATTAAGAATTAAAACCAACCCTCAGTTTATCAGTGTCTTGCGCTTTGTAAGCTATCCTAAAAAACTGTTGCTGGAGCCAAACCAGCCAATATTCCCGATGTCTGTAGCCTATCCCTACGAAATACCTATGCTGGCGAAGCGAATTTTGCCCTGTCTGGATGTCAAAGCAGGGCGCGTTGTAAAAGGAATTAATTTCGTAGAGCTCCAAGATGCTGGTGACCCGGTTGAGCTGGCACAAGCCTACAATCAAGCTGGAGCAGATGAGCTAGTTTTCCTAGATATCACAGCTACCCATGAAGATCGCAGCATCATATTTGATGTTGTGCATCGAACCGCTGAGCAGGTGTTTATTCCCCTCACAGTCGGCGGTGGTGTTAATTCTGTAGACACCATCAAAAAGCTTTTACGCGCTGGCGCAGATAAAGTCAGCATCAACTCTGGTGCCGTACGAAATCCTCACTTTATCCAAGAAGCCAGTCAGCGTTTTGGTAGTCAGTGCATTGTTGTCGCGATTGATGCCAAGCGTCGTCCCGACGCCTCTGGCTGGGATGTATTTGTACGCGGTGGCCGAGAAAATACAGGTCTAGATGCCGTTATCTGGGCACAGGATGTCGTCAACCGTGGTGCCGGTGAACTCTTGATTACCAGCATGGATGCTGACGGCACTAAAGCCGGATACGACTTAGAACTGACTCGCACTATTGCTTCATCCGTGAATGTTCCAGTTATTGCCTCAGGGGGCGCTGGCACCTGTGAGCATATCTATGATGCCTTGACTACCGGTCAATCAGAGGCAGCCCTACTCGCCTCCCTATTGCATTATGGGCAACTCACCGTTGCCGAAATTAAATCTTATTTAACACAGCAAGATGTAGTTGTTAGGCCCTAAGGCCATAACTTGGCCTCACGATTCGCATTTTGACTGATTGGCGGCATCATTTTGCCTTCATAAAATAATTCTGCTGAGCCAGGCACATTTATGATAGCTCTGTTACAATATGTAAAAAGATGATCTCATTTTTTAAGGCCTGCTCTTACATTTTTATCGATGACGCTTTTAATCATAGCCATCGTTAGTGGTTTAGTTATTTGGGCCCTTCGTCTTATGGATAGGGCCTTGGTCAGTCAGGAGTTTTCCCTAATGCTGGCAGGTTTTCTGGTGGCTTCTTCTGCAGCGGCTATGGTGGGTGTTTACTTCCTGATGAGTGACTATATGGTTTACATTCACCAAAATGAATTGTTATTCCAAGAGCAATACCCTTCAGGATTTCTCGTTTTAGACGAGCAAAGCTCCCCGTCACAGTTCCTAGAAACTGATGTAGCTGCTTTCGATATCGCTAACCTTCCCAACGATTAAGTTCTTGATATCGGTCTAGCCTAAGCAGCATGAAGCAAGTGAAGAGTACTGATTTTATTTCAAAAGCTCTGCCCATGTTGCTGGTCCCACAACACCGTCAACACCCAATCCGGCCTGACGTTGGAATTGTTCGACAGCTTCTGCAGTTTGTAATCCAAATACCCCATCAACTAAGCCAGTATATAGGTTAAGCGCTGCCAGTCTTTGCTGCAAAGTACTGACATCAGGACCATAGTCATCTAGCCTGAGCACTGGCAAATCTCCAGCCGTACCGGAGGCAGTAATAGTTGCTGGCGGTGCGGGACTGGGTCTAGTCGTCGAATTCGACGTCTCCCCAAGATCTTCCTGTTCAGCAGTACCGACAGGATTAGGTGTCTGGGGCTGATTAAGTGTGGTCGGTGTCGGTAGTAATCTTTGCCAGGTCGCAGGACCTACCAGACCATCTGCAGTTAGCCCAACATCGGTTTGAAATTGACTTACTGCCACCGCAGTGGCGTCTCCATAGTTACCATCCACTACGCCGGAGTAATACCCCATCAGAGATAACATGGCCTGCACATCTTTAACCGCAGCCCCTGAATCACCCAGCACTAAAACACCGTCTGCCTGAGCAAGCAATGTTGATTGATTACTTAGGCTATCTGCTTGTTCTAAAGATGCAGCAATCGTTTCCGCTACTACAGGCGTCTTCATAACCCCTAACACCGTTACGAGTAGCCAAAGATTAGCGATCGCATGTAAGCCCCAACGTTCCATGTGATAAAAACACCATAATTTTTGAGCACGAACATCGAGCATTTTTACTCAATACCCAGTTCAAACCAACCATTAAGATGGCATAGCATGTCTATTGCGTCCAGAGAACTTGATATTTGTAGGCATTACAGTTTAGAGGTCTCAAGACACTGTTCCAAAAGTCTACCCCCGTGAATCAAGGAAACCATGGTAGCCATTTCAACCATCGATCGATTCCTAGGAAGCCTGGTTGGAAGTTACATAGGACATTACTATGGCGGCAACAACCAATTTGGATGGCCTACTAATATTAACGACAGTACACTTTATCAGTCATGGAAGACTAACACCCCAAAGGCTCAAGTCTCAGACCTACAACGATCGAATAGTCATCTCGTAGCAGCGTTGCCATGGCTGTTATACCACCATGACAACGGCACATTCCGACATCAGTGGTTAGCTCAACATCTAATATCGGCCTCTATCGGCACCTCCAACAATAATGTCGATACGATGGAAGTGCTCTATGTCCTAGGGGACAGTCTAGAGTGGATGATGCAGTGTCCCTTAGATACTCGGCATCCAGGGCAATTATTATGCAAGCATTTACATCATCAAAAAATTCACTATCCGGCAGTGGTCAGCACCAAAGTCAATCAGTGGATGAAAGGGTTATCCTCACCATCATTGACAGCCATCAGTGAGATGCCCCCCCTTGATGGCCCATGGGGCCTTATCACTCTCAGTATGTGGCAATGCCTGAACTATCGCGAAAATCTGGCATTAGCTTTAGGCAGTCAAAAAATGTCCCAGCCGACCCTCACAATTATCGGCTGTTTACTAGGAGCATGGGGAGGAATATCAGTCATCCCAACTCCTTGGCTACTATTGTTATCCTCCGATTCTAGACAGGCCATTACCCACCTAGCCGAGCAAATTTATCGTGACTGGGCTGGCATCAGAAGCATTTCAGATACTTTTGAGACATTACCATTGGATTTGTAAGCTCCGGTCATCCTCTCAAATAGAGCTAGGTATAATAATTAGATGGGTACGCTAAGCATCTTCAAACGCTGTTTGCTGATCACGAGTTAAAAGTTTTGAATGAGGAGAATGTTAACCTAAAGCGACTGCTTTAGCCTCTTCTCAGACAACTATCAAATCTGACTGAGTGCAGCGTTGTTAACAGTCACTTTTTAGTCCTGAATCCTGAGATTCAGGTTGACGCTTCTAGAACATGTATAGATAATCATCTACACCTAATCTAGAAGGGTATGACCAACGTCCTAGTAAGTTAGCCCTATTCCCCCAAAGCGTTGAATTTCAGTTGTTCAAGACATCTCGGGTGTGCTTAGGGACTACACAATGTCCCCTTTAACCTCTTCACTGGTGTCTAACGCTAGCAGGCTGCTCAATCAACGATATTCCTATCGATTGATTATTACCAGCCTTGGTTGTTGGGGCCTTTCATGCAGTCGGTGACATTCATGGTCAAAGCAATTTGGCAACGTTTGCGTACTTCGGTCGGCTGGTGCAAAACTCAGTTGCCAGAGCTTTCTACATCTATACGTCAAAAGTCCAACACATCTATACGTCAGTCTACCCGGTCAGGCAATCACTCCACGGGGCTGTATGTCATTTCACGTCATACCCCCCTCAATCAAACCCAGGTAGCTATATTGCTGACAGTATTACTACTGACTGCAATTTTAGGACAACGCTTTTATAACCAGCCTGCATTAACAGTGGGGACACACGCTACCGATACGTTTATCGCTCCCTACAATGCCACCCTGCCAGACATGATCACCACTGAGGAAAACCGCCAAGCGGCTCGCAGTGGTTCAACCATCATTCTAAAAATTGATCAAGAAAAAACAAAAGCAATCCTGGAAGAAGCAAACGGTATTTTAGGTCAAGGAACTGGTTTGCGGCAGGAGGCTGGTAACATTCCTTATCTATCCACAGCTCAACTATCCAGTCGAACACAGCGTTACCTACGCCAAGCACCACCCCAAGATTGGCAAGAGATTTGGGATTTAGCTCAGGTACCAGAACTAACCAATATTGTTCTACAGCAAGGTACCAATGGTTCACTACAAATACGGATTAATGCCCTGGAAACCAACCAACGGATTGCACTTGGCGAGTTAGTGCGGTTACGAGAACGGACATCACTACAATCTATCAAGGCAATCCGCAATCAAGTGGATACTCATCGGCGACAATATACAACCACGAAACTCAAGCTAGAGAACCTGACAACGCGTGGTAGCCTTCAGCCATTAGATCACAGACTATTTGAGCTGAGTGATGCTGATTGGCAGTCTGTCCAGACAGCTAGTCGTTTAGTAGTAAATCGAATGTTAACGCAAGGTATTCACGAAGGGATGCCTACTGCACTATGGAACCAAGCTATTGATACACAGCTGCAAGGCACGCTCCAACTAGATCCTTTAGTCGGTCTAAATCGCGATGAACTGATTGGCCAAGAAACCATAGCGAAAGAAATAGCAGCCAAAATAGTTAGCTCTGTTTTACAACCTAATCTGATCGCAGACCAGGAACAAACCCGTCTGCGAGCGGAGCAGGTCGAAAATGAAGTTCAAACAGTCACTGTATCTATTGAGCAGGGCGATTCCATAGTCAACAAGGGCGAAACCATCACCCAAGGTGATTTTGTATTACTCGATCACTTTAACCTGACTCAACGGCGATTCAACTGGCTAGGTTTTTCTAGCTTTGGGGCTTTAGTAAGCGCATGTGTGGGCACATTGCTATGGGTTGATCATTGGCAAAAAGGGGGGCTTCGTCAGCGTGATCATCTACTGGTGTTATCTGTAATTGTGAGCGTAGCGGCGCTGATGGCCCTGAAAATACCCGGTCTGGGACTACCCGCTGTAGGCCTCTTGCTGGGCAGCTTTTACGGCTATATTTTGGCCACCGTAACGATTGGCCTACTGGTGATTTTATTACCAGTAGGGGGGTCTGTGGCTGTATTGCCCTTATTTGCGGCTGCCTGTGCAGCTTTAGTCGGTGCTTGGATTGCACCTCGGTTGAGATCACGAGAAGAATTTGCCCTTCTCGGTGGCGTCGTCGGTCTAACCCAGGGCCTCATCCACCTGATACTCACCCTCATGTTTAATAGTGTCGCTGCCTCTGTGTGGTACACCGTACTACGCGACTCGGCCTTGTTTGGCGCTTATGGTATTGCCTGGAGCATTGTTGCACTAGGCGTCAGTCCTTACTTGGAGTCATTCTTCGATGTGGTGACCCCCATTCGTCTAGCAGAACTATCTAACCCCAACCGTCCTCTGCTCAAAAGACTGGCCGCAGATGCCCCCGGCACATTTCAACACACGATGTTTGTAGCCAACTTGGCAGAAGCTGCCGCCCGTGCTCTCGGTCACAACATAGAATTAGTGCGGGCAGGGACTTTGTACCATGACATTGGTAAGATGCATGATCCACTTGGATTTATTGAAAACCAAATGGGCGGCCCCAATAAACATGACTTAATCGACGACCCTTGGGTCAGTGCAGATATTATCAAAAAGCACGTTACTGAAGGATTGGTTATGGCCAAGAAGCATCGCTTGCCGAAAGCCATCCAGGCCTTTATACCTGAACATCAGGGAGCGATGCTAATCAGCTATTTCTACTATCAAGCTCAGGAAATCGCTAGCCAAAATCCTGAGATGGAAGTCCGAGATGAGGATTTTCGCTATAACGGTCCTATCCCCCAATCACCGGAAACCGGTATTGTCATGCTGGCTGATTCTTGTGAGGCGGCGTTGCGATCGCTCAACAAAGAAGCCTGTGCTGAAGATGCCTACGCCATGGTTAACAAAATCCTGCGCGCACGCTGGAAAGACAAGCAACTGGTTGATTCTTGCCTAACTCGCAAAGATATGGATGTCATTGCCAACGTGTTTGTCCAAGTATGGCAACAGTTTAACCACAAGCGGATTGCCTATCCCAAAGGAGCACTAGCCGCTAAGGAGCTTTCTTAATGGGAAGACGCCATGCTTCAACTCAGCTCAGTAAACAATGACATCATCTATACACTAGGCATTTGACGTCTCAGTTTTTGACCCAGAATGCCGTATTTGGGAGCAAAGACCATCGCCAGAGCAAACAGGATGGTCATTAGTACAACAATGCTGCCACCAGTAGAAACATCTAGGTGATAGCTCAGATAAGTGCCTAAGACACAGGAAATAACGCTGGTAGCAACAGAAATGGCTAGCATATGGTCAAAGCGATCGGTCAGTAGATAAGCAGTGGCCCCTGGTGTGACCAACATAGCAACCACGAGGACAATACCTGCGGTTTGTAACGCTGTGACGATGGTAAGGGCCAAAACTGACAGCAGCGTGTAATACATCAGCTGAGTATTGAGGCCAATAGCCTTGGCATGGTTGGGGTCAAAGCAAAATAGCAACAGATCCTTACGTCGCAGCAAAATAATTACCAGCGTGACCAAGCCCGCAATCAGAGTTTGAATAATATCTGACTGGGAAATGCCCAGCACATTGCCAAATAAAATATGAAACAGGTCTACGTTACTGGGAATTTTTGTAGCCAGGACCAAACCAAACGCAAAGAAGCCAGTAAAGATCACACCAATCACGGCATCTTCTTTGAGTCGCGTTTGGGATTTTACATAGCCAATGATGACTGTCGCGCCAAAGCCAAAGATAAAGGCCCCCAACGCAAAAGGTAGCCCAAGCGCATAGGCCACCACCACTCCAGGCACTACGGCATGGGATACCGCATCACCCATCAGAGACCAGCCCTTGAGGGTGATGTAGCAAGAAAGTACCGCACAAACAACACCGACAAACGCACTCACCCAAATGGCTTTGACCATAAAGCCAGCCTGGAGAGGCTCTAGTAACCATTGCCACATAGGTTCCAATAGCAGTCCCAACACAGGTAGCGGTAAAGCGCAGAGATTACTCATAATGCTGTTGGGAGATGGAGTGCTTCTGAGTCAAACTGCTAAGGGGCAGACCACCAAAGGTCATCGATAGGTTTTCTTCAGTGAAGGTATCGGCGGTGGTCCCTTCGGCAAGGATAGTGCGATTGAGCAGGATAGTGCGATCGCAAAACGTAGAAATCGACGCCAAATCATGGGTCGAAACCAAAATCGTATGGCCCTCATCCCGCAGTTGCATGAGTAGATTCACAATCCGCTTTTCAGTTTTCACATCCACCCCAGTAAACGGCTCATCCAGCAAGATCACCCGACTATTTTGTGCCATCGCCCGTGCCAAAAACGCCCGCTTTTTCTGACCGCCGGACAGTTCCCCAATCTGCCGATGACAAAAGTCCGTCATCCCCACACGCTCTAAACTTTCTGCCACCTGACGCCGATCCTCACGACCGGGAATCCGCAGCATATTCATATAGCCATAGCGACCCATCATGACGACATCGGCGACACTCACTGGAAAGTTCCAGTCCACGTCATCCGCCTGAGGCACATAGGACATCAGCTGCCGCTTTTGCGCCATTGTTACAGAGAGGCCATCAATGTGAACTCGACCTTGGTTAGGATTGACAAACCCCATGATGGTTTTGAACAAGGTGGATTTACCGCCACCGTTGGGACCGACAAGGCCAGTTATAGTACCGGACTGGACATAGCAACTGGCATTATAGAGGGCAAGATGAGCGTTACTGTAAGTAACACTGATGTTCTCGACGGTGATACCAAAGGTGTCTGATCGCATCGTGGGTTAAGGGCTAGAGGACAAAGGATGAAATCTCAGAGTTCGTTAAAGCGAAAAAATCTAGAGTTATCCCCTCCTGGGAGGGGTGCCAGAGGCGGGGTGGGTTTCGATCGTTAGCGCCAGCGGACACCCACCCCGGAGCCCCTCCCAGGAGGGGAAAGATATCGAAAAATGTCAAGCATCATGGTGATACCAGCCCCTCACTAATCACCTGAGTATCGTATTCAAGCAAGTCTATAAAGGTAGGTACTGGACCATCTTCTGTAGACAGGGAGTCGACATATAAATTGCCTCCAAACTTAGCGCCCGTGGCCCGAGCGACTTCTTGCTGTCCCTCATCACTGACAGTGCTTTCGCAAAAGACCGTGGCAATATCGTTAGCTTTAACCTCTTCGATCACCCCTTGAATTTGTTTAGGGGTAGATTGCTGCTCAGCATTAATGGGCCAAAGATAAATTTCTTCCAAGTCATAATCATTAGCCAGATAGGAGAATGCACCTTCACAACTCACCAGATACCGTTGACCATCTGGCACCTTGGCAAGATTAGCCTGCAGCTCTTCGTCAATCGCTGTTAGCTGTTCGCTGTAGGCCTCGGCATTGGCGTTATAGGTGGCTTCGTTTTCAGGATCGAGTTCGATAAACGCCTGGCGGATATTCTCCACATATATAAGTGCGTTTTGCGGGGACATCCAGGCGTGGGGATTGGGCTTGTCAGTGTAGGGACCTTCTGCGATCGCAATTGGCTCAATTCCCTCCGTCAAAATCACTGATGGAACAGCTTGCACATTACCCAAAAACTGTTCAAACCAGCGCTCCAAATTCATGCCGTTATAAAGAATCAAATCAGCCTTCTGAGCCTTAACCAAATCGCTAGGTATTGGCTCATAGCCATGAATTTCTGCACCGATGCGGGTAATAGACTCAACCCGCAGTTCATCACCGGCAACATTCTGAGCCATGTCTGCCAGAATCGTAAACGTTGTCAGTACAACCTTCTTGTCACTTGCAGCGGAGTCTTCAGATGTGGAAACGTCTGGCCCGCAACCAACAAGACCAACTAGCAAAGCTATACCTGCTAGCAAAAAACCTTGTTTGACTTGATTGAGTATTGCTAGTGCAGCCATTTCATAATTGTTTCATTTTTCATAATTGTCTCATAATTAAATGGTGATGTGGAGATGCACAGCTTAAAAATTGCTGACAGCTCAAAATTTGCTGACGACCGACATGTCTATAGCCCCGGAGTATTGTGACTCAACTTTTCAGCGTTAGGGTTATGCCCCTGATTACGCCTACATACGCCTACTGATGAATACAATATTCATGCCATCGCAGACATTAAAAGCGTTACGTGATAACCATTCTGATTAGGGTTCTGGAATTGTGGACTCCGGTATGGATAATTCCATGCCCTTAGGCTCTGACATGAGGAACTCCAATGTGCGTGGCAACATCACCTTAAATATCGTTCCTTGATTTAGCACAGAGTGACATTCAAGCTTGCCTGCATGCTTATCCACAACAATCTGATGGCTAATCGCTAACCCCATACCCGTACCTTTACCCACTGCCTTAGTCGTAAAAAACGGATCAAAAATTTGCTGTTGCAACGCCTTGGGAATCCCTGCGCCATTGTCAGCAATCGTCACCACAATCCAATTCGTCTGAGTCTCGGTTTTTAGCAGAATTTCTCCGGCTGAATGAACACGTAAAATATCAATCGCATTAGTCAAGATATTGAAGAATACTTGGTTTAATGCACCCGCATAGCATTGAATTTTGGGTAACGTACCGTATTCCTTCTTCACTTGAATCGCTGGTCGTTTGGCCTGAGCCTTAAGACGGTGGCTCAATAACAGCAAGGTATTATCTAAGCCTTCGTGCAAATCAACGGACTTAAAATCCGATTCGTCATAGCGAGCAAAGTTTCGTAAGGACTGCACAATATCTCGAATACGGTCCGTGCCTGTCTGCATCGAACTGATTAGTTTTGGAAAATCTTCTCTGACATACTCTAAATCCGCATTGGCAATGTCTGCCTGTGCCTTGGAGGAAAGTTGTATTGCCTCTGCTTGATAATGGCCAAGCACTAACAACAGATCCTCGACATATTGCATTGCATGTTCGAGGTTGCCATAGATAAAACCGACCGGGTTATTAATTTCATGGGCAATGCCAGCCACTAACTGTCCTAACCCAGCCATTTTTTCACTTTGCAACAGTTGCGCCTGAGCTCGCTGCAGCTCCTCCATGGCTCGTTTCAGCTGCTCTGCGGTTTGACGAGCCTCCAGTTCAGATGCAATCAGGGCTGATTCCGATTGTTTGCGATCGCTAATATCCCTCACCATAATGGTCAAAAATTCTTCGGATCGAATACGAGATACCGTGACCGTAATCTCCACTGGAAAGTGACGACCTGCCTTATGTAAGCCAATAGCATCGTACACTTGACCGGTTTGAGCTCCCTGGCTCACAAAAGTTTGAAGCGACTGAAACGCCTGCTCGTGAGACAGGGAAAAATCTGTCCTGATCAAGCTAGATAGTGGACGACCCACTACCGTCAACCATCCACAGCCAAAAATCTTCTCAACAGCTGGATTCGTACTTTGAATAACCAAGGTGCTCGAATCAACCGTAAGAATGCCATCTACCGCCGTGGTAATAATGGCTTGGGTTTTCGCAGTAGCACGCTCCAAAGCCTCGACAACTTGGTTATACCAACGACTAATTTGTCCAACTTCTGTCAATGCACCAGCCTGTACTCGGCGTTCCAAATTGCCTGTTCTGGCATGAAGCTGCATAGTGGCAAAAAGATCGTGAAACTCATTCCGGGCTCCGTGCTCAGACATATTCAAGCCCAAGTACTCATGCTTGCGCGAGACTCGTAATCCTAAATAGCGATTGAGCATCAACAATACCAACAGCGCTACAGTAAATGCCCACAATCCACAGGATAAGATGCCTGCTACCTGTACTCTTAATTGCCCCCAACGACTCAGCCCAGTACCTAAGCGTTCTAAATCAGCAAACAGTGCAACAGCCAGGGTGCCCCAAATACCTGGACCTAGATGTACTGGCATCGCACCAATAGCATCGTCAATTCTGCATTGGTCCAGCACATAGTCCATGACCATCATCACCATGCCACCCACAGCGCCAATGATCACGGCATGCCTCATGGACACGGCATGGCAATTCGCAGTAATCGACACTAAACCAGCCAGAGAACCATTCATCACCGCCTTGAAGGGAAGTTGGCGTTTTTGTATGCCCAGGGACCATATCAGGGGAGCAGTGAGTCCTGCGGCTCCAGCCAATAAGGTATTGACCAAAATTCTTGGCACCTGATCATTGAATGCAAACGTGCTGCCACCATTGAACCCAAACCATCCAAACCACAGCAGCAACGCTCCTAAAAACGCTAACGGCAAATCGGCGCTGGGAGCCTGTTGAATAAAATTTGGTCGGGAAAATCGCCCAAGACGAGGGCCAATGACAACCACAGCAGCCAGGGATACCCATCCCCCTAAACTATGCACCACTGTAGAACCCGCAAAATCAACAAAGCCCCTTTGCTCTAACCACCCTGTAGCTATCGACTGTGCTGAGCCATTCCAGGCCCAATGCCCAAATAAGGGATATATCAAGCCAGATATCAGCAAGGTACTCAGCAGATATCCCCTAATTGTCATGCGCTCAGCCACGGCACCAGAGACTATGGTGACAGCGGTGCTGCAAAACATTGCCTGAAATAGAAAGAAGATAATGGGCCAGGTATCTTGACCAAACTCTGGAAAAAACTGACTGAAGCCCCACCAATTATTAACAGAAGCACCAAACATCAAGCCATAGCCAAAGGCCCAGAACATGATGATCGATAACCCGACATCAGCAATATTCTTGATCGCTACGTTGATGCTATTTTTGCGGCGAGTAGAGCCAGCCTCTATACAGAGAAACCCTGCCTGCATCAAAAACACCAAGCTGGCACTCACAACCACCCAAAGTGAATCTAATGACAACGGCATAGTTATGCAGCGATGGAGCTATATGCTTACCCAATTCTCTATGTGTACAGAGGAGCCCGGAAGTACGGAGCAGTAACCAGACAAATTACGGAGTCTAATCTTAGAACTGAATAGTATTCAACCTAATATACCCAACAACTGTGACTAGAGAGCGATGGCAGAGTTGAAGCTGCCCCACGGTGGATAGAATAAGGCCACGCCACTCATATAGATAATTTCTACACTAGAAATCATACATACTTGCCAGCCAAGGCATAGGGTAAATGCTGAATACAAAATCAATTGCAGCAGTCAACTCTGCCACGTTTCTAGGAACCCTCCAGCGCCCCTTATACGGTCACTACTGCTTTAGCGAAATTCCTGGCACCATCAGTAAGTTACTCGACACCCCCCAACAGTCAGGGCTGCCAGACGACGTCTTTGGACCTACCGGTTACCCTCAACCCAAACACGTTGTTCTTTTTCTAATCGACGCCTTCGGCTGGAACCTCTTTAACCGCGCAGCCCAGGAAAACCTGCCAGGCATTTCCCGCTTTATCGATCAGGGTGTCGTTTCCAAACTCAGCACCCTATTCCCCTCCACCACCGCCGCCCATGTCCACTGCCTGAATACCGGCTTATTACCCCAGCAATCCCAAGTCTTCGAATGGCGGCAAGCATGGCCTTCTCTAAATCGAGTCATTTCACCCCTGATTTTTTCCAAAGGCGAAGACGCAGGCGGTCGTCACCCCAAAAAGTCCCATACGCTCCTCGAAGCCGACATCCAGCCAGAGGATGTTTTTCCTCCCAGTACCTTTCATCAACGGCTGATAGATCAAGGCATTGATGTAATCGAATATCTCCCCAAAGCGTACGTCGATGGCTGTTACTCCCTGGCCGTAAATCCCATGATTCAACGCCGTGGCTACAGCTCGTTAGAGAAAGGACTACACGATTTACAAGCCATCCTCAACGCCGCAACTCGCCAACAATACGTAAAATTCTATCTCCCAGACATTGATAGCCTTAGTCATGACCATGGTTACACCTCAGACATCGTCTGGAATCGCGTCAAAGAAGTCTTTGCAACCCTGGAAAACCTCTTATTTTCTAACCTCAACGATCATCAGAATATTGCCATCTTACTGACCGCCGACCACGGTCAGGTCGTCATCGATGCAGCAGCAACTGTCTATTTGGACGAAGAAATTCCAGAGCTAATGCCGATGCTGGCCCACAGCCAGGACGGTGCTCCCCTATTTCCCTGTGGATCCAGCCGAGACGTGTTTTTACAGGTAAAACCAGAGTATGTTGATCAGGCTCTAACATTGCTAAAACAACGATTAGCTGGTGTTGCCCAAGTCCTGCTCATACAAGATGTGGCCGATACCTTATTTGGTGAGTCCCCTTCCCAGGAATTCTTAAATGTCGTCGGTCAAATCGTCATCCTACCTGAGGACTCTAACACCGTCTTCTTTGCCGGACCTGACGGTCACTATAAAGGCCAACAACGAGGAACCCATGGTGGATTAACACCCTCAGAAGCACAAATTCCGTTTGCCTATCTAACGAGTCGGCACAGTAACGAATCTAATGACTATTTGAGGCCTGCGAATTTATTCCACCAAACTACCCCATAAACCACATTCAATTTGAAACCTAAAGCTCTTCATCGAAAAAACTGCAGTTCTGGACGTGGACACGCTTTAATTAAAAAGCTGCATTGGCGACATGTGTTTTGAGTTCTGACAGACCCACCCTGCTAATCATCGACGGTCACTCCCTGGCGTTTCGCTCCTACTACGCCCACGCCAAAAGTCGTGATGGAGGACTGCGTACTTCCAAAGGTATTCCCACCAGCGTATGTTTTGGCTTTCTCAAGTCCATGAGCGACATGATGGTGGTCGAAAAACCCGACTACGCAGCTGTTGCCTTTGACCTCGCTCAGCCTACCTTTCGCCACGAAGCCGCAGAAAGCTACAAAGAAGGTCGCCCAGAAACACCCGAAGATTTCATTGAGGATGTCGAAAATCTTAAGCAGCTTTTGGCAGGCTTTAAGCTACCCATCCTCACAGCCCCCGGATTTGAAGCAGATGACGTCATTGGTACCCTCGCTACCAAAGCTGAACAGGAAGGTTATGCCGTCAAAATCCTCAGCGGTGACCAGGACCTATTTCAGCTAATTGACGATAACGAACACATTAAGGTGCTCCATTTGGGCAGTACCTTTGGCCGCACCAATGGTCTGGCCAAGGAATATGGCATTAAGGAAGTCGAAGAAAAACTAGGCATTAAGCCTAATCAGGTGATCGACTATAAAGCCCTCTGTGGGGATACCTCAGATAATATTCCGGGGGTGCGGGGCATTGGTAAGAAAACTGCCGTTAAGCTCCTAACGGAACACGAGAACCTGGAACGAGTCTATGACGCGGTGCCTGAGATGAAGGGCGCGGTGAAAAAGAAGCTGGAAACCGGCAAAGAAGACGCAGATAAATCTAAATATTTAGCCACCATCGTCACTGATATTGATTTGGATGTTGAACTAGCTGATTGCAAACTGGATGGGTTTGACGAAGGCAAAGTTGTCCCCCTGCTAAAAAATCTAGAATTTCAGCATTTTATTAATCGTCTGAACAAATTACAGACAGCATTTGGTGGTGAAGTTACCGCCAGACCCAAGCAAGTATCAACATCGGTTGAAGATGAGGAAACCGACTTTTTCACGGCAGAAGAAACGGATGCCGCCAGTGACGTAAAAGAAGTAGATATTCAGCCACAGATCATTATGACTGAGGCCCAGCTTCAAGCATTAGTCACGCAGTTAGAAGCTCAAACTGATGGCATTGTGGCGTGGGATACGGAAACGACCGCGATTGATCCGCTGGATGCTGAATTGGTTGGTATTGGTTGTTGCTGGGGAGAAGGGCCAGCCGATCTGGCCTATATACCGGTGGGACACCTGGCAGGAGATCAGTTACCACTGACAGATGTATTGTCTGCACTTAAACCGATTTTGGAAAGTGCTGACTATCCAAAGTCATTACAAAATGCCAAGTATGACCGGGCAGTGCTTAAGCGCCAGGGAATTGAGCTGACAGGGGTAGTATTTGACACCATGCTGGCCAGCTACGTGCTGAATCCAGAAAATAGCCACAATCTGACAGATTTATCATTGCGTCACCTGAATCTGGCAGCCCAAAGTTACAGCGACCTGGTACCAAAGGGCAAAACTATTGCGGATATTGCTATCGAACAGGTGGCAGTCTACTGCGGTGGGGATGTACACAGTACCTATCGGTTAGTGCCGATTTTACAGGCTGAATTAAAACAGGTGGATGCGATCGCAACTCTCTTCCGCGACATCGAAGTCCCCCTCGAAGTTGTTCTGGCCGACATGGAAGCCACCGGCATCCGCATCGACGAACCCTACCTTAAACAATTCTCAGAACAGCTCGAAACCGACCTGTACGAATTACAAATCAAAGCCTACGACTACGCAGGCGAAGAATTTAACCTCAGCTCCCCTAAGCAGCTCAGCGTTCTGCTGTTTGAAACACTGGGCCTAAATAAGAAAAAAACTCGCAAAACCAAAACCGGCTACTCCACCGACGCCTCTACGCTGGAAAAACTTCAGGGCGATCATCCAGTAGTGGACTGTATCGTCAGCCATCGCACATTGTCTAAGCTGAAATCCACCTATGTAGATGCCCTGCCCAAGCTGGTGCGAGCCGATACGGGCCGAGTCCACACCGACTTTAACCAAGCTGTCACCGCCACCGGTCGTCTATCCTCATCCAATCCAAATCTGCAAAATATCCCCGTTCGCACCGCCTTTAGTCGTCAAATTCGTCAGGCCTTCTTACCCCAGGAAGATTGGCTACTAGCCGCTGCCGACTACTCCCAAATCGAGCTGAGGATTCTTACTCACCTCAGCGGTGAGTCGGTCTTGGTAGATGCCTATCGCACCGGGCAAGATGTCCATAGCCTTACGGCCCAATTGCTACTGGATAAAGAGGAAATCACTTCAGACGAACGCCGCATGGGTAAAATCATCAACTTCGGCGTTATCTACGGTATGGGTGCCGTGCGCTTTGCCCGAGAAATGGGTGTCAGTCGCACCGAAGCCAAGTCATTTATCGATAAATTTAACCAGCGCTACTCGCGGGTATTTGAGTACTTGCAACAGATGCAGCGTGAAGCCATCGCCCATGGATATGTGGAGACGATTCTCGGACGTCGCAGATATTTCAACTTTTCTAGCAATAGTTTGAGGCCACTGAAGGGTCGATCTCCAGATGAAATTGAACTCGGGAAGCTCAAACCAGGTGGCTATGATGCAGGCCTGTTACGAGCAGCCGCCAATGCACCCATTCAAGGTTCCAGTGCTGACATTATCAAAATTGCGATGATTCAGCTCCATGAAGTTCTCAAGGACTATCAGGCCAGACTATTGCTACAGGTCCACGACGAACTAATTTTTGAAATTCCCCCCGATGAATGGCCAGAATTAGAGAAAAAAATCACCCAAACGATGGAATCCGTCGTGAAGCTATCGGTGCCCTTAAAGGTCGAAATCAACGCGGGCAAAAATTGGATGGACGCCAAATGATCTTAAGTTTAACCAAAACACTAAACCGAGTTGAAGCCTTATAGCTAGTTCATTTGCACCATTCAATCTAATGTCTTTGAAAGAATACAAACAAATGCGGCGTGTCGGAAAACGCCTCAGTGAAAAAATACCAGAGCAATATGGCTTAGAAACAGAGTTGCCCAGAATGATTCGAGTCATGGGTGTCGGCCAAGGCAAACGACTTGTTCTAGAAAACGAGGAAGAAGTCAACTTTCTAATAGATTTTTATTTGCACGAAATATTGTCCAACGGTCAGACTATGTTGGAACGATATCGGAGTGATCACACTCACTTAAAATCTGAAGAAATTTCCTATTTGGATGCAGCCAAGGCTTCTTATACATCCCTCTTTAAAATAAGCAGTGTCCATCCTAAGCAGAATTGTTTGACGGTTAATGATCTTCTCAATACTTCTGATCACCAACCTTTATCCGTAATCAATATCAATCTGAGTAAAACTGCCAAACCGGGATATGTCGTCTTCAGTCGATTGCTACCGTACAAACAGTTCAATGCGTTTTCGGGCATGTTTGCTGTGTTTGATGAAGGTAGCGATCGCGCACTTCTCAAGCGTTACAAAGTGATGAAAAAACGCATTAAGTCAGACCGTGAATCCGTACAACGGTTTGTAGCCTGTTTTAAGATCAACCGCGTGATAGGAATACCAATCTTCACGCGATGATGATTTACGGTCAATTGACATAACTGCTAATTCAGTTTTAATACCGCCATGAATGCCTCTTGGGGCACATCCACCGTACCGATTGCCTTCAAGCGCTTCTTACCTTTAGCCTGCTTTTTCAACAGTTTCTTCTTACGGGAAATATCACCACCGTAGCACTTGGACAATACATCCTTGCGCAAAGCTGGAATACTTGCACTAGCAATAATCCGACTACCGATGGCGGCCTGAATCGGAATTCTAAATTGGTGTCTGGGAATCAGCTCTTTCAGCTTTTCTGCCAAGGCCTTACCCACGTAATAAGCCTGATCGCGATGGACGATAGCCGCCAGCGGATCCACCTTGTCTCCATTGATCATCACATCTAGTTTCACCAGATAGTTCACCCGATAATCGATCAGCTGATATTCCATACTGGCATAGCCACGAGACCGGGATTTCATCTGGTCAAAGAAATCGGTTACGACCTCTGCCAGAGGAATTTCGTACACCAGGGTGGTGCGGCCTTCCGTCAGGTACTTCATATCCTTAAAGTCGCCGCGACGGGTCTGACACAAGTCCATCAGAGTGCCAACAAACTCTTCAGGGGTGAAAATCTCTACCTTGACGTAGGGTTCTTCAATTTTTTCCCGCTCTTGGGGCTCTGGTAGTTCGCAAGGGTTGTCAATATTCAGCACCGTGCCGTCAATCGTGGTAACTCGATAAACCACAGATGGCGCTGTGGTAATCAAATCCAGGTTATATTCCCGTTCCAGCCGCTCCTGCACAATTTCCATGTGCAATAGTCCCAAGAAACCACAGCGGAAACCAAAGCCCATGGCACTGGAGGTTTCAGGCTCGTACTGCAGGGCAGCATCACTGAGAGTTAACTTCTCTAGAGCATCGCGCAGATCTTCGTAGCGATCAGAGTCGGTGGGAAAGAGTCCGCAGAACACCATGGGGTTAGCTTCTACGTAACCCGGTAAGGGCTCTTCAGCTTTCTTTTTAACCAGGGTAATGGTGTCGCCAACGCGGGCATCGGCCACGGCTTTAATGGAAGCAGATATATACCCCACTTCACCAGCATGGAGTTCATCAACTTCGATCTGATGGGGAGCGAGTACACCCAACTCGTCGATTTCATATTCTTTACCGGAGGCCATCAGACGGATGCGATCGCGACGGCTCAATGTGCCATCCAACACCCGAAAATAAACAATCACCCCACGGTAGCTGTCATAGTAGCTATCAAAAATGAGCGCCCGTAGCGGCTTCTCCGTATTGTCCTCAGGCTCAGGGACAGTCTCTACAATAGACTCCAGAATTTCAGTAATGCCCAGACCTTCTTTGGCAGAAGCCAGAATGGCATTACTACAGTCCAGACCAACAATGTCCTCAATTTCCTTCTTCACCCGATCCGGTTCGGCACCAGGCAAATCCACTTTATTCAGAACCGGGATAATTTCTAGATCATTGTCCAACGCCAGATACACATTAGCCAGAGTCTGTGCCTCCACCCCCTGGGAAGCATCCACCACTAATAAAGCCCCTTCACAGGCAGCTAAGGCACGGGATACCTCATAGGAAAAATCGACATGTCCAGGAGTATCAATCAGATTGAGCACATACTGCTCTCCATCCTCAGCCAGGTAATTCATCCGAGCTGCCTGTAGCTTAATAGTGATACCCCGCTCCCGCTCCAGGTCCATCGTATCGAGCACCTGAGCCTTCATATCCCGCTCGCTGATGGTTTTGGTTTCCTGCAGCAAACGGTCTGCCAGCGTAGACTTGCCATGATCGATATGAGCAATAATCGAAAAATTGCGAATACGGGAAACGGGTACGTCGGTCATGGAAAGAAAATATACGGAAGGTAAATTATCAAAGCGCTTAGCTTATCTTAATGCTTCAATTCGATACTTTGCTTATCCTTGAGACTATCAGGGTAAGGCTACGGGCTCTGCATAGGAGCTTTAAGCGTCTATATTTTAAGCACCAACCATTTTTTCGATATGCCATTCTGAAGAAGGTTGATTGAAAGGGATGACCATTGGCTTAATCCCGTGACAAGATGAAAGATAGCCGTAGCGTCCTACCAACGGTCAAGGTTGGCATGTTCGACACAGCTACAATCAACAGCCTTGATAACCTCATGATTCAGCATGGTTTTAGAGAATCTAGAGGTCTTTGCATACTGCGAAGGAACAATATTGGTATAGATGTTGCGGATCTATACCGAGAAAACTCGTAAGCAGTTAAAGATAGGGCTCATAATTTCTGCCGGATTATGCGATCGCAAGTGACAGCTGACTCAGAACCTATGGTCGTCCCAGCCACAGTTGATAATTCGTCCCTCGAAGTCATTCATGATGCCAGTGGTCGAATTGTTGCTATTCATTGGCCTCATACGCTTCAGGAAGATTGCGATCGCTATTTGCATGAATCCATTAATAAACTCTTTGGCCCAGTAGCCACTGTCCCCTACCTCAAACGGGTAAAACAAGTCTTGACCGATGGTGAACCTCAGCAATTTCAATGCGTAGTCCGCTGTGGCCCTCATCCAGTCGGTCTAGACTTTAGCCTCAGTGCCACTGAGTGGCCCGATGCCCCTGGCCAAAAGCATCTCAAGGGACAAGGCTCAATCCTCACGATCGCTGGAGGGGTCAAGATGCCACAACATTTGAGCACCATGGGTATCGTGGCTGATCTACCCTGTGATGCTCAAGCCGGCCTACGGGCAAACCTCTCTAACTATCACGGTGTCCTCACCAACATCGCCTCTAATATCCGGAAAACCCTAGAACTAAAAACAATCTGGCAACAAACTGTCGACGGTTTAGGGAACCTTTTAGACCTGCACCGGTGTTTGGTCTGCGATTACTCAGTGGCCATGCAAACCTTGAATGTGGTTGCGGAATTCCACCAACCTAAACTAGAGCCATGCTTAGGCCAAACCTTTGAATTAGAAAGGAAAGCAGATTTTCGTTGCACCATCAACACGCTCAAACCCGTCTTGTCAGATTTTGAGCGAAAAGATAATGATTCTGGACCTTACACTGTTTTGACAGTAGCCACCTGTTATCGGGACGAGCCTAATAGCGTGCTGCTTTTACAAATGCCACCTGAGCGACCATGGCACCCCCTAGAAATCGAGCTGGTTAATGAACTGACCGATCAAGTAGGGACTGCCATTGCCCACGCTAAATTATTTGAGGCAAGTCGCACCCTAGCGGATGATCTCCAAAAGGTGAATGAGAAGCTCATCGATAAAAACGACGAACTAGAAGAAGCGAGACGCTACGCAGAGGAAGCTTCACGGCTCAAGAGTGAATTTCTAGCCAATACGTCCCATGAACTGCGCACCCCTCTCAATGGCATGATTGGGTTCCTGCGATTAGTGTTGGATGGGATGGCCGATGACCCAGAAGAGCAGGAAGAATTTATCGAAGAAGCCCATAAATCTGCCCTTCACCTGCTTAATTTGATCAACGATGTGCTGGATATCGCCAAGATTGAAGCAGGCAAGATGGAGATTGATCTGACTGCCATTAGCTTGCAGGAGCTATTTTGTGATGTCGAGAATTTCACGCGTCCCCAGGCCGAGCAGAGAGGGCTATACTTTGACATGAAGATGCCTGCAACCCTTGATGAAATCAAGCTGTATGGCAATTATCAACGGATTTTACAAGTTCTACTCAACCTGATTGGTAACGCCATTAAATTCACTCCTGAAGGTGGTGTCACCATCAGAGCTGAAGTCAAGCCTCAAAGCTTACGCTTCCGGGGACGAGTATGGCCTGGACATATCAAAATTAGCGTTGAAGACACAGGCATTGGTGTCTCCCTCGAAAAGCAAAATCGCCTCTTCCAAACCTTTAGCCAAGTAGATGGTGAACGTACTCGGCAATATGGTGGTACCGGTCTGGGACTAGCTATCTCCCAGCGCCTAATCGAGGCCATGGGCGGCAAAGTTCAGTTTATTAGTATGGGCGAAGGCCTCGGTTCTACAGTCACCTTCACAGCAATTTTGTATCAGGAGCCAGTCATTATGGCTGAGACAGAAGGCAAACAATCTGCATAGGCTGAACACTCAAAGGTACTTTGGGCGCTCTTGTTGAGCAAAGCTCAATCTTTGTGACAATGCGTCCCATTGCTCTGTCTCAATCAGGTCAATCATGGTATCCAACTGGTACCGATACTGCTGTAGCGCCTGGAGTAAGGCTAATCGGTTGTACTGGGCCATCATGGTACCCAATTCAGGATTTCCACCGCCTACGCGACTGGTATCGCAGAAACCACTACTGGCTAACTGCTGAGCGAGGATTTTGACACGGCTGTCAGACTCACCTAAACAGGTGTGGAGCAGACTAGAGCTCACCATCACGGGTAAATGAGAAATAGCAGCTACCGCCTGATCATGAGCCGTAGGTGTCGCTTTATAAACCTTGGCTCCAAGTTGAGTGGCGATCTCAAACACCCGATCCACCGCCGCTGACCGCGTTGTTTCCAGCGGGGTGATCACATAGGGACGCTGTTGAAATAGACCCGCTTCGGCAGCAACCAGACCAGCCTCGGCTTTACCTGCCATAGGATGTCCCCCAACAAAGTTCGGCCAAAGTGCCGTTGCCGCTGCTACAATCTCACCTTTGACAGACCCGACATCCGTCACAATAGTCGACTCTGGTAAGCACTTTGCTAATTTCTGCACGGTTGGCACAATGGTTGCCATCGGTGTGCAGACAAAGACTACATCTGCCTCAGCCATTAGGGTCAGATCGCAGCCAGCCCTAGTCACCACTCCTTGCTCAATCGCCGCACTCACAGTTGCCGTCCGTCGTGCCACACCGTAGACAGGATAGCCTAGCTGCTTGAGATCTATCGCTAAACAGCCTCCAATCAGTCCTAAACCAACGATTCCAATGGTACATGCTGGCTTTGAAGTGGAAGCAGAAATAGGCGGCACTGACATAGTTGAGAGACTCAATGGAATAGGCATGAAATATTCGGATATAGCGACCGACAACCTGCAACAAGTCTGTTAGCGATCAACCAAACACCCCAAGGGAGTATGTCACAATGAGACACAGCTTAGTGATGTCTAGTTGTTGAGTCGGCCTTGCCGATCCCCGAGAGATTCTAATCTCAAACGCTCTGACCGATAGTCTCCATGTCAGAGCCATCCCTCTCAATCAATAACAGCATCTAGCCAAGTTAATCATTACAGCAGCATTAGTTTTATAGAGAGTCACCGCAAACGTGATTGAGGCAGAGGTCCACCAGCTACTTCGAGAGTTTCTACGCCAGCAGGGTCATAATCAATGGCCCCATCACTTAACCATGGCGCGGCTGGTGGCCAGGGCCCTGCGGTTGGGACGTAGTGCTCTGCTCCAAATAGGCAGCACTGCAGCCTATCGAGGCTATTACCGACTTAGCTATTTGATGCCTGCTTTAGTATGGCCAGGCCCCATTGTTTTGGTGGTGCCCCATGCCATTCATCAGCAATTGGTACAAGACGAGATTCCGACCCTTCTGCAAACCCTACCGACCATCAAGTCTATTCATGTAGGTGAACGCTGGCCTAGTGAAACCTTTCAAGGAATCTTGATCACAACCCCCAGAGCTTGGTTATCAGCTCAGTTCAGCTCAACACAGCCATCCCAGCCGTCGGCACATGCCTTTCCTGACAATATCGTGACGTTGATCGATGGCATCGATCCTCTAGTGGACTGGGTACGTAATCAGCTTACCTACAGACTTGACGACGCGGATTGGCATCAACTGGGGTTGGCATACCCGAATCAGCAAACAATTATTCGCAATCTACGAGTCAAGCTGACGCATCTCGCTTTTCAACACCCTGCGAACCCCTATAGTGGCTACTTAGCTGATGACGAAGAACAGGCCCTCATCATCGAATTGTACGAGCAGCTATCGGAAACACCATTAGGTTTAGAAGCCTTACCACTGGCCTGGAAACAGTTTCGACAACAGTTAGAGCATGACAATGGCATGACATGGCTCCAGCTCAACCGTGAATTAGGCCAACTTTCATTGCAATGTGCTCCAGTCAACTTAGCGGAGATGATGCCCCCCATTTGGCAACGACAACCAGTGGTTTTGATTGGGGCTGCTGTAGATGAAGAACAACGGGCTGAGAGCTATCGCCAGCGTTTGGGGTTAGACGATATTACCTGTCTGAAGTTCACCCCTGATCGCCACCAAGATGGCATCGAGCTTTATACCCCAGATCAACTGCCTATGCCCAATAGCAGCCGGTTTCCCAATGCAATTCTGCAAGAGATTCGTAGCTTGTTGCAACTGCCAGAAACTCGCACCCAGCCAACAGTGATCTTAGTTGGAGATAATCCGCTGAAAGCTCAAATCGGATCGATTTTAGCGGCTGAATATGGCTCACGGGTGCAAGTTGAACGCGACGAGCTGTCTGAAAATGGGATTTTAGTCACCGGCTGGGAATTTTGGCAAGATTATCGACTCCGTTGCCCCTCTCCAGGATTATTGATCATTACTACATTACCGATCCCATCCCTGGAAAATCCTCTAGTAGCCGGGCAAGTGTCCTATTACAAACGAAGGCATCAGGACTGGTTTCGACTGTTTTTACTACCTACAGCGTTGCAGACGCTACAGCTTGCGATCGCACCCATCAGCGCACAGCAGGGAAAAGTAGCCCTCCTCGACAATCGGGTGAACCACCGCAGCTATGGCCGTACCATTCTCAAAACCTTGAGCCCCATAGCCCAAAGCACATACCTAGAACCCAGTTGGCTAACACCAGTAAACCAAGCGTTATAATCTAGACCAGCAAGACATTGAGTACAACACCATGGGAGAAGCTAAGCGACGACAGTCAAAGCTCGGAAAAGACTACGGTCAACCCGAACGTATTTTGCCTTGGCTCCCCATCACCAAACAACAATCCGCAGCCTTTGTCACGTGGAGTACCCGTGGAGCATGGGCTGGCATTGTTTTGATGATTGCCTTATGGTTCACCGTCAGATTTATCGGTCCTGCTTTAGGATGGTGGACGTTAGCTGAGTGAGCCACTAAACTCAAATTTATCTCCAAGACAATTCATACTTTTTAGTAAAACCGTTATAAAGAAGACCTTTTGTCTGGACAGATAAGCTTAAGGTAGCTATGGTATGGCTAATGTCATAGCTTAATGACTATTGCTAAAACAAATCAGTTTAGATAATAAAGAAATCTGAGTTGGCAAAAATAATTCTTTACAAATTTATTGACTAATGGGACCATTTCCCATAGGAGTGCCATCTTCATTAGTTAGATGGGTAACTTAAATAAGGCATCTTTCATTTAAGACGGTCTTAATTTACTAAGTTAGCTCGCCTCTAATGTGGGAACCGCCTCTCACTACCAACCAACGCATCGCCCATATCTCAATTAGCAAACGTTCGTATCGATAAGATCAATAATTTTCCACCTGAATTACCCCCATCGAGATTGAAGGTTAAGAAGAACTAATTACATACTTTATAAAAAACATTAAGCAAGATTTAAGATTCAACCTTACAATGTGACCGGTGGGAAGGAGAACGCAAATGTTTGTTCGACTTGCAGAGCAGCACCGCCAATTCGTAAAAGATTTGGTCCTAAACCTTAAAGCGCTAGCCATTGTCCTTGAAAATCAAGGTTATCTAGCGTCCTGTTACACTTGCGGTGATCAGCTCAATAGTGCTTCATTTATGGTCAGCCTTGGCGATGACCATTTGATTCGGTTTTTGGTTTCCGATTACGGCATTACATGGACAGAAATGCGCGATGATCGAGAGCTGATGAAACTAGAGGGGGCTGAAGCTATTAATCAGCTTCAGGAATTAGCCAATCTAGTCAAGTATCGGATTCAACCTGTTGAGTACCAGGTTGCGTATCGCTCAGCATAGGTTGCAAGAAGCTCAACTATCGCAGGCAACTTAGGTAACTGTGTGATGCCATGAAAATAGCAGATGATTTGTGCTGACTGGAGTTTGCCGCATTTGCTCTTTTGTCAGACTGTCTTTTGTTTGGAGACGCATTTTTGAGTTGGGAACATAGGTATATACAAGCAAATTCGGTACAGCTACACTATGTGACCCAGGGTAGTGGCAAGCTATTAATCCTACTCCATGGACTATTCGAGTTTTGGTACTCTTGGCGTCACCAGCTACCTTATCTATCTCGACAATTCAAGGTAGTGGTACCTGACCTACGAGGCTACAACGATTCTGATAAGCCGCATAATGGCTACGACTTGGATACCCTCAGTACTGATATTTCTGCTCTGATTCACCAATTGGGCTATGACAAAGCCCATATTGTTGGTCATGATTGGGGCGGTGCCATTGCTTGGAACCTAGCGCGTCGTTTCCCAACTAAAGTAGACAAGCTAGCCGTACTCAGTACTCCCCAGCGCTGGCATACTGCCCTGACACAAGGCATTTCCCAAAGCTGGGAACATGTACAGCGAAACTGGCACCTATTAGCATTGCAAACCCCAGGCTTGCCCCAGTGGCTGATCAAGGAGAATTTATCCTCCTTGTTAACATATCTCTTTCAGCAACAAGTTGTTAGAAAAAGCTCTTTTACCCAGGCAAATGCCGATTTATATCAGGCTGCACTACAAAAGCCAGGTGTGATACCGGCCTTATTACAACATGCTCGTCATTGCTTCAATTTGAATGATTGGATAGTCAATTGGATCAGTCCGTCACGGCTGTCTAATTCACCATTAGCAGCACCCACTTTAGTAATGTGGGGAGAAGATGATAATTTGGTATCCAAAACGGGCATATTCTCCCAAAGCCTATCTAATGAAATAATTATCAAACGTTCTATTCCTGACTGTGGTCATTGGATTCAGCAGGAAGCTCCCAATAGCGTCAATCGTGAGCTAATAGAGTTTTTAAGCTAGCTCAGCGTTCAGGAAAAGCTATAGGTCCTAGCATGAGATAGCAATTTCAAATCGCGCAAAGTTTTATCAAAAACTATTTCCTAAAAACAAAAAGTACTACCTATTGCGGTCTTTAATGTCCGGAAGATTAACCGTTTTTTCACAATATCTCCGATCAAGTTCAAGGTTTCATAGAAATACTATGGCGTACCCCATATTCCCAAAATCCTGACGAATACTAGAGTTGGAGATCCGTTTTTTGCATCTACATCGTCACCCAAACATCAGGGCTCAAAGCAAACGTTCTATTTGAACACTTTATGGCTTATCCAAACAACCTAGCTGAATATCGCAGGATGTTCTCTGCTGAAGACGAAGCAGAAATCGAATCGAAGCTGGGTCTATTTCAAGCTTTTTCCAAATTATATGAAAATGATCGCAAGCTGTTAGATGACATGCTTGCCATTGAAAGCAATCACCAATTACCAATAGTCAACTATATTCAAAGCATGATTTGCGAGCAGCAAATCTATATCATCAGCAACCTAGCCACTGGTAAATCTAAAAGCTTTTATTCTAAAGATGGTCTATGGACCATTGGACGTGATCCACGTCAGTCTAATATTGCCATGCCAGATAAGCGATTATCGCGCTGTCATGCAGCCTTACAGTACAGTCCAGAACAGGGATTTATACTTTCTGATCTAGAGAGTACTAATGGCACGTACGTTAATGGTGAAAAACTACAAAGGGTATATGCCCTAAGGGATGGAGATCGTATTCGTATTGGCAGCTCCCTCTTTCATTTCTTCCACTGTGGAATTGAAAGAAGCACAACAGAAACTCCTGATGATTCCAACAGTAGTACAGAAGGTGGTCGCACTCTCCACTAAAGGATTCGCATAGAGACAGTAGTTGCTATACTCTAGACGGTTGATATCTGGACTTTCTTGAAGGACTGAAAATTCAAGGATAACAACGTTTTAAGAGCATCTTTGTGGGTCGTGTTAGCCTGGTCAATGCAGGTTTCAATGGCGACCTTGAAATCATCAAAATTATCGTAATACTTCGAGTACAGACATTGCTTTCGCACAAATCTCCATAAGCGCTCAATCAAGTTTAGGTGCGGTGAATAGGACGGCAAATACAGCAATTCAATATTGAGTGCCTCCGCTAATACCGTCACCACCCGACACTTCTGATAGCGCGCATTATCTAAGACAACGGTGATGGGTACATCTAAGTTGAGAGCCGACAGCTTGAGCAACATCTGACAAATACTCTCACTATTGATATAGGTCTGGTTGGTGACGGTGATGACCTCCTTGGTAATCGCATTCACGGCCCCTAAAACGTTGAATCGCTTACGTCCTGACGGTGAGGCGATAAATATCCGAGTAAAGCACCAGATGACCCCCAAATAAGCCCGATGGACAAAATGGGCAGCATCCATAAAAAAAGGGCACGGGTGCCGGCTTCTGCCTCCGCTAAACGAGGTTCTAATTCGGTTGTCCGGAACGCTTCCTGCTCCTCTATTTTCTCGGGAGTCGCTGCTTTGCCAGGGAGATATCCAACTTTGCGAGGGGTCATCCCAATCCGTTTGAGAAATAGCTTGATCTGAGTCGGACTTCGTTTGATCGTCGTCAAGCGTTCAATGTCCGCTTGAGCTTCGGCTGCGGTGCGCGGGGGATGCGCTTCAAAATGTGCCTTCAGACTCGGGATGTGCTCATTGAGTTTGCTCGGTTGACCTTTGTAGCCAAGCGCTTTGAGGCCCTCAATGCCACCCTCTTGGTAATCACGCAGGTACTTCACCAAGGTCGTTTTACTCTTAAGTCGACACAGACGACGAATCTCCTGATGCGACAACCCCTGGCTTTTGAGATAGACCACTTCCATCTTCCGTTGTACCTGAGGATGGGGATGATGATAACGCTCATAATCCAGCGCATCGATCTCAGATTGAGTAAAGTCAAGACGTATCATGATGACACACCCGTAGCGTCACAAACACCTATGATTTTACCGGAATGACGACAGCTATTATTAGTTCAGTCTTTATGCGTCGGCAGTATAACAAAAGCTTGTATTCAGACGGTTTAAACAGAGTTAAAGTAGCTTAGGTTGAACTGCTTTGGTAATGACAAACCACATCTCATTCCCTAGAACGAACTAGATTTTATAGTAGAACGCCTAGAAGATTAAGCCTTCTAGGCGTTCTACTATAAGGTCAGACCTAGGACTTTGCTTTAGTTTTCTTATCGACTTTGGGTTTTTCATCAGAAGCATCATCGACAGCTTCGGGAGCAACTACATCACCAATCTGTAAGGCCTGACGTAGTTGCTGTTCAATTTCAACAGTTACATCTGGATTATCCACCAGGTAACGAATCGCATTGTCCCGCCCTTGGCTAATATTATCGCCCTTATAGCTATACCAAGCACCTTTACGACTCAGAATACTCTGCTCTTCTGCAAGGTCAACGATACAACCCAGTGTGGAAATACCTTCGCCAAAGATAATATCAAATTCGGCAATTTTGAAGGGGGGAGCAATTTTATTCTTGGCGACTTTGACTTTGGCTCGAATACCAAACTGATCATTACCTTTTTTCAGCGTTTGAATCCGACGAATATCTAGACGGACCGATGCATAAAACTTGAGAGCATTGCCTCCAGTGGTTGTTTCAGGATTACCGTAGGTCACACCAATCTTGAGACGCAACTGGTTGAGAAAAATAACGGTACAGCCAGACTTACCGATATTGCCCGTAATTTTTCGTAGGGCCTGACTCATCAGCCTAGCTTGCAGACCGACATGGGTATCACCCATTTCCCCTTCAATTTCTGCTCGTGGCACTAGCGCAGCCACAGAGTCAATCACGACGATATCAATCGCAGAGGATCTGACCAGCTGATCAACGATTTCTAAAGCGGCTTCTCCCGTATCAGGCTGAGAGACAAGTAAATCATCGATATTGACTCCCAAAGCACCTGCATAAACTGGGTCTAGCGCATGTTCAGCATCTACGAAGGCAGCTACACCACCCTGCTTTTGAGCCTCAGCGATGGCGTGCAAAGCCAGCGTCGTTTTACCCGAACTTTCGGGACCATAGATTTCGATAATGCGTCCCTTGGGCAACCCACCCCCCAAAGCCAAATCCAACGTCATAGCTCCCGTGGGGATGGTCTCAACTTTCATGCGCTGTGCATCCCCTAAGCGCATAATGGTACCTTTACCAAAGTTGCGCTCAATCTGATTGAGCACCATATCCAAGGCTTTCTTGCGCTCGTTACTTTCGGTGGATGTTTTTGCCATGCTGCCTAAGTTTTTAGATAAGTTGGGCCGAGTTCAGCAATTATAAGCTCACAATCAGCCCACAGTGTGCAGGCGAATCGTGCCGGTATGGGTCACTTAATCGCGCTGAATAAGCACATCATGCCCACGTTTGTGATTGTACCCAGAAAACATACAAATGTACTATTAAAATTCTCTTTAATTGTGCAAATTATCTGGCAATACCTATGACAGCAACGAATATAACGGACTTTAAGGCAGTCAGTGTAGCCGGTGTCACCGAATACATTCAACTACTGTTAGAGGGTGATGAAAATCTGCGCAACATCTGGATCATCGGCGAAGTGTCTAGTGCTCGACAGCATGGGAGTGGGTGTTTTTTCTCGATCCAAGAGCCTGACGGATCAGCTACCTTAAATGCTGTCGTCTGGCGTAGCCAACTACCAAAGCTCAGCGTAATGCCAAAAGTGGGTGAACAGGTGGTCGTGCTGGGGCAGCTCAAAGTTTATCCGAAACGGGGCAGCTACCAGCTAACTACATGGCAAGTTTTGCCTGCTGGAGCAGGTCTGCAGGCAATGCGCTACCGTCAGTTGCGCAATCGTTTGGCCAGCGAAGGTTTGTTTGATGTAGAACGCAAACGTCCATTGCCATCGTTGCCAACCTGTGTTGCAGTGGTTACTTCGCCTCAAGCCGCTGCCTGGGGGGACATTCAACAGACCTTGACCCAACGACATCCTGGCTTACAGGTACTCTTCTCTCCAGCCATTGTGCAAGGGGAGCAAGCACCTAGATCGATTGTTAAAGCAATTAAGCGGGTGGGTGATGATGGTCGGGCGGATGTATTGCTGCTGGGTCGTGGTGGTGGAGCCGTGGAGGATTTGGTGTGTTTTGATGATGAGCGGGTAGTGCGCGCGATCGCAACCTGCCCCATCCCTGTTATCACGGGCATCGGCCATGAACGCGATGAATCTTTAGCAGACCTCGTCGCCGACTTTTGTGCCCATACCCCTACCGCTGCTGCAGAAAAGGTCGTCCCAGCCTTGAGCGATCTACGTTATGCCCAGGCACAGTTACTACAGGCACTCACCCAGGTCACTGGCATGCAGCTTTCGCAACATCAAAGCAAGCTGCAGCAACTTTACCAGCGGTTACAACAGCTCCAACCCCAAAGCCATTTAAAACAAGCACAACAAGCACAGCAATGGCTCACCCAACGTTTGATTCAAGCAATATCTCAGCAGTTACAAACTAGACAGCATCAACATCAACTACTCACAGAAAAACTTGCAACCTTAGACCCTGACTCTGTTTTGCGTCGAGGCTATGCCCTCGTTAGAGAGACATCGGGAGATGTCGTCATCCAAGCAAAAACGTTATCCCCTGGTGACCACATCTCCATCCGTCTCGGACAGGGCCAGATAGAAGCTGAAGTTCTCAGCATCTCGGAGGAGCCATCCTGATCTGGTGGCTTTTCAGAAAAAGACTGATCCCATCAGGGACGCCAAAATTTGATCACACCGTCAGTACTGGCACTGGCTAGGAGATCTCCAAAAGGTGAGATGGCGACTTCCAGCACTGGACGCCTATGCTGCTGATCGACCGGAATAACCGTGAGGGCTGCTTCCTCCTCAATATCCCATAGCCCCACATGTTCTTGATTGTCGCCAGCAAACAGAGACTGCCCATCTGGTAAAAAGGCCAGGGTGTTAATCCGCTTGCCAACCTCGAGTTCTGCGTATTCGCTGATCTGTAATCGCCCCCGCCTGGAACGAATTGAACGAATCTCCACCCCCCGGAAATTGCCACTTGCTAAAAGCTCCCCATCAGGACTAAAGGCAACACTATCTACACCATTACCTGTATCAATTGTGGCCAGACGCTCATACTCATCGTCCGGCTCTAAACTCCATAGCGTAATGAAATCATCGTGACTGCCTGCGGCTAGATAAGCTTCATCTGGACTAAAGGTTAACGAAGAAAACCGTCCATCCAGGCGCTCACCATTATGGGAGCCGGTTTCTGGTTCCATAATGGCAATCACTTCGCGCCTGTTCCAGTGCCATAGAGTTACCGTACCGTCATAGTTACTAGCAGCTAATAAACGACCACTGGGGCTAAATTTGACCACGGGTGCAACACCTGTATAATCTCGATCCAAGATCAGCTGAGAATTGCATACAGGACGATCTCGTTCACAGGCATGGAGATCCCATACACGCACTCCACCATTAAAGGTACCGGTGACCAGGTAGCGATTGTCTGGACTAAAGGCCAAGGATGTTACGTGGCGATCAGCACCAGGGATAGCAATCAGACGGCGTATCCACCGTTTGTCATCCCCCTGTAAGGCTGCATTTACATCCCATACCCGCAGCATCGCATCGCCCCCTGTGCTGGCAAGCATTTGACCATTCGGGCTAAAGGCGATCCTAGTAGCGTTGCGTCCGTGCTGAATGTTACGCAATAGGGTCAGAGAACTATACGCCTGAGCGACTTGGACAGGTGTAGATGCCGATTGAGCTAGGGCGGGCAGGCCCACAGTCGGCACGAGTGCTGCGATGCTTAATCCAGCAGATACCCAGAATTTCAAACAGGAATTAGACCAATCGTTGAATCGTTGCATAACCAGGGAAACCAACTGTTGTGAAGAAACCACTAGCGTTTTCGAAGAGGGGCTCGAAAATCGTCGCGCTACAACTGTATTCTGCTGGTCAATAGCAACTTATTCTGAAAATCAGACCTAACTTTTTGAAAACCACACCTGATTTTGTAACTCGCCCTCAAATTTCCAGTTGCGGAAGTCTCCAGGGTCAGCAAAACTATCCCTAGTCCAGCACGTCTCAATCGCTATGCCTAGAGCTAAAAAGTCTGCCGATAACTGGAACTATGAAACCTGCGTTACCGAGGTTGAGGCCATCATTACCAATCTAGAAACGGGTGAGCTACCCCTGGCTGATATTTTTGAGCAGTTTGAAAAGGCTGTCACCGAACTCAAAAAATGCGACGCCTTTTTACAAGCAAAACAACAGCAAGCCCAGCTATTGATCGAAACCTTGGTGCCAGATGAATCTGAATAGACTAAGCATTATTTGGCTTTGAAATTCTGAGCATCCAGCCCTAACAATGCCTGCCGGAAGGATTTGAAGGAAGGACAAAGATTGGTCACCACATCTAAGTCCATGGCAGTTGCCAACTCTCGACGAATATCCATCAGTTGTCGAGATGGATGGGCAATGTCTTGAATCCATTTCTGTAGAGTTTGCTTAGCCTCGCCACAAGCTAACTTTTCAGGTGTTTGGAAATCATGGCGAACATTTCCAATTATCTGGTTAATAGCTTTAGCATCGGCTATCAGCCAAGATTCAAACTCCTTAACGGCAACACCAACGGCTCCTGCCAACGCATTTCTCTCAAGCGCTGCTTTCAATATTGACTCTCGTTCTACCGGTGGTTTGTCATCACTATCCACCAGCAAAACAATTAATGGCAGTGCCAGAAGCCATCCTGCGAGAATTTCATCGAGAGCACTGGGCTTTAATAGTTGACTACCATGTGCCCGTGCACCGGTTTTAGTGCGCAGAGGTTCGACAAAATCGATTGCTAGTGCAGGGATTTGAGCACCTTCAGTCAAAATGCGTTGCACAATAATGTGAGCTGGACCCAGGTCATCCGGTTGTAATGAGTCCGTGGGCGATAAGTCCCAAGTTGTTGTTCCCAACTCTCCTGGTCCTTCAGCATGGACCACCATACAAACTGCTGTCATGGTTAAATTCCAGGTACTCCACCAAGCGAACCAGTTAGCCACATGCTGCCCAAGGAAGTTTGAAATTGGTCATAGACTTTTTGCCAGTTGGGGTTATCTGTAGGGGCTTTCTGGACCTCGGTCTCACCAGTTTCACGGCTACGTCGAATGAAGCGAACTTCCTCAGGTTCTAGACAATTCAGGAAAGACTGGGAGTGTGTAGTGCAGACAATTTGAATTGGCTTACTACCAAGCTCACCCTTACTCAGTTTCCGCAACATTTCTGCAATATGCCTTTGAAGATAGGGATGAAGCCCATGATCAGGATCTTCAATAACCGCCAGTGTAGGAACATTACGCTGAAATCCTAGAGCAACGAATGCAGCGATCAGCATCGTGCCATCTGAAACTTGCTCGGGGTTGTACCAAAGATTTGACTGCCAGCGATCTTCAAACTGCAGACGTTTAGCACCACCCGAAGCCCGTGCTTTGATATCTGAGTACATTGGGACCAAGCGTATGAAATCAGATACAAACGACTCTTGATCAGCTCTTGATAAGGTATCGAACAAATTAGGAAGATGGCTGCCAATGGAATCAAGAGTCCACACTTCGTTAGCTTGCTGAGATTGACGCAAATTGGACAAAATAAAGGTGTATTTTCGTCTGTCTGCACTTATAGCAAAAGCCTGTTTCGGATCCTGAAAACTCCCCTTGCCATTAACTGCCCAAGTGGGTGGGTTGTTCGGGGTTCCGCGCCATCTATCGGTAGCAGATACTTGAGCTAACGTTAGCGCATCTGCGATCGCACTTTTCCCAGAAGCATTAGGACCAACAAACACCGTAAACGGTCCCAGCTCCAGCGTGACATCTCGAAGACATCGAAAGTTTTGAATACGAACGCTTTCTAACACAACCACTCATGGGCAAGGCTTTGAAAGGATAGTGCCTGCCCTATGGGGTTTATCATAGCGCCCTGATTCAGCATCAAAGTTGCTTATTCAAGAGCGATCGCTAACAAAATCGTCAATGTCGTGCCTTCACCAGGACTGCGGCTAACAGAAATGGACCCACCGCAGTGGCTTAATAACTGCTGCACCAGGGTTAGCCCTAGACCACTACCCTCAGAAGCACTGCGATCAAACGATTGAAAGCCCTGAGGCAGGCAAGACGAACCAAGACGGCCACTGTCCTGAATCAGTAAGGCCACTTTGCCATCACCACGATGATGGGCCGTCACAACGATACGTCCATTGGTATTAGCACACCGAATACTATTGCTCAACAAGCTAACTAACGCCTGCTTCAGATACGCCTCGATTGCTAAAACAGGTGGCAGATGAGCAGAGACCGTATAAGCCAGGGTCATGTTGTTCTCCTGAGCAATAGGTTGGTAGGTACTCACTACACCAGGAACTAAATCCAATAGCTGCACCTTTTCCAGCACTGTAGGCTGAGGCGTCAACTGCAGTTCTAGCAATTCAAACACATCCTTAATCAGATGGCTCTGGCGATCGCACGCTTGACCAATCATCCGCAGATAACGTTCACGCTGTTTTGGTTTAAGCGTCGATGCGTTGAGTAGCGTGAGGGCTGTCTTAATAGTTGTTATAGGATTATTGAGCTCTTGGGCCGCAGTTTTGAGAAACTGCGGATTGATATCTTGCTCAGATGCACACGTTGTCGATGTGGCAAACCGATGGGACAACATCGATGATCTAGCCGTAGAAGCATCCATGGTGAGTCTAAAATGCGCCTAGGGCGTATTCGATAAGGATGTCTCTAGGTTAGTGAAGGCGCATACGGGATAACTGGGTATTTTTACTTAACTTTCCGTACTAGTACGGATTTTGCCAACGGCTAGCTAGCCAAAACCAGTTACTCAAACAGAGTTATATGCCGTCAATGATTAGCTGCTCATGAGGCTGATTGACGGACGTGGAGAGCCAACTGAGACTGTTCCCGGTCATCAAAATGGATTTTTTCTGTACCTATAATTTGATAGTCCTCATGACCTTTACCAGCAATGAGAACACCATCGCCTGGCTGAGCTGAGAGGATCGCTTGTTGAATAGCAGCGGCGCGATCGCAAATCACCTGCTCCTCACCTAAATCAGCCTCAATCCCGGCGACCACGTCGGCCAAAATCCTCTGAGGGTCCTCCGTGCGAGGATTATCCGACGTGACCACCACTCGATCCGCCAGTGCATAGGCAATCCGTCCCATCTGAGGGCGTTTGGTGCGATCTCGATCGCCACCACAACCAAACACGCAAATCATCTGCCCTGAAATAAAAGGCCTTGCCGCCCGCAGTGCATTCTCCAAACTATCTGGTGTATGGGCATAATCCACAATCACACTGATATCCTGACTGGGACTTGCCTGCACCCGCTCCATCCGACCAGGTACACCGCTAAATTCGGCCAGGGCAGAAATAACAGTCTCCAGAGAGACACCCTGATGTAGAGCAGTCCCAGACGCTGCCAATAAATTCTCCAGGTTAAACTTACCTACCAAGGGAGAGACAAAGGGCGCTGACCCCACAGGCGTGTTCAAAGTACCGCGCATCCCGGTTGCACTATAACTAACATCAGTCGTATGCAAATCAGCGGCAGTATCCGTAATGTGATAAGTCCAAACCTGAGCAGGACTTAACCGTTCGATCAGCTTTTGCCCATAGGGATCTTTACTATTAATAATGGCGCGGCCTTTGAGATACTCCGGGCCAAATAGCAGAGCCTTGGCTTCAAAGTATTCATCCAGGTCTTTGTGATAGTCCAGATGGTCCTGGGTTAGGTTGGTAAACACCGCCACATCAAAGGGACATCCCCACACCCGCTTTTGGGCCAGGGCATGGGAGCTAACCTCCATGATGGCGTGCTGGCAACCTGCCCCGACAACCTTAGCCAACTCTCGTTGCAAATCTACGGGAAAGGGAGTGGTATGCACCGCAGTTTCTTGATGTCCAGGCCAGCGGGTATAAAGAGTGCCGAGCAACCCGGTGGGCAAATCGGCTGCGTTTAGCAAGTGCTCAATAATATGGGTAGTGGTAGTTTTACCATTTGTACCGGTTACACCCACCAGATTTAGTGTCTTGCCAGGATAGGAGTAAAACGCAGCGGCAATTTCACCACAAGCAGTGGCAATATCTTGAATAGAGATGAGTAATGGGTCATCATCCGGGGCTCGCTTATTTTTTAAGGCATTCGGGGAAATGATTGCTGCGATCGCACCACGCTCCATCGCATTCGGCCAAAATTCCCCGCCATCAACCCGAGTACCAGGCATACCAATAAACAGGTTTCCTGGCTGACAACGTTTGGAATTAGTACATAACCCAGTAACCGTTTCATCCAGAGCCGGATGCTTAATAGCAGGCACGATTAAATCAGGTGGTAACTGTGCCAGTAAATCATGCAGCCTCATATAGTCCTCTCAAAACCTTAATCTGCCGCTATTCTGCCTCAAAGGGCCCCGTATAGATCTAAAACTAATGACCGCTAATCTGTCTCAAAAGGGCCCAGATATGTCTGTAACATTTGCTCTAATTGACGCAGCGGGACCCGAGGAGATAGCCGAGGCAACGGCTGTTCCTTCTCCAATTCAGGAGTTTCAGGATAGTTAACCACACGGCAAAGGACCGGAATTTCATACTGATATTCTGCAAACCAGGCTGGATTTTCGGTAATATCGCGAGATTCCACGTCAATGGGTAGATACTCCAATTGAGCCAGTTTCTCTGCTAACCCCTCACACAGATGACACCCAGGCTTTGTGTAAAATATGAGCTTTTTCATGATTGTCATTGTCCTACGCTAATTGGGTAAATTCGATGATTACGGTTAACACTGACCATTGGTTCGGATCAATCTACACTTCTCCGGTGGGTTATGCGGGATTATTGCGATAGGATATTTGCAGTGATTCCTTACGGGGTAACCCCTTATTCACAGATATGGTTTCTTGCCTAGAAGCGCAATCGTACACTACACGTCCGCTGGTCAACCAAGTTAAATTTGACCCCGATCAGCTAGACCTTTCGGAGATGAACCGTCGCTTTGAATCCGCCACACCTCAAGAAATTTTGGCATGGGCTGTTGCCACCATTCCGAACCTGGCTCAAATGACTTCTTTTAGTATGGGAGCTTTGACTCACATGCTCTACCACGAGCTCCAGGCCAGAGTACCGGTAATCTTTCTAGATACCCTACATTTATTTCCAGAGACCTTGGAAACAGCTCAAAAAGCTAAGGGCCTTTACAACCTCGATTTACACGTATATCAAGCCGCTCCTAACCGTGAGCACTTTATTGGCAATTACGGAGACCGACTCTGGGAAAAGGATGTTGTCCGCTTTCATGAGTTGACTAAAGTTCAACCAATGGAGCGAGCCTTGAATGAGCTCAATATCCAAGCATGGATTACCGGACGGCGACGCGATCAGTCCACCAACCGGCAGCATATGCCAATTTTGGAACGTGCCACTGATGGACGCATTAAAATCAATCCCCTCGCCAATTGGACCCATAAGGATATTTGGCGTTACACCTTTACCCATGGTGTTTTTTACAATCCACTACATGACCAAGGCTATACCAGCATTGGCGACCAACCCCTAACGACCCAGGTCCAAGTCGGAGAAGATGAGCGTGCTGGTCGCTGGCGCGGTAGTGTCAAAACGGAATGTGGCATCCATAGGTAGAGTCTTTATATGATCACGCCCCTACCTATGAACAAATCTATAGGTATTCCGAAATTGACAACTCCAGGATTGATGTCAAAGCAAACAAGCCCATAGATGATTTAGTCCACAAGCACCTTGCCAAACCAGGACTAACATCTACTTAGCACAGGCGCATGCTTATGGAATCCTCAACTAACTCGGTAGGAAAGCTCTGGCGCAGCTCATCCGCAGGTGGCGGCAGTGGCAAACCATTTTCAGATATTAATTGGCCCCCTCAAGCAAGTGACCAGATCCTGGCACAACAAGCTAAACCAGTTGAAGTGCTGGTGCGGGTAGGCCGTTACGTCGACCAAGTGCAAATGAAATGGGCCAATCGTGAACTGCCTACCCACGGTGGCGAAGGCTCAACGTTAGAGTCATTTGTTCTCAATACCAATGAATATATTGCCAATGTCCGTCTCACTGGTAAGCGTTATGTTGGCTCCATAGAACTGATCACTAGTCAAGGTCGCAGCATTCTCTTTGGCAAGCAGGCAAGCGAGATTATTGATCTGCAAGTCCCCCCTAACTATCAAGTCATCGGTTTCTATGGCCAAAGTGGGCGCTGGATTGATCAGCTTGGTGTGATTGCTGTTCAGAGTAACTTCCGGCCTCAACCTGAAAAGCCTCAAACACCAAAGCCTGAGCGCCCCAATGATCTACTATTGGGCTCAATCCCCCGTGCAGGCATTGATCTGATTAAAGAGTTTGAAGGCTACGCTCAAGCCCTCCCCGATGGCCGAGCCAAAGCCTATGCTGATCCTTTAAGGGGCTGGGACGTACCCACGATCGGCTATGGCACAACACGCTATCCCAACGGTGTCCAAGTTAAACAAGGGGACATCATTAATCAAAGACAGGCAGAAGAGTATTTGATTGATCACGTGGATGAGTCTTGCCGTGGAGCCCTAGAGAAAATTCCCACCTGGCAGCGTATGAATAGTAACCAGCGCGGGGCTCTCTACAGCTTTGCCTATAATCTGGGATCGGGCTTTTATCGAAGCTATAATTTTGAGTCCATTACCCGAGTATGTGACTCGCCTGACCTGTGGAATGATCACCGCTGGATAGCGGCCCAGTTTGTCAAGTACCGCAATCCTGGCACATCCGTAGAGGAAGGCTTACGCCGTCGTCGCCTGGCCGAAGCAGCTCTTTTCTGTAAACGAGCGACATCCTCCTCTCCTAATTGGGATGATGATCATGATGAGGCTGGGGAAGCGGGCGATCGCAAACCGGAAGAACGTCTCGATCGCATTGTGCGAGACGTTGCTGGCAGTAACCCGGTGGGAGACAAGCTTACTCCAGATATGCACTTTGACACGCTGATTACCCCCCACATCACCTACGGTGAATTCGCGCTATACGATGAGGAGCGCCGTTTTCGCAATGATTATCAGTGCAAAACAGCTTATGAAATCTGCCTCTTCCTAGAAAGATGCCGTGATTACTTTGGTGGAAATCCACTGGTGATCACCTCTGGCTATCGACCGCCTGAAGTCAATGCCAAAGTCGGTGGAGCTCGTCGCTCCGAGCATCTATATGATGCCCCTGATACAGGTGCAGTGGATTTTTACATCAAAAACATTAGCGTCTATGAGGTGGAGTATTGGTGCGACCAGACCTATCCTTACAGCATCGGCTATGGAGCCAAAAGAGGGTTTGTCCATTTAGGCATGCGACCGGGAAAACCTCGGGTACGGTGGGTGTATTGATAGGTCTCAAAACTTCTATGCCAGAGTGACCACAAGGGAGGTCCCGACCAGTAACCTGGTAAAGCACTCTCAATAAACGGTGATACGGTGGATTTTTCGGCGTTGCCGACAACGGCATTTATTCATCCTGATGGTAAAAATCGGGATGCGATCGCAACTCTCCTACACCAAGTCATAGACTTACTAGTCGAAACCATGACTCAGGCAACGAACCGTTCTCCCCTGCCTGAGCCTTTGGTCTTAAAAGACCGGATTCGTAACCTACCTCAAAAGTCCATTGATCTAGAGCAGCTCTTAGAAGAAACGCATGCTCAGATCATCCATTCCATGAATGCCGCCCATCCAGGCTACATCGGGCACATGGACTCTATACCAACCACCCTATCGGTGCTAAGCGATTTGTTAGTAGCCGCCCTCAACAACAACATGTTGAGCGTGGAAATGTCGCCAGTCTTTTCACGCTTAGAAACTCTCGTTTTACAGCAAATTGCCCAGCTCTTTGGTCTGGGAGCACAGGCCAATGGTGTCCTAGTCAGTGGCGGCAGTTTGGCAAATCTGCAAGCCCTAATTGTGGCCCGCAATATCGCGTTTGACTCCTTAGAGAATGGCATCATGCATGGGCAGAAACCCGTTTTCTTGGTCTCAGAAGTAGCCCATACATCCTTTCAAAAAGCAGCCATGGTAATGGGATTAGGCACCAAAGCAGCTATCCCAGTAAAAACCAACTCAAATTCCCAAATTGATATTGACGATCTACAAGTCAAGCTAGCCCAAGCAAAAGCGGCTGGACAGCACCCCTTTGCCATTGTTGCCACTGCTGGAACCACCGTTACTGGAAGCATTGACCCCATTGTTGCCATGTACAACATCGCCAAAACTCACCAGCTTTGGTTTCATGTGGATGCTGCCTATGGCGGGGCCATCATACTTTCAGAACGCTATCGTCATCAACTCTCAGGCATTGAACTGGCCGACTCAGTCACCTTTAACCCACAAAAATGGCTGTATGTAGCCAAAACCTGTGCCATAGTGATGTTCCGGAACTTCGATTTACTGCAGCATCACTTCAGGGTCCTAGCACCCTACATGCACGATCATGACGGCTGGCCTAATCTTGGCGAGTTCACAGTGCAAGGCACTCGTCATCCCGACATTCTAAAGCTATGGCTCTCACTGCAACATATTGGTCGAGACGGCTATAGCGCCATCATCGATCACAACTATGCCCTGACCACAACTTTTACCAATGCTGTAAAAGCCCGATCTTTTCTCGCCTTAGCCAGTGAACCACAAATGAACCTGGTGTGTTTTCGAGCACAGCCTACGGCACTTCCCTTAGATCAATGGGATAGCTGGAATCATGGATTGCAGACATGGCTCTTGGAAAAGGGCAATACCTTCTTATCGCTACCGATATACCGAGGACAACGATGGCTCAAAGCTGTCTTACTTAATCCATTTACGACTACCGACCATATTCACAGGGTGTTTGAACATATCGATAGCTACTACACTTCCCATCAGGGATAAACCTTGACGCACTGAGCTAGGACAAACATACTGGATAGCGATCGCGCTGACTTGTCCGTCCATACATCCAGCACATCCCCCAATTATCATGGTAAAGCTGCTCCATCTCTCAGATATCCACATGGGTAGTGGCTTTAGCCATGGTCATATCAACCCATCAACAGGTTTAAATACCCGACTAGAAGACTTTGTCACCACCCTGACTCACTGTATCGATCGCGCCCTCAGCGAACCGGTCGATCTCGTGCTGTTTGGCGGGGATGCATTTCCTGATGCTACTCCGCCACCAATGGTGCAGCAGGCCTTTGCGCAACAATTTCAGCGATTAGTCGAGGCTCACATCCCCACAGTGCTGCTCGTGGGAAATCATGACCAGCACTCCCAAGGTATGGGCGGAGCGAGTCTATGCATCTATCGCACCTTAGGAGTTCCTGACATCATCGTTGGCGACCATTTAACCACCCACCACATTGAAACCCAGGCAGGGCCGGTACAAATCATCACCTTACCCTGGCTCAATCACTCCACATTACTCACCCGTCCTGAAACCGAAGGATTATCCCTAAGTGCAGTCAATGAACTAATGCTAGATCGTCTGCGCGTCGCTCTCGAAGGAGAAATTCGCCAGCTACAGCCTGATATTCCGAGTATTTTGCTGGCCCATCTCATGACAGATACAGCTCGCTACGGCGCTGAGAAATTCTTGGCCGTTGGCAAAGGCTTTACCGTACCAATGGCATTGCTGGCCCGTCCCTGTTTTGATTATGTTGCCTTGGGTCACGTTCATAAGCATCAGGTCCTCTGCCAGGAACCGCCAGTAGTCTATCCCGGCAGCATCGAACGGGTGGATTTTAGCGAAGAAAAGGAAGAGAAAGGGTTTGTTCTAGCAGACGTACAATCTGGCCATACATCGGTAGTTTTTTGCCCCTTACCCGTTCGTGCCTTCAAAACCATTGAGGTGGATATCTCTAGATCCGATGCACCTCAAACACAGCTAGAACAAGACCTGGCCAAAGCCAACATGACTGATGCTGTAGTGCGCTTAATCTATAAACTCAGGCCAGACCAAATTGAACAGATTGACCATGCTGCTATACATCAGGCTCTCGCTAAAGCCCATAGTTACAGCATCCATCCTGAGCTTGTCAGTCAGTTGATACGCCCTCGCCTACCTACACTCACATCCGACAATGCCCGAGACCCCATCAATGCGCTAAAAACCTACTTAGCCAATCGTGATGAATTAGCGGAACTTAGCGCCGACATGCTCCTAGCTGCACAAGCTTTACTCAGCGGTGATGATATCAACCCTGACCAGGAAATCAATCCAGACACCACAGCGATCGATGAAAAGCAGAACCAGCAACTAAGACTTTTATAAGTCTCCAAAACCTACAGTTGGTCAATTGCTTCCCATAACCCAATACAAACCTTAGTCAAAAAATCTAAATCCAGGGTATCGAGGGTATCTGTTGGACCATGGTAGTGGGGGTTTCGCAAGTCAGCCGTATCCGTCACCATAATTGCGTTATAGCCTGCATCCCAAAACGGAGCATGGTCGCTCCGACGAGTAGTCGGCAAGGGTAGTCCTCGATTGACTATGGGTAACCAGGCACAGTCAACACCGACCTTACGCAAACAACGAGAAAATCGCCACATAGTTGGAGTTGTTCGCCAATTACCGATCAGAGCAATAAAATCTCCCATCCTAGGATAAATGTAATCCATACCAGCCAAGGGATAGCTTTGGCTAGGCAGCTGAGATGACTCCCTGGCACAGTATCCCAGCATCTCCAGCGACAACATCAGATGCACAGGTTGACCCTGGAGTAACTTTACATAGGTACGACTGCCCACTAAACCATACTCTTCTAAGTCAAAGGCAACTAAATGTACAGGCCGCCTTGGCAACTGCTCAGAAAACAGGCGAGCCAACTCTAGCAAAACAGCCAAACCTGTCGCATTATCATCTGCACCAGGCGAGCCAGGCACCGCGTCATAGTGGGCACCAATTACCCAAGGTGCCAGGGACTGTTGACCCGGTAAATTTAGACAAAGATTGCAGTGCTCACGTCCTCGCTCATGGAAAGCCATCGTCGTCACAGGCCCCCAACGTTCCAGTTGGGTACGTATGTAATGCTGCACATAGTAATACCCCTGAGTCGCGATGTAAGGATCTCGCTCACGTATCAACTCTTGAAGATGTCCGATCAACCGTTCTTTCAGCTCATCCTGAACCATAAAGCTTTAGAAACAAGCAGCAAAACTGCATACATATGAGGTATAGCAATCCACTATTTACGCTAATTTAATTATTACTTTTTCTTATTAGATAAAGTAAAATCCTTGCCTCCAATTGGAAAGCAATGGCTTGTGGGACATATTTTTTGACGCCCTGGCTCCAATTAGTCTAAATCGACACATCGTTACGGAGCTGATGACAGAACGTATTAATGCTTAGAACAGACTGTATACTTAGAAAACTGTGATTTTAGATACACCATTTGAGCCAGACACCAGCGTTATTTTTTTCTGGCAGCAGCAATCAATAACAAATCTTGAAATCAAAATTTCATGTTTGAGTTGAAGCTGTTTTTTTTTAATCAAAGTGTTCATCTGTAAACTCATTTATGTTTGATGTACCGGTTCTAGAAGTAACCGTATCTTCAGCTCCCACAATTATTCATAGTGTGAGCCAATTTAATAAAATAGCTGCTCTAGCTACACCACAGATTTCTTCAGCCTTATTAAATGCAGCAGCAGTAATACCTCAGTCGACGAAGACCTTAGGCAAAAATCCACAGGCTATTGGTGATGAGACCATAGACCTACCGCTAAAAGATTCATTTAACCAGTTAGAGCCCCTTAATCTAGCTGATGCAGCAGAGTTTTTGGATCAAGTCTTCAACCTTTCATTAGAAGCTACAATCCCAAATCCTCAAACTTCATCACAATCAAAAAATATTGATCGTTCAGCAGCAGTCCCTAAATCTTCTGTAACTGTTCCCTTAGCTAGCATAGACATCACTAAGGCAGACCGTATTAAGAGTCGGGAGACGGTCGCCAGCATTCAGTCTAAGCCGGTCGCAGCAGAGCCAGAAAAAGCACCTCCAGCAGTTCTGCGTAATGAACTAAGTCAATGTCTCGATACTACCCAAGGTAGCCTGCCAAGAGTCACAAATTTTCAAGTCTTGCGCCAGGGTAATGTCATTGGCGAATTGAGCAGTATCAAAGGCACTGAGCATGTCATGCTCACCCTGCAAAAGATGATCGCTCCCAATCAGCTAGATCCTAATGCCATTACACCAGTATTAGGAGGAGAACAGCCCGCTATTCGTTTGAATAGTGATGTACTGGTACACGTTTCCAGCGGAGTTAATAATGCCGCTGAAGCTTCATCAGCTCTCAGTAGTGAGTGGGCAGCTATTACCTGGAGTGATCAACTGCGTCAGGATTTGGGAGCAAGCCCACTCGATGCTGGGGATGTGCAAGTGATGCTCAAAGGTTTGCAACCTTCTGAGCAACAGTTAAATGGCATCGCTTCTTGGTACGGCCCTTATTTTCATGGTCGTCTCACCGCTAATGGAGAAACGTTTAATCAAAATACCCTAACGGCAGCTCACAAATCGCTACCGTTTGATACGGTGCTGCAGGTCCGTAATTTGAACAATAATCGCTCCGTTGTCGTGCGTATTAACGACCGGGGGCCTTATATTGGCAAGCGTTCCCTGGATTTATCTCAAGCGGCAGCTCAATGCCTAGGAAGTGAGAAAGTTGGAGTTATTCCATACGAGGCCGTTATTTTGGAACAATCGCCAGAAGCTCTCCCAACTAGTGAAACTCTCAATTAGCGCCCATCTTCTCTATACAAACTTTTAGGAAAAGGGCATCTTTCTGACAGAAAGATGCCCTTTTCCTAATTATCGATGGCGTCTTGCAACCCCTATCATCTAAGCACTACCAGGTCGGATCAACATGGAGGTTCACTACATAGGGTGACTGTGTAACTGGAACTGCAGAAATACAAGCACAAATAGGCTCTTCTTGTCCCTCAACATCGACCTCGCACGCATGGCATGAACCCATTAAGCACCCAGTGGGGATACTGACGCCCGCTCGCTCAGCAACTTGCAAAATTGGCTCTCCTGGAGTCGCTGAAACCAGAACATTATCAGGCAAAAAACAAACCTCAACACTCATAGGGTGTCCGTGGATATGAATTTCTAAGGAACATTCACAATCCTATCGCAAGATTTCTGGAGCCGCCCAATTGCGTCAGCAGTACTCAGAGTATCCTCTGAGTACATCAGCCTCATCTGCAGGAGCGGTATTATCCAAATAGCAGCGCTTCGTATGCCACCATGCCTGCATTTCACGAGAGAAATCCAACGAATACAGTGTAATCACAATTGGCTGAGCCCGGTAACCTTGGCCGACAATTTCAACACAGTAGGATGGATGGCGTTTGGTGGACAGATCTACAATAAACCGCCGACCAATACGCCGCCAGCTCGGCTCTTTGCCCCGCCACTGTAGACGACAGCAGGGCCAAGGTAGTTGCTCGCGATCAAATAATCGACAACAGGGGCCGATGACACGATAGGTCAGATGGGCCCCAGGACTCTGAAAAATATGCCCCGTTGGCCAGGGATGCTCACCGGTTGGAGGAGTGGAAGATAATATCAACTGACTGAGCAAAAAGAAACAGATTTAGACCCATGGCACATGGATAAATTGTGCACACTGCAGTCTATGATCTCTTGCAACCGATAGATACATTTGGCGGTTATTAGCAAGATTAGCATTGCAAACTCAAACTTTTAGGGATAGCTATTTTGCTAACCAACCTGACAGATGTTGTAGAACAGTAGTGTACGAAATTTTGTAGGAAAATTCTATGGCTGACGCAATCACAGCGACCGTTAGCGATCGCATCTGCAAACATATGAATGACGATCACGCCGACGCAGTCTTGATCTACGCCCAAAAATTTGGCAATACGACAGAGGCTACAGGTGCAACCATGAAAGCCATTGATACCACTGGTATGGATTTAGATGCCACCGTGAACGGACAAAGTACCCTCGTACGAATCAGCTTTGAACGCCCCTTAGTCGATGCTAAAGATGCTCACCATGTGTTGGTAGAGATGCTCAAGCAAGTTAAATCATAAACCACGTCCAAGTTGAAACCTGCCGTTTCTCCCACGGTAAAACTCCAATTCTGGACGTGGACAAGGTTTAAATACTAACGAGTAGCAGGCCGAGTATATCTGACCTGCTATTCATTTAAATCCGTCACCGGCACATCACAAGACCGTCGGTAATCATTTCCCCCCCAGTAAGTAGAGCCACAGAGATTAGCTCCCCTTAGATCGATATCATGCACAAAGGTGGATGCAAAATTTGTACGCTGCAATTGGGAACCAACAAACTGCGTCTTATCAATAAAAGCCTCAAAAAAATTGGCCTCTGTCATATCAGCGCCAGAAAAGTCACCGTAGTTAAGCAGTGCCCCAGTTAAATCCGCACCGATAAACTTAGCCGGGATCTCGATAGGTTGACCGCTGCTATTAGTCAGGTCACTAATCAGAGTCAGCGCACTCACATAGGATAAATTCGTCGAGCTTAGGTCTGCTCCCGAAAGGTTCGCACCATCCAACACCGCATAAAAAAAGTTTGCCTTTTTCAAGTTGGCACCTTCTAGATTGGCACCTGAAAGATCCAAACGCCGCAAATCAGCTGCTTGCAGATCACAACCAGGACATTCATTGGTCTCAATCAAGCGTTGGAGGTCACCTTCATCCAAGGCCTGAGCAGCAGGCACTGGGACCATTAATAGGCTAAAGGCTGTGACGACTGGTAAAGCGACCGGACTAGTAACGCACTGCCATAACCACTGAGTTATTCCTTGAACCATCGGTTACATCCTCTCAAGGGGTGATTTGGGATCATTGCATTCCTATCGTGTCAAATTCACCATGATTGCGGCAAGTCCTCTGGCAGTAACCCTAAAAAAAGCCAAAATAACTGCCTTGAATCGTGAGTTAGTCCGTAGGGTTAAAAAGATCCGGATTCCCGATTTCTTAGCTGCAAGCTTCCATCAAGAAAAATGACTGTAACGTCACATGCCTGTTCCCATCGGGCAATATTCAAATCAGGTCCTGCTTCATAGTTCAAACCAACGCACAAATAATGAAACGACTACGCTTAGCTATGGCTGCCGCTACCGCAGCCACCCTTACGTTTTTTGGCGCGACTACCCGCGTAGATGCCCAAGCTTTTAGCAATGTTGAAGTTACCCAAGAAGACTTTGTCCTGTTAGCTGCTCCTGGTGGTGGTCTGCTCGGTCGTCCCCAGTTTATGATCATCGAACAAAAGAGTGATGCTCAACAGTGCTGGAGCGAGTCAGGCTCAAACCCAGTACAAATAGAACCTCTATTACTAAACTTTGACTTCTCGGGCATTTGTGGACGTAGCACGGATAGTAATGGCTACTCCATTCGCGCTGGTGACGGTGATGCTGGCAGTCGATTTAATCTAGAAATTCAAGAAGAAGAAGGCGAATATATCTTGGTTGGTACCCCCAGCCGTTTTCCAACTAACATATATCGCGACTCCCCACCGATGAGACTGGGTCGTACATTTGGTCAAGCCGAAAATGGATTTACCAAAGTTTTCCTTAACCCCGGTTGGCGTTTAACCCGTCGTACATTGGATGGCCGCACCCTTGGGCACCTATACCTGACCCACGACGCTACCTTAGCCGCCTTAGTAGAACAAAATGGCGGGCCTACTATTGAGAATCCACCGGTAGTTACCGACCCGACCCCTCCACCTAGTACACCTACGATTACTTTCCGAGATGTCACTAATGATGTCTACGCTACCCAAATTAGCCGGGCTGTAGAAATCGGCTTTATTGCTGGTTTCCAGGATGGGACCTTCCGGCCTCGTACAGCGCTAACGCGTGAGCAGTTGGTATCGATGGTCATTGAAGCCCTTGATGCCCAGGACAATATTTCTATTGCCCTACCTAGCCAGGTCACCACAGCTCCGTTTAATGATGTTGCGAGCAATCGTTGGAGTGCTGCTAAGATTCAGTTTGCTAACCAGAGCGGTATTGTCAGCGGCTATCCTGAAGGTGATTTTCGCCCAGCGCAAGAAGTCACCCGTGCTGAGATGATGGCTGTGGTTCGACGAGCGGCTGAGTACCGCAAGCGGGTTCTCGGCCAAGGGACAGCTCTAACACCTACGCAGGGTGCATTTGCATTCTCAGATACCGAAGGACACTGGGCCGCTGATGTAATTTCTAGCCTCTCGGCCTACTGTGGTATTGCTACACCTGTAAATGAGTCTGGCAGTGCTTTTGTCCCTAATAGTGATGCTCTACGTAACTATGCTGCAACAGCTGTTGTACGGCTGGTTGATTGTCCCAACTAAGGTTGCGATCGAGGCTGCAATATCTCGATAAACCATGAAAACAGGCAATCAGGGGGTCGTTCTTTGGGAATGGTCCCCTGATTTTTGATGTCTAATGGCACGTAATCCGAAATCCTGACTGATAGCGCCTGATATCGCAGGGCATCCACAAGGGAGTGCCCCTACAGGATTGTCCATTTTTGAATCGGGATTGAGGACTTCGGATTTGGTATAACTCATGCGCAGTGATTGAAGGCAGCATCATAAAATTGACCGATACCGGCTGTCATGATGGCAGATTGAGCCAATTCACTGAATCCCTCTAACAGCCGTAGAAGCGATGCTGGGATCAGACTTATGCGAGTAGAACACCGATGACCGTTTCAAGGACTGTGTGCGTTGGGTTTTTAACGGTCATTACCGTGGGTACGTTATTGCTCATGCTGCCCTTGTCCACGGCAACAGGCGAATGGAATAACCCAATTGTGGCCTTATTTACAGCCACATCAGCAGTGTGTGTCACGGGTTTAATTGTGGTGGATACGGGGTCATATTTTTCACCCCTAGGCCAGGGAATAATTTTGCTGCTGATACAGCTGGGGGGCCTGGGTTATATGACTGCGACCACATTGCTCCTCCTTCTCTTAGGCAAACGTTTGGGGCTAAAAGACCGTCTTGCCATTCAGCAATCCTTGGACACGGCTGAATTATCGTCCGCTGCGTCGCTGATTAAATCCATCATTGCGATGACAATGATTTTTGAGCTGAGTGGGGCGTTTTTGCTGATGCCACGCTTTGCTAATGATTACGATACGGGACACAGTTTATGGCTATCGCTCTTTCACAGCATCAGTGCGTTTAACAATGCTGGGTTTAGCCTCTTCGCCGATAGTCTGGTGCAATATGCTCGGTCTCCTTGGATTAGTGGGGTGATTGCTGCTCTGGTGATTCTGGGCGGCATTGGTTACCAGGTGATTATGGAGATGTTTATTTGGGTTCGCGATCGCATCCGCCGCCAACGCAAACACCAGGTATTTTCTCTACACTTCAAGGTGGTCACCAGCACATCCTTTGTTCTACTCGTCCTGGGAACCTTAGCCTTTTTTGCTGTGGAGTTTTTCAACCCCGCTACCTTGGGTACTGAGCCATTAAATATGAAACTCCTGGAGGCAAGCTTCCAGTCGGTGATTATGCGAACTGCCGGGTTTAACTCCATTGATATTGGGGCGATGGAGACCAGTTCATTGTTTATTGCGATCGCGCTCATGTTTATCGGTGCTAGCCCAGGTAGTACCGGTGGGGGCATCAAAACCACCACAGTCAGGATTTTGCTCAACTGCACCCGCACGGTCCTCAAAGGCGAAGACGAAGTATTGGCTTACCAGCGTGAAATTCCAGATAAACGAGTGCTTAAAGCAGTTGGTGTCGTCGTTGCCTCAGGGATGACGGTGGTGATGGTAACCATTCTGCTCTCCCTGACGGACCCAGGCATTGAGTTTATCGCGCTTCTGTTTGAAACCGTCTCAGCCTTTGCCACAGTTGGCCTTTCCACAGGTATCACATCAGAACTATCCACCCTAGGCCAGCTCATCATTATTATCACCATGTACATTGGCAGAGTTGGGATCTTGTTGCTCATGTCTGCCCTGTTAGGGGATCCTAGACCTAGCACCATTCACTATCCCGAGGAAGATTTATTAGTGGGTTAACAGACTATAAGCACACAGCAAAAATCCAACGCTTAGGATAGAAGAAGCATCGGACAATCCATCATGGTACAAAGCCCCGTCCCAACTCTCACACTAGATTCTTTCCTGGCACTCCCAGAAACACAACCTGCCAGCGAATTTCTCAACAATCAGCTACTGCAAAAGCCAATGCCACAGGGAGAACATAGTCTACTGCAAGTTGCATTGTGCAAAGCAATTGATCGGGCAGGAGAACCTCAGCGCATTGCTAAGGCATTTTCAGAACTGCGTTGTGTATTTGGTGGGGCCGCGATTGTGCCGGATGTTTCTGTATTTCGCTGGCAGCGAATTCCGCGTAAGGCATCTGGCCGTATTGCGAATCGATTTGACACTTATCCAGATTGGGCGATTGAAATCTTATCGCCAGAGCAAGCTCAGACCAAGCCTTTGGAAAAACTACTTCATTGTATTGAGCATGGGACTGAGCTAGGGTGGCTCTTGGATCCAGAAGCAGATAGTGTTTTGACTATTTCGTCAGAGTCACGCATTAAACTCTACCGAGACCAAAAACTTTTACCCTCGATATCTGGCCTTGAGTTAGCTTTATCAGCCCGAGAGATTTTTGGCTGGTTATCATTGCCTGAATAGAAAATTGAAGGAGTAAAATGGCAGCCCACCAAGCCAAGCATGGAAATATTAGCTTGGCTTGGCAGTACCTAGTCGTCGGACTTGCAGACCTCTACCAATCGCACGAGCCACCTAATTAGATATGCGACAGCCAGAATGGCTGAAACCGCAATTCCACCTGGAATCAACCAGGGGTCCAAATCAGGGGGTAATGGATTAGACTTAGAGTGATTTGCAAGCACAACCACATGGGTGAGCTTGCCATTTTCCATGGCTCCTCCTTAGAGCATAGACGGCACATTGAAACGAAGATTGGCCGAAGTAGCTATAGGAGTCACCCGAGCTCCGCAAAAAACTTGATGAGTTCCTAAAGTTATTCAGTTGGTAAATTTCCGTTTCACGCTAAGGATAACTGCACTCATCTGAAGCGTCAATGAGCTAAAAACAACATAAATGAGGCAAACCCTTATCAGAGCTAGCCCCAAGCATGCATCAAGTTTTTTGCGGAAACTCTCATTTTGAATAATGACATGTAAATTATCAGCTTGTAGTTCATTATTACTTACTACGTTTGCTAAAGTGAGCTAAAAGTGAACCGAAAGCTTTTTCTGCATTACTCATCGTATGGCCGTTAGTCTTCAAGCATCACTAGAAGGAATTCATATCATAGATTCTGCCAGGAAAGTGCGGGGTTGGACTAAAACTGCTCAAAGCTGGTGTGATGCAGCCCAAACTTCTCCAGCAACTCTCAAACGCTTTTGGAGAGGAGAGTCTATTCGCAGAGAGACATTTATTCTTATCTGTGAAGCCTTAGGGCTATCTTGGCAGGACATCGCTCAGGAAGCAGAGCTTCCAGAAGGTCTGTTTGAGGAAACTGAAAACTCTACAGATGATGATTTCATCAATGATGAAAATGAGTATGTTTTACCTGCTTACCTAACCCTTAAACGCCAATATTGCACAGAATTTCATCAACGCGCTATTTCGCATTTCCAACCAGACTCATATGTTAGTGACTTATGGAAAGTCCTCAAAGAAGAGCAAGCTTATGATTCAAGTAAGGAAACAATTGCCAGAATCCTGAATGGTTCACGTGCCAGGGCTCGTAACATAACCGCAATTTGCAACTTCTTTGGAGTAAAAGTAGAAGAAGCTTGTCTTGAAACAGCCTTTATATCTCCTCTAAGTCCTCCATCTTTCCTCACATTACTTCCCGAGTATCGTAAACAATTTAAAGAGCTTGCGCGTTTTGACTTTGAGAATCATAGTAACGGCTATCTCTCTGGTCTTCGTAAGGAAATTCTCAACGAGCAAAACATTGATATTAGCACTGATACGATTGCTCGGATTCTTGATGGAAAGCGTGGACGTGGGCGTAATGTAGATGCTTTTTGCAGGTATTTTGGTTTGTCCTGGGTAGAAGCCTGTGTCACAGCAGAGCGTTTTCTGGAGGTGACAGAGCTGGTTGCACAGATTCGGTCCAGGGTTAAGTTTGCCTTTGCCTACAGTGATCGCTCAACCAGCTCCCGACAG